>JAJDEQ010000228.1 GCA_029259695.1 Planctomycetota bacterium
CCTCGCGCGACCCCAGGACGAACCCTTCACGCCCGCGGCCGAGGTGATGTTCGTGGAGAGCGGTGCGCGCACCGAGCTCACCACGCTCAAGCTCGAGCCCATGGGCGCCGACGTCCCCGGGCGCCGCTGGGCCGTGACCGACGACGGCCTGACCGCTTTCGCTGCCGCCGACGATCTCGTGGTGCGCGAGATCGACCTGGCCTCGCGGGAGCTGCGCATGTCGCGCACCGTGGGCATGGTGGGCGACAACGCCATTGCCGACATGGTCGTGGTGGGGCGGCGACTCTACACCCTGACCTCCCGCAGCCTGGGCCGCACGGGCGCCCTGAGCGTGCTCGACCTCGACACCGGGGTGATGGCGCGGCACACCCTCGACGTGGCACCGCTGAGGCTCGTCGCGCTGCAAGACGGAGCCCCGGGGGCCCCGGCGAGCGAGCAGTTGATCGTGGTGCCCGCCGACGGCGGTCCGCTGCAGCGGGTCCAGGACGGCCTGCCGCTGGCGACCCTGACCGGCGAAGGGCGTTGGCTGGACGCGGCGCCCCACGGCGCCGGCGCCGTGCTGCTGCGCGAGGTCGACGGCATCGCGCGCGTGGACCTGCTGACCCCCTCCGGGACGATCGACCCCCTGGTCACGACCCGGGAGCTGCCCGCCGTGACACGCCTCGTGTCGGGCGGCGAGGGCGTCGCGATCCTGCTCGGCAGCCCCGATCGACGGGTCTTCCGCCTCGATCTCCAGAGCGGCGAGCTGGCGGTGATCCCCGGCGTGGTGGCACAACCGGACGCTGCCTTCGCGCTGCTTCCCTGACGGGAGACGGCGCCGCCCCGATTGGTTGAAATGGGCGGCATGCGGCCCCTCGACCAGAAGATGACCCTGCAGGTGTTGCTCCAGTCGGAGGACACGATCCGGGTCACGCCCTTCAAGGAGGGCTCGGTGCTCGAGAGCACCGTGAAGACGACGCGCACCTGCCCGTTCCACTCCGGGCTGGTGGCCGACCGGGCCGGAGAGATCCTGGCCATCCTCGCTCGCGCCAATGCCGGGCGCAGCGGACTGCTCGACGAACTCATCGCCGCCGGCCAGGCGATCTACGTGGACCTGCTGCCCGCGTTCCTCAAGGAGAAGCTGGCCGAGGCCGGGGGGCGCAACCTCGTGCTCCATCTCGACACGCCGCTGCTCGGCATTCCCTGGGAACTGCTGCACGACGGGGACGGCTTCCTGGGACGGCGCTTCCGCATCGGGCGCTTGGTCACCTCCGAGGCCCAGGGTGGCCAGGCGGCGCTCCAGCGCACCATGCGTCCGCCGCTCTCGGCGCTGATCGTGGCCGACCCGTCGGGGGACCTGCCGGCGGCGCGCGAGGAGGCCGACGAGGTCATGGCGATCCTCGAGGACGCGCCGATCATCGGCGAGGTGACCCTGTTGGTGGGTGACGTGACCACACGTGCCCTGCGCGACGCCCTGTCGCGTCACGACATCCTGCACTACGCGGGTCACGCCGAGGCCTACGGCAAGCCGCACCTGCGCCTGTCGGACGGCCCCTTCTCGGTGGAGTTGTTGCGGCAGTTGCGCGGGCGAGTGGATTTTCCCGGGCTCGTGTTCCTGAACGGCTGCGGCTCCGCCGGGGCGGCGATCACGCTGTCGGCGCGACGCGACCCGCTGTCGGGGGTCACCGGACTGGCGTCGGCTTTCCTGATGTCGGGCACGCGTCATGTCGTCGGCACGCTGTGGGACGTGCGCGACGAGGTGGCGCGACGCTTCGCCACCGGCTTCTACCGTGCATTGGGTGACGGCGGTTCGATCGGCGGCGCCATGGAGCGTGCGCGCGACGGCCTGGTGGAGAGTCACGGGCTCGACGGTCTGTTGTGGGCCCACCACCTGCTGTACGGCGATCCCACCTGGCGTATCGAACCGGTGTCGAACCTGCTCGACGACGACCTGGACGTGCTCGACGGGCTCGAACGCAAGTACCGTCTCGACCTGTCCTCCGCCGCGCCGGGCAAGCGCCTGTTGGCGGCCGCGATGTTGCTGCGGCTCGGTGACCGGACGGTCGTGAGGGCGATCGCGAAGGAGTTCGACGAGCTGTCCCGTTGGATGTCCGGGGGAGCGAGCGTTCGCGATCGACGACACGCGGCGCTGGTGGTCGCGGCGGTGTCGAGCGCGGCGGGTGTGCAGCCGCCGCCGGGGGAACCGGACGCGTTGCCGGACCAGCTCCCGGACGTCGAGACGATCAAGGCGCTCGTGGAGCGCGTGCAGCGCGAGGGTTGAGGGCCCGCAGCAGGAGCTGGTGAGAAGTCCGGGCTAGTGCCGCGTCTGGGTCGAGTAGGCCTCGGCGTACAGTCCGCCGCTGGCGAGCAACTCCGCGTGCACACCGCTCTCGGCGATGCGCCCGTCGGCGATGACCAGGGTCATGTCGGCGTCCTTCACGGTGGACAGTCGGTGGGCGATGGTGATCGTCGTGCGGCCGCGGCGCAGCTCCTCGAGTGCTTCCTGCACGATGACCTCCGACTGCGAATCGAGCGCGCTGGTGGCTTCGTCGAGGACCAGGATCGGGGCGTCGCGCAGCAGCGCCCGGGCGATGGCGATGCGCTGCCGCTCGCCGCCGGACAGCGTCAGGCCGCGCTCACCCACGAGCGTGTCGTAACCGTTGGGGAGGCGTTCGATGAAGTCGTGCGCGTGAGCCGCGCGGGCCGCGGCGACGATCTTCTCGCGCGGGGTGTCCGGCAGCGCGTACGCGATGTTGGCCGAGATCGTGTCACGGAACAGGATCGTGTCCTGGGTCACCATGGCGATGTGTGTGCGCAGCGACTCGAGGGTGTACTCGCGCACGTCGTGGCCGTCGATCAGGATCTGCCCGGCATCGGCGTCGAAGAAGCGCGGGAGCAGGTCGCCGATGGTGGACTTGCCCGAGCCGGTCGGGCCCACGATGGCCAGCGTCTTGCCCTTGGGCAGGTCGAACGAGATGTCCTCGAGCACCGGGTGCTCGGCGTCGTAGCTGAAGCACACGCCGCGGAACGAGATGCCCTGCTCGACGCCCCGCATGGGCACGGCATCGGGCGTCTCGGCGACCTCGGTCTGCTGGTAGAGGATCGTCCCCACGCGATCGGCGGCGGCCAACCCTGTCTGGATCTTGGTGCTGGTCTCCCCCAGGCGTCGCAGCGAACCCACCAGGCGCACCAGGATGAAGATGATGGCCATGAAGCCGGTCGCCTGCCAGGCGCCCTCGATCACCTGCATGCCGCCCCACCACACGAGGAACGCGACCCCCAGGGCGCCGGCGATCTCGACCACCGGCCCGGTGC
>JAJDEQ010000229.1 GCA_029259695.1 Planctomycetota bacterium
CGCGGCGTCGAGCTCTTCCGGGTCGAAGCCGAACGGTCCCGGCCCGCCCTGGTAGGCGATGCTGCCGTCCTTGCCCACGAGGTAGAGGCGGTCGGGGTGGGCCCGGTAGGCCTCGCCGACCTTGTTGTCGATGCCGTCGATCAACGCGGGCATGGGCTCCAGGGCGAGGGCGGTCATGCACACTGCGGCGACCTCCTGGCGCTCGTCTTCGGTGGCGGGCTCTTCCACGATCGGCATGCCGTTGCCGCCGAGCGGCGAGGCCCCGTCGATGGGATGGGCCTCGCGGATGTAGACCACGAAGAACTGCACGTCGTCCGCGTAGCTGCTCCAGAGTTCCTTCAGCCGACCGGCTGAACGGCGGAAGGGGGGTCAGGTGTAGCTCCCGAAGATCAGCGCCACGGGTTTCTTGCCGGCATACGAGGACAGCGTGACACGGTCGCCGCCGTGCAGTGGTGCGAGGCTGAAGTCGGGTGCGATCTGCCCGGTGAGGTCACCCGGTTCGCGGGTCCGCGCCGCGTCGCGGGGTCCGCCCGGCGCGTCGCCTCGCCGGCCCGGTCGGGTGCCGTCGCTGTCGCCCGGCTCGGCGCCGCCCTGTTCGCGGCCGCCTCGACCGCGGCCCGGCTGGTCGCGTCCGCCGCGCCCCACGCGGCCCCGGCCGGCCACGGGAGCGGACGACGCAGCGGCCTGCATGCTCCAGATGCCGTCGCCGTTGCTGTCGGTCGCGTCGAACCACGTGAGCAGTTCGTCCGCGCTGAGCCGCCCGTCGCCGTCGGCATCGGCCTGGGCCGAGATCACGTCGAAGGTCGACCGGCCGTCCAGGGCCATCGACAACATCCCGTCGAGCCGGGGGCGGGCGTTCTGCTCGCGGTCGCCGTCGAGCTCGTCCCGGGTCAGCACGCCGTCGCCGTCACCGTCCATGCGTGCGAAGGACTCGCCGATCTCGGCCCGGCGCAGCTCGTCCCGTTGTTCGTCGGCGGCGAAGGCGTCGGCCATGAGCCTGGTGGCCAGGCGCTCTTCCATCATCGCCAGCATGCGCTGCATGTTCATCCCGCCGCCCGCGTCGACGGCGAACTCGGGGGCGGTCAGCACGCCGTCCTCGTCCCGATCGAGGCGCGCGAAGCTCTGTTCGGAGCGGTCGTACTCGGCGCGCGTCACGCGACCGTCGCCGTCGGCGTCGTAGCGCTCCGCGAGGTAGTCCCAGACCGAGTCGGTGGGAATCGTGCGCGGCCGCTGTTCGTCCGTCTCGTCCGCGGCGGGGAAGGGGGTGGGCAGCGCGCGGATCGCGGGGGGCACGAGCGCCAGGGCAACGAGTGCGGCGACCGCGTGCAGACGGAGTCGTGTCCTGCGGGGCGGGGCAAGGCGGCGTGGGAACATGCTCGTTCCTCTCTCAGCGACGGTTCATGGGCTCAGGGAGATGGTGAAGTCCCGGCGCAGGAAGCGACAGGTGCCGTCGTCGTCGCTGCAAGCGTTGAAGAGGGCGTAGGCGGGCAGGGCCAGGGGCGCGTCGGCCGTGGCCGCCGCCAGGCGCGCGGGGGCGATCTCGAGTTCGAAGTCCAGGTGGCGCGTCTCGTCACTCACGTCGACGGGAGCGTTGGGGTGCTCGAGCAGTCGGCGCTCGGGGACCAGTTCCTCGGTTGCACCGGGCCCGCCGATCCAGATGCGCAGGGGCTCGGCTTCGTTGTTCCAGTGGCCGCCGGCTGCCGCTCGCGGGCGCAAGCTGACGTGCACCCGCGCCACCGGTCGTCCGCCGCTGGTGTCGAAGGCCACGGCGCTCTCCACGTCGATCAGCGGCGTCAGGTCCTGCGGGACGCCGGCCTCGGGGTCCGGGTTCGTCGGCGTCCCCTGGGCGGAGGCGGCCAGGGTCTCGCGCCGGGGCCGGGCCCGCTCGGCGCCGGTCAGTGTCACCTCGAGTACGAGCGGGGTCTCGCCCCGGGCGGTGATCTCGCCCTGGGCGGTGTCGATCCAGTCGTAGAAGGGGTAGGGCTTGTCCAGCCGCGGACCGTACTGCTGGATGCGCCGGCGCCAGATGTACTGGGCGGGATTCAGCGCCAGCGCCCGGGCCCAGGCGTCGAGCGCTCCCTGGAAGTCGCCCGGGGAGGGACGGTGCGAGTCGAAGCGCATGCGCCGCGCCACGCCGAGTTGGAACCAGGCGGGAGCGTCTTGCGGGTGGGTCGCGGTGTGTCGCAGCAGGTCGGTGACTGCGTCGTCGAGCGCGTCGCCCCCGGCGCGCGTGGTGGGCGAGAACAGCAGCTCGGCCAGGGCGGCGGCCCGTGGATCGCCGTCGGGCGGCCCGCTCGATGCCAGGGAGGCGGTCGCGTCCGCGGGACTCGTCCCGGAGTCGAGTGTCGCTCCGGCGGGTGCGGCGAAGTCCACGTCGAGGAAGTCGCGTGCGAGCGTGTCCGGGTCGGCGCGCAGCGAGCGCACCACGCCGTGCTCGTCGATCAGGATGGCGCGCGGCACGACACCCGAACCGGTGAGGTTGAAGGGATCCCAGAGGATCGGCCAGTCGAAGTGCTTCCACTGGGCGAACAGGCGCGCACGTCGGGGGTGCTGCTCCTGCACCAGGCCGACCACGGTCAGGCGACCCGACTCACGGGCCGCGCGGGTGAGCTCGTGCCAGACCGGCACGTGGCGGCGGCAGCCCGCTCACCAGGAGGCGAACTCGAGCAGCAGGACCTTGCGCCCGGCGAAGGCCTCGAGCGACACCCGCTGGTCGCCCTGGATCGTCGGGAGTTCGAGCGCCGGGAAGGGCGCGCCCACCTCGAGCGGTTGCGGATCGGCCGCAGCGAGCGCTGCGGGAGCTGCTCGGTCGTCGGCACCGGCGCCGGTCCCGGGCAGCGCGAGGCCCCACAGCAGGGGGGCGGAGACGGCGAGTGCCAGGGCGGCGGTCAGGCCGCGGCGGGCCGCGCCGAGGGGGACGTGGGGGGGGGGATGGGTCACGGGCGACGATTCTCTCACAGCGAACGGATCCGAGCACGCCGAGCCCTCGGACGCGCCTCGAGGCCCCGACCTGATGTGTTCGTGCACGTGGTGCATTGCGTCGGTTGCAGTCCGGGGGCTACAGAAGGGGGCGGCACGGGCCGGCTTCCGGTCCCGCGCCCGATTCCCCGGACCCCGATTCCACGCGGAGCGCGCCCCTTGTCTTCCCAGCCCAGCTTCCCCGCCGAACGTCTGCCGACGATCCGCCGCATCATGCGGCCCCAGGACGCCAACATCATGGGCACGATCTTCGGCGGCACGATCCTCTCCGAGATCGACCTGGCGGCGGCCATCGAGGCGCACACGCACCACCCCGGCAACGTGGTGACGGTGGCGATGGACAAGATCGAGTTCCACAAGCCGATCTTCGTGGGCGATCTCGTCTCGATCTTCACCGAGACGCTCAGCATCGGCAGGACGTCGATCCGCATCCGCGTGTGCGTGTGGGCCGAGCGGCGGGGGCGGCGCGACACGTGTGTGCCCGTCACAGAGGCACAGGTGACGATGGTGGCGGTCGACGAGCAGTTCAACCCGGTGCCGATCGACAAGCACTCCACGGTCGCCGACAGCCCGCACCCCACGGGGGGCTGACCCGGGTCTCAGCCGAGCATGGCGGCCGCGTCGCGCACGGCGTTGACCAGGCGGGTGACTTCCGCGTGCGTGTTGTAGAGGGCGAACGACGCGCGCACCGTGCCCGTCAGGCCGAGTCTGCCCATGAGCGGCTCGGCGCAGTGGTGTCCGCTGCGCACGGCGATGCCGTGTTGATCGAGCAGGGTGGCCACGTCGTGGGGTGACGCCCCGGCGACGGTGAAGGACACCACGCCCACGCGACCCTGCTGCGGGCCGACGACGCGCACACCCTCGAGTCGCGCCAGCTCCCGCGCGGCACGGGAGACGAGTGCCTGCTCGTGGTCCGCCACGGCGCTGCGGTCGAGCGTGGCGAGGTAGGCGAGCGCCGCACCGAGGCCGATGGCGCCGGCTACGTGAGGCGTCCCCGCCTCGAACTTGAGCGGTGGATCGGCCCACTCGGCCGCTTCGAAGCTGACCGAGCGGATCATCTCTCCGCCGGTCTGGTAGGGAGGCAACTCGTCGAGCAGTGCGCGCCGCGCCCAGAGCACGCCGATGCCCGTGGGGCCGTAGGTCTTGTGACCGGAGAACACGTAGGCATCGCACCCGAGCGCGGCGACGTCCACCGGGAGGTGGGGCACCGCCTGGCAGCCGTCCACCACGACCACGGCGTCGTGGGCGTGGGCTCGGGCCGCGAACTCGGCGACGGGCACGAGCGTGCCCAGGGCGTTGGAGACGTGGGGCATGGCCACCACGCGGGTGCGGGGGCCGAGGGCGGCGGCGAATCCGTCCGGGCTGGGGACGCCGTGGGCGTCGATCGGGGCGATGCGCAGGTGCGCACCGGCGCGGCGCGCGGCGGCTTGCCACGGCAGCAGGTTGCTGTGGTGCTCGAGCGCCGTCACGAGTACCTCGTCGCCGGGGCCGAGGCGCGTCTCGCCCAGTCCGTGCGCGAGCAGGTTGAGTCCGTCGGTGGCGCCGTGCTGCCAGACGATCTCGCTGGGGTCTTCGGCGCCGAGGCAGCGCTGGACGATGCGGCGTGCGTGCTCGTAGGCCTCGGTGGCTTCGATGCTCAGGGTGTGGGCGCCGCGGTGCACGTTGGCGTTGTGGTGGCGGTACAGCTCGTCGATCGCGGCCAGGACCGCCGCCGGCTTGTGCGTCGTCGCCGCGTTGTCCAGGTACGCCAGGGGAACGCCGCGGATGCTGCGTTGCAGCAGCGGAAAGTCGGCGCGGATCGTCTCGGGATCGAAGGGCATCAGAAGCGGAAGTAGATGAACGGGTTGTAGCTGCTCGCCGTCATCTCCATGGCCGAGAGCAGGAGCACGGCCAGGGTCAGCACCAGCCCGGCCGCGTCCAGCCCCAGCCGCGTGACGCCCGAGCCGAGGTCTGCGCGCCAGGCGAGCAGGCGCGGCAACCACGGCATGGCGCCGATCGTGCCGGCGACCAGCGCCGTCGCCACCAGCGAGTCCAGGTAGAGGCCGGCGTGGTGCACGCTGCCGGCGTCTTCGGGGGCGAAGCCCGCCATGGCACCCAGGAAATGGAAGGCGAAGTCGAGGTCGCGGGCGTTGAAGAAGACCCAGCCGACGAGCACGACCACGAGCAGGTAGACGTGCCGCACCACGCGCGGCGCCCGCTCCAGCACGCGCTTCAGTCCGATCCGTTCGATGACCAGGAAGGCGCCGTGGAACAACCCCCAGAACACGAAGCTCCCGCTCGCCCCGTGCCACAGTCCGCACAGGAAGAACACGATCACGAGGTTGGCGTAGGTGCGCAGCGGACCGCCGCGGTTGCCGCCGAGGGGGATGTAGAGGTAGTCGCGGAACCAACTCGAGAGCGAGATGTGCCAGCGGCGCCAGAACTCGGTGATCGACTGGGAGATGTAGGGGTAGTTGAAGTTCTCCAGGAAGTGGAAGCCGAACATGCGGCCCAGGCCGATGGCCATGTCCGAGTAGCCGGAGAAGTCGAAGTAGATCTGGATCGCGTAGCAGACGATGCCGAGCCACGCGGTGGGAGCGTCGATCTGCCCCTCGGGCAGGGCGAAGATGGCGTCCGAGGCCACGGCGGCCACGTTGGCTACGAGCATCTTCTTGCCCAGGCCCACGGTGAAACGGCGGATGCCGTGGGCGAAGCCCTCGCGGTCGACGATCCGGTGTGCGATCTGCACCGCGATGTCGCGGTAGCGCACGATGGGCCCGGCGATGAGTTGCGGGAACAGCGCGATGTAGACCGCGAAGTTGATCGGGTTGCGCTGCGCGGGGCCGTCCCGGCGGTAGACGTCGATCACGTAGGACATGGCCTGGAACGTGAAGAACGAGATGCCGATCGGCAGACGGATGTGCCAGTCGTCGGCCAGCGGCCCGTCGAGCAGGCCGAGCGGTTGCAGCAACGGCGTGACCGCCCGTCCGATGGGGGGCAGCGGCGTCTCGCTCAACCCCAGCGAGAGCAGCGTGCGACTGCCGAGATCCCAGATCCAGTTGGCGTACTTGAAGGCCACCAGCAGCCCGAGGTTGAACACGACCGCGACGGCGACCAGCAGCTTGGCGCGCCGTCCGGGGATGGGTGCCGCCGTGTCCTCGCTCCCCGTCCGGGCGAGCGCGGACAGGCGACAGCGTTCGAGCCCGAGTCCCAGGGCGAAGTTGCCCGCGATGGACGCGAGCATGACGAGCACGATCTCCTGTTCGCCCCAGGCGTAGAAGAACAGGCTGACGGCCAGCAGGACGAGGTTCCGGAACCAGCGCCCGATGGTGAAGTAGAGCACCAGCACGATGGGCAGGAACAGGAACAGGAAGATCGGCGAGCTGAAGACCATGTGCGCTGCGTCTCGCTATCGATCCACGATCGCCCGCGCCTCGAGGGCGTGGATCACGTAGCGGCCGGCCTTGGTGCCCGGCTTGATCAGCAGCGGGCCCAGCAGGTCGGGGGTCTTGAAGTAGAGGTAGACGCGGCTGCGTCCGGCGGGAGCGCGCACCGTCTCGCTCTGGCCGGCGGTGTAGCTCGGGACGCGTCGGGTCTTGAAGCGCACTTCGATCGGCCCGGGGCGCGGCGTGCTCACGTCGAGCGCCAGCACCAGCGGC
>JAJDEQ010000230.1 GCA_029259695.1 Planctomycetota bacterium
TCGTCGCCCGGGTGACCGAGGAAGGCTCCCTGGGCGTTCTCGATCGGGGCCAGCACGACGCCGCGGACGAGCAACGCGGTGGAGAGGGCGTCGGCAGCCGCGGCCGAATCGTGGGTGACCCACGCGAGCTGTGCGGCCGGCACAGGGATGCCGCTGTCCGGGTCGATCACGTGGCCGCGCTCGACGCCGGCGTCCTGGAACGCGCGCAGGGAGCCGCCGGACACGGACAGCGCACGCTGCGCCAGCGAGAGCGTGTGCACCGTGGCGCCGCTGCCGTCGTGCACCACCGGCACGATCCAGCCGTCGGTGCCGGGGGGCGGGCCCAGGGCCAGCAGCGTGCTGCGGAACGAGAGCAGAGCGCTCGACACGCCCGCCTCACGCAGCACGCCGGCCGCGCGATCGAGGGCGAAGCCCTTGCCGGAAGCGCCGGGGTCGAGCAGCACGTCGGCGTGGCGTGTGACCGAGAGGGTGGTCGGGTCGAGGGCGAGCGCGTCCATGCCGGTGTTCGCGACGGCGGCGGCCAGGACGTCGGCGGCGGGCCGCCCGGGCGTGCGGGTGCGCAGCGACCAGGCGTCCACCAGTCGGCCGACGGTCGGGTCGAACGCTCCCTGCGTCGCATCGACCCAGGTGCGCGCGTCGACGAGCCAGTCGGCGAGGTCTGGCTCCACGACGACGGTCTGCCCCACGGCCGTGCGGTTGAGTCGGGCGAGCGGTGTGTCGTCGCGCCAGTTGGAGAGCACGTCGTTCCAGTGGGCGACCTCGTCGAGCGCGGCGTCGAGGGCGGTCTCGAGTTCGGCTCGGGAGCCGTCGCTCCAGGCGTCGATGCGGCACACGGTGCCCATCAGCTCACGCTCGGCCACGAGCCGCACCGGACCGCCGGTTCCGCCGTCGAGCAGGCGTGACCCGGGTTCGGTCGCGTCCAGAGACAGGGCGGGTGTCACGTCCGTGGCCACGGACAGCAGTTGTTCGAGGTCGTCCGGGTCACGCTCGCGGAAGACGACTTCGACCGCCGCCAACGCCTTGCGCACGCCGCGGCACAGGGCGTGCCCGGAGAGCGTGGCGCCCGCGACGTGGATCACGTCCCGGTTGATGCGGATCGGATCCTCGAGCGTCAGCCCCCGGTACTGCTGGGTGAAGCGCGGCGCGGCCACTTCGTGCCCGTGGCTCTCGCGGTAGATCATCACCGCCACGTTGCCCACCGCCCCCTCGGGGGTGACGCCCACGATGTGGGTGATCGGCTTGACCTTGCCGACCTCGGCCACGATGGCGGCGTAGCCCAGGAGGCGACCGTCCCGCCACCCGGCGTACAGGTAGAACCCGCCCTCCTTGAGGCGCTTGCGGTTCAGCTTCTCGATGCGCGCGAGTTCGTTCGCGCTGAAGATGTGCTTGAGCTCCACGATCCGGTCGGCGTCCGGGAACACCGCGGCCAGGGCCTGGCTCTTGGTCAGGTGCACCTGGGTGTTCGAGTCGGCGACTGCCGCCAGGCCCGTGCGCAACGGGAGCAGCGTGAACACCACCAACGCCACGACGACCAGGAGGCCGCGGTCTCGGCCGAGCGTCGCGTGCGCGTCGGCGAGGGGCATCAGAAGTAGGTCGCCACCGAGAAGAGGAAGGCGCCGTCGTCGTTGTTGCCTTCGGCCGAACCGCTGTCGCGGTTGAACTGGTAGTCGAGCTTGTAGACCGTCTTGGTCTCGTTCGGGCGGAAGTTCAGGCCGACCGTCGCGCGGTGCACCTTGTAGTCGTCGAGGCGCACGTAGTCGTAGCGCGTGGCCAGCGTGAAGTGCGCGCCGTCCTCGACCCAGCCCTCGTCCACCCAGCCGTCGAGGAAGTCGGGGTTGAGGTGGATGTTGGCCTGGCCGTAGCAACCCCACATGTCGTTGGCGACGCCGCTGTCCTTGGCGAAGGTGTCGCGGTCGAGGTCGGCCCAGGCGGCTTCGCCCAGCAGCTCGACGTTGTTGGGGATGCAGTCGATCGCCTTGCCGTCGATGGTGGCGTCGATGGCGTAGATCGAGAGGTCGTTGTCGCCGGCCTCGTCGTACTTGTCGAACAGGGCCGAGGCACCCAGCTCCACGCCCAGCACCGGTTGCCAGGCCACGCGCCCGGTGTAGGCGAGCGAGTTGTTGATCTGATCGAAGGGGTCGACGCCCAGGTCGTCGTTCTCCTTCTGCGGCGCCGCGTCACGCAGGCCCTTCTTGGCGGTGATCGCGTTGGTGCCGTCGTCCTTCAATCCCTTGAAGCCGTTGGTGACCGTCGCCTGGTAGCTCACGTTCTCGGTGATCTGTCCCCAGGCGCCCACGCCGGCGTCACGCAGCGTGGTGGGGATGATGTAACGGTTCACCAGGGGGCGGGCGGTGAGGTCCTGGATCGGCGAGTCGTGGACCTCGTTGAACTTGCCCAGCGGCAGCAGCTGGATGCCGGCGCGGAAGTTGAAGTAGTCGTTGAACAGGTAGTCGATCTGGGCGAACTCGACCTCGACCTCGCTGCCGTGCTCGATCTCCACCTCCGCGGCCACCTTCACCCGGTCGGAGACGTCGGCGTAGATGAACGGCACGAGCCGGTGCTGATCGAAGAACTTGTCGTTGTCGTCCGACGGGTCGGTGAACTCGACGTCGATGTACCCGCCGATGTAGAGGCTCTCGGAGGCCTGGGTCAGGAACGGCTTGGTGTAGACGTTCCCGAAGGACTGGCCCAGCCCGCTGGAGGCGAAGTCGGTTGCCACGCGCGGGATGAAGAAGTCGTCGTCCACTTCGGCGGGGGACAGCGCGCCATCGAGCTGCTGCTGCATCTCCAGCGCGAGTTGCAGCAGCGCCTGGTAGTCGCCGCGCAGGTTCTCGTGGTCGCTGCGCAGGCCGTCGTAGGCGCCCTTGAGCGTCTCGAGGTCGGAGCGCAGGTCGTCGAGCGAGCCGGCCTGATCAGAGATCTGGGCGCCGAGCGAGCTCGCGAGCAGGGCGATGGCCAGCAGGCTGGGGAGGGCGATGGGGGCGAGTGTGCGGGGGCGCATGGGAGGTGTTATTGAGACGCGTATTCAAAAAGTGGGGCGCTTTTTATATCTGAGACTTGCTCTCAAATGCAACCCCTCTCGGCACAACTCTTGAGAATCTGTCGCAAATCCACGGAGGGGTTTGAATTCGGGACCAAGAGGCCATTTCGAGGCCCTGGAAACGGGAAGCGCCCGTCGTGGAGGGACTCCACGACGGGCGCTGTCCGGCCGGCTGAACTCACGCGCGGCGAGTGCTCAGTTGCGGCTCGGGTAGGTCCCGATGAGCGCGATGATGTAGTTCGCGCACAGCGAGGGCTGCACGTTGTTGTGCGCCCCGCCGCCGCCGGTGTTCGTGATCATGTCGGCGTTCATCAGCACCTGCGGGGTGCGGTTGCTGTAGGCAGAGGGTTCGTCCGCCAGGATGTTGTTCTGCGGGTCGTTCTTGTTGCCGTTGCCGTTCGTGGCCTGCACACCGTGGTTGTGCGCAGGGATCTCGTTCACGGTGAGCGTCTCGGTCTCCGAGCCGACCTTCTGGCCCAGCTTGCGTGGCGTGAGTCCGGGCCCTGAACCGGGGTGCATGGAGACGCGCCCGCGCAGGTCGGGCAGGGCGAAGGTGGTGCGCCCGTCCCCTCCGTAGGTCGTGCCCAGGATCGAGAACAGCGCTGAGTTGCTCGAGATCGGCAACAGCTGGCCGTCGCACGTCGCCCAGCCGCGCGGTGCGAAGTTGCCGCCGAACATGACGATGGCGCCGATGAAGGGGTCCATGGTTCTCTCCGTGAAGTCTGGTGTCGAGGCGCGTTCGACGCGCCCGGTTCGCCTGCGCCCAGGGGCCGGCTCAGTTGCGGCTGGGGAAGGTGCCTTGGAGCGCGATGATGTAGTTCACGCACAGGCAAGGCTGCACGTTGTCGTGCGCCCCGCCGCCGCCGGTGTTCGTGATCATGTCGGCGTTCATCAGCACCTGCGGGTTGCGGTTGCTGTAGGCGGCGGGTTCGTCCGCGAGGATGTTGTTCTGCGGGTCGTTCTGGTTGCCGTTGGCGTTGGTCGCCTGCACGCCGTGCTTGTGCGCGGGGATCTCGTTCACGTTGAGCGTGACGGTCTCCGTACCGACCCTCTCACCGAGGTGGCGCGTCGTGAGCCCGGCTCCCGAGCCCGGGTGCATCGAGGCGCGCCCGCGCAGGTCGGGCAGGGCGAAGGTGGTGCGCCCGTCGCCCCCGTAGGTCGTGCCCAGGATCGAGAACAGCGCCTGGAACTGCGAGATGGACAACAGCTGGCCGTCGCACAGCGCCCAACCCCGAGGCGCGAAATTGCCGCCGAACATGACGATCTCACCAATGAATGGGTCCATGAATCCTCTCCGTGATGGCGGTTGGTCGAACGCACTCGAAGCGCTCGATCGTCCCTACGACCGCACCGGGCAGGAACGACTCCCCCCTGGCCCCGCGTGCGATGTCGTCGCATCGAGCCGGACCTGTCGCGCAGGTGGCACCCCTCCGCCTTGGGCGACGTGGGTACACCCTGAGCAGCCCGGTTCCCCGATGCTCAGAGCCTACAGGGGAAACGCACGGAGTGGGGAAGGCGCATTCCCCCTCGGGTCCCTCAGGGACAGACGACTCCCTGCAGCCCGTTGCTCAGGGCCCAGCCCGCGACCTGGCCCGGATCGCGCAGGGCCACCTGGAAGTTGAGCGGCAGGTCGACCAGGATCGGATCGGAGGGGAACGGCAGCGAGATGTCGAGTTCGCCTGCGCCGTCGACGGCGATCGGCACCAGGATGTAGGTGCTCGGGTCGACGAGCAGCGTACCGCCGAAGATCGGCAGGCTGGCCGAGAACGGTGCGTACAGCAGGTAGCCGGTCTCCAGCGGCTGCCCGCCGGACAACTCGAGCACGTGCGTCGTGCCCATCTGGGTCGAGGACGTCGTGTCGAGGGCGAGCACGTTGCTGCCGCCCTGGCCCAGGCCGTAGGCCTCGTAGCCGCAGAACGCGTCGACCGCGTAGTCCCAGATGCCGCGACCGTAGGTGCCGAAGCGGATCACGTTCTCGGCCGCGACGAACTCGGAGCTCCAGTAGGTCGTGATGGGCGCCTCGTTGCCGGCGATGTCGACCCAGGAAGCCGAGCCGGGATCGCGTCGGTAGGCCGACGTCTCGGTGCCGCAGAACATGCTGCCGTCCGCCGCTTCGGCCATGCAGTAGACGAGTGTGGAGGGCAGCCCCTGGCCCCAGTCCTGGTAGGTGGCGCCGCCGTCGGTCGTCCGCCACAGGAACACTTTCCACTAGAGGCTGCCGCCCACCTTCTGGAAGACGGACTGGCGATCGCAGCAGACGAACACAGTCACGTACTAGTGCTGCCAGCCCGGGCA
>JAJDEQ010000024.1 GCA_029259695.1 Planctomycetota bacterium
CCCGCGCTACCTCAGGCCGCTTGCGGAGCTCCGCGACCTGCTGGCGAATGTCTTTCCCGACAACGCCGAGCTCCCTGATGAGGCTCGGGGCAGTGCAGAGCACCCGAAGCACATCGCACGCCATCTGCAAGCGGCCCTTCGTCAAGCACGTGAGTTCGGCGACCGGGAACTCTACGAGGAGATCGTCGGCGCGATCCTGACCTGGACCAACCGGAAGATCTTCAATCAGGAAGTCTTCGACCAGCAGGGCAAGCCCGATCAGCTGTTCGTCGACAGCTACAAGCTGATCCTGGCCGAGATCGAGACACAGAACGACCTCTGGCTGAGCGTCGGCGCCGACGAGAGCACGTTGGTGAAGATGGTCACGGCCAAGCTGCTCTTCGACGGAGAGGTGAACTGGCGCCTCGCCCAGAGGAAGTCGTCCGTCCATGCCGTTCGGCTGAAGCACGCCCAGCGGCTGCTGGGTGCCGGTGACCCGACCCTGTCCTTGGAGACGCTCCGCGCGCTGAACCTGGCCTTCATCCGCACCTGTGCGCGCCTGCGGCGCGATCGGAACCGCAAGTGGCACTTCGAAACCGATTTTAACCTCAACTGGAAGAGCGTGCGCTGGTTCTATTCGACCCTGGGAGATTTCGTCAGGTCGGCCAACGCTTCCAACGCGGGTCTGTCCGAAGCACTCGCCCACGAGATCATCCGCTCCTACGCGCTCGGCATCTTGAGCTGCCCGGATGCGGTGCTCGAGATCACCGGGATGATCGCGGAAGTCGGACTCCCTCAAGGCAGCATGGTTCGAGTGCAGAACCAGCTGGAACTCGTGAGTTCGCTGCTCGACTCGCCCCTTCCCGAATCCCTGCCCACGCTCTTCGGCCACGCCGCCGGCATCGGTCCCGAGCCCCCTGAGCACCTCCTGCAGGAGCGCCTGTGCGACGGGGACTTCGGAGAGTCGAACTGCACGATCGCCAAGCTCGGGGAGCCATTCGAGCGATTGGTGGCGAACATCCGGCTGCTCACCGAAGCCTTCACTCGGGAGCCGAGTGTGAAGGACCTGAAGATCGACGAAGGCGTCGACATGGACTTCGAGGTCGAGGGGACGCAGCCGCGGGACGACCACTTCGGGCATTCGCGTCGGTTCTGGTCCCAGGCCATTCGCTCGTACGGGGAGATGCTCGCGAAGTGGCAAGCGCAGACGGGGCGGTGTGATGACCTGGAACCGGCAACATCATCGCGCCAGCTGATGCCGGACGTCGTGCTGATCAGCCGCTGGATCGCGGAGTGGTGCAAGGAGCAGCGAGTTCGTTTGACACGGCTGTATGCACAGCACGAGGTGTTCGATCCCCAGAAGTCGCGCTTCGAGCGCTTGCTCCTGCGACTCGAAGAGGTCACGCGGAGCTTCGCCGAGAGTGCCGTTGTCCAGAGGAGCCTCGTGAAGGGCGTCCTCGACCACGGTCTGCTTGAGCGAATCGACGAGCACCTGCTGGACCTCTGGGAGGTCGCCCAGGTACTCGACCCACTGCTCACGTGGCAGTCCAACGAGCGTTCGAGCAAGAGCCCGGACGTTCCAGCTGACAGCGAGGACAGCTCGACCGGTTCCCGCTTCGCCCTCTACCTCCTCAAGCGAGCCCAGACCGCCGAAGGCATCCCCAAGGCCCTGCGTGTGCTCAACGGTCTGTTCGAACCCGACCTGCCGGCATCATCCGGTGGATCGCTCGAGCAAGAGACCTACGCGTTCGAGACGCTGTTCGACCCCTATGATCCCGAGCGCAGCCAGGGGCGGCGTGAGTGGAACATCCAGGACCTTCCCAAGGACGCACGGCTCACCTCGGACGAGGTCCACCTGCTCGGCTTCGCACTCAGCGAACTCGACAGCAACGACCGCATCCACGGACTCGGGGAAGCGGGCCACCCGCCGATCATCGCCGTGACCGACTGCACGACCGACGACGAATGCCTGATCGAGAGCCTGTCGCTGCGGTTCTCGTTCTACTACGACATCCGCGCCAGCGGAGACGCGCTCGGGCGAGTCGAGGAGGGTCTGCAGCAGATGAGCGAACCACGAGACGACAGGGAGGTCTCCTCGTACGGGATCGGCCTCTACATCGCCAACCTAGCCGCGTCGGTCGCCGGGTGGATGCTGCGGATCGAACGGAAGGCGTCGGACGCCGAGCCTCCGCCGTCCCAGGACATCGGGTGCCTGCAGTTCGAGCTTTCGAAGTTCCCCAGTCGTACAGAGCTGCCATGAACCACGTCATCGTCGTCGACGACAGCAGTCAGTTCGTCTTGCACGTGTGGCGGCACGTCAGCCGTTCCATCGGCTTCGGGATCGGAACCCTCCGCCCCGAGGAGGAGCGCTGGATCCAGCCGCACAAGGCCGTGCCCTGCGACGACGGGTCGACGGCTGTCTGGTGGGTACGTGCTGACGGCTCGTTCCGCGAAGATCTCGAGATCGTCGCGGAGAGCACGCGAGCGGACGACGCGGCGCGCTTCCTGGCCGTCGTCGACGTGAACCGCGGGCGACACATCGAATACAACCACCTTGACGCCGAACGAGAGCTCTACCGGGTCTTGGGGGAGGACCGCGTGGCCCGCGTGACGTTCGTCAGTGCCTACGCACAGAAAGTGGGCAAGCAACGGACGAACGCTTGGCCCAAGACACGCCAGACCCTGGCGCACTTCACGAGTTGGGCCCGCGATGAGGCAGCGCGCCCCAGCGACGTCAGCCGACCCGAGTCAGCCCACGTGCTCGTCACCGGCGCCGGCTTCGAGATCGCCGAGGAGCGCGGCGGCATCGGACTCCCGCCGACGAAGCACATCCTCAAGCAGATGGGCCCGCCCTTCGTCCGAGACAATGCACAGGGTCGGCAGGTCTGCCTCGACGTAGGCGTCGACGGGTTCCCGCGGCCCGCGAGCGGCGTCTGGCAGCACGACGATGGGGATTGGGCTGTCGCCATCGATGTCCCGTCGGACCGCGAGATGCTCGATGACTATTGGGATCTCCTGCTCAAGGGCGAGGGCACCTACTGGAGCAATGCCCTGGGGCCTGGATCGCGTTCGGGAACCGATCGTGACTACGAAGCCTGGGCCCACGAGCGACGCCTCAGAGAGGCGTTCCGGTCATCGATCATCCGCTACGACTGGGGCCACCTGAAGCAGTGCCTGTTCGCCGCCCAAGGGGACTGGTTCTCCTGGCTCAGCACGAACTACACCCGCTTCGCCGATCGCGCGATCGACCTCGTCCACCGCACGCAGCCCCAGAAGTGGAAGATCGTCTCCACTTCCCCCGACGCGGACGAGGTGAAGCGTAGCTCGCAGAGTCATCCCGACCGCGGCTCTCACCTCTTCAAACTGCACGGTGCCATTGAACACCTTCACACGATGGCCATCGCCACGTCGGACAAGAAGACGTCGAGCCACCTGAGGTACATGGTCGAGAGCGTCCACAAGGTCTACGATCGGGCAGAGCTGTACCTCACCCGGCGCCTGCGTCGCGAGCAGAAGAAGGTCGTGGTCTGGCACATCGTGGGCCATGGTCTGCTCGACCAGCGCTTGTTGGCGCTCTTGAAGCACGTCGTCGACGGAGTTCGAACGCGGCACGAGTTCCGAGTCATCGGCCCTGATGCCGAGTCGGTCAAGCGGCGGTTGGCCCGCAACCTGACACCGGCCCGTGAACTGGACATCAGGCACCGCAACGAGCGAGCCGTCACCTACCTCCAACGCTGTGCCACGGCTGGGTTGGTGAGCGCCCTCGACGGGTGAGTGGCGGGGACCCGATCGGCCCCATGCCGAAAGGGGCTCGAAGTACCCCAGGGGGTGTCTCGCCGAGTCCGAGCCCCCCGAGCAGCGAACTCCCCCTTATTAGGAGGTGGGCAATGAGGCACCGTCTGCGCGTCGCTATGGTCTGCACCGTCACTCTGTGCGCTCCGGTCGCGCAAGGCCAGGAGGTGCCTGGCGAGGTCATTGCCTCGCAGAAGATCAGCGCCGTGGACGGTGGCTTCACCGGCCCGCTTGCGGCTCAGGACTTCTTCGGGCGCAGCGTCTGCGTTGTCGGTGACCTGGATGAAGACGGTGTTGTTGATCTCGCTGTCGGAGCTGAACGAACCGACGGTGGCCTTCAGGACGAGGGAGCCGTCTGGGTACTGTTCCTCAACGCCGACGGGACCGTGAAGTCGGACGTGCAGATCGCCGAGGGTGTGGGCGGTTTCGCCGGGCCGCTCGACGACGACAACTTCGGCGCATCCGTCGCGCCGCTCGGAGACCTGAACGATGACGGCATCCCAGATCTAGCCGTCGGCGCTCCTCGGGACGATGACGGAGGTGGGAACAACTTCGGCGCCGTCTGGATTCTCTTCCTCGAGGCAGATGGCTCGGTGCAATCGCAGCAGAAGGTCAGCGCAACAGAGGGCGGCTTCGCCGGCCAACTCGATCCGAGCGACCAGTTTGGGTACTCGTTGGCATCGCTTGGCGATCGTGACGGCGATGGTGTCACGGACCTGGCGGTCGGGGCGCGTCAGGATGACGACGGTGCCAATGGTGCCGGGGCAGTGTGGCTCCTCTTTCTGAACCCCGACGGTAGCGTGAAGTCGAGCCAGAAGATCAGCTCGACGTCTGGCGGCCTCACGGCCAGCCTAGACCCACTCGACTCCTTCGGCAGCTCTGTCGCATCTGTCGGCGATCTCAACTCGGATGGGATCAACGATCTTGTTGTTGGTGGGGCCAATGACAACGACGACGGCCAATTCCGAGGTGCCGTCTGGGTGCTCTTCATGGATGCGTCAAGCCAAGTGCTCTCCGACCAAAAGATCAGCAGCAGTTCCGGCGGCTTCGGGGGCGATCTCGATGACGGCGATGAGTTCGGCTGGTCGGTCGCAGGTCTTGGCGACATCAGCGGAGATGGTGTCCCCGATATCGTCGTAGGGGCGCGCCAGGACGACGATGGCGGGACCAACCGGGGGGCGGTCTATGTGCTCTTCTTGCAAAGAGACGGAACAGTCCGCGACCACGTCAAGATCAGCGACACGCAGGGTGGTTTCAACGACGGCACCTTCAGCGACTTCGCGAACTTCGGGGCATCGCTCGCTCTCCTCGGCGATCTTGACGGAGATGGCCGTGCAGATCTTGCCGCTGGTGCCCTGGGGGAGGAGAACGGTGGACTCCCCGGAAGCGGGTCCCTGCGCATCCTCTTCCTGAACGCTTCGCCATGGTCTCCGGCCGGTGAGGGACTCGCGGGTGCCTTCGGCGTGCCGTTGCTGGAGGCGAGCGGCATGCTGGCGGGAGGTGACCCAGTCGTGTTCACGCTCAACTCGGCCAAGCCGTTCGCCGTCGGCACGTTGGTTGTTGGCCTCTCGGAGCTGAGTGCCCCGTTCAAGGGCGGTAGCTTGTTCCCGTTCCCCGACTTCCTCATCACGCCGATCGTGGTCGGCCCCTTCGGCACGGTCGAAGTAGGCTCGCTCTGGCCAATTGGGGTGCCGCCTGGCCTAACGACGCACTACCAGTATTGGATCTCGGATACCGCCGGCCCCGTCGGCTTCAGCGCGAGCAATGCGATCAGTGGCACGACGCCGTGATATGGGTGGACCCTGTCAAGGTCTGTCGGTGGATGTCATGCCATAGGCGTTGAAGAGTTGGACGACAGGACCAGTCGCGACGGTCGATCAGCCTGATATGCGCGGGTTGGCTACCGCAGTTCCTTCTGT
>JAJDEQ010000231.1 GCA_029259695.1 Planctomycetota bacterium
CGACGTGACCGACGCGCTCACCAAGGTCTGCCTGCCGGTCCAACGGGAACTGGGTCGCATGTGGCAAGCGGACGAGATCACGGTGGCGGAGGAGCACTTCGTCTCGGCCACGACGGTGCAGCTCATGGGGCAGCTGCGCTCGCTGGCCACGCCGGCCGCGCCCAACGGCAAGACCGTGGTGGCGGCGACCATCGAGGGCGACGACCACGACATCGGGACGCGCGCGATCGCCGACCTGTTCGAGCTGAACGGTTGGCGCACGGTGTTCCTGGGCGCCAACCTGCCGGTCGATGACCTCATGTGGGCCGCCAGGACGTTCAAGGCCGACCTGTTGGTCCTGTCGGGCATGCTGCCGGTCCACGCCCGGACCATCGGTCAGGCCGTGCAGCGACTGCACGCCGAGTACGGCCGGGACGCTGCTCCGCGCGTGCTCGTGGGCGGTTCGGTCTTCACGACGCAGCCCGAGCTGTTCGAACAGGTCGGCGCCGACGCCACGGCCGCGACCGCCGAGCGGGCCGTGGCGGCCGGCCGCAAGCTGATCGGGCTCGCTCCCTAGGCAGGCGGTCGGCTTCGCGCCGGGAGCATCACGCCACCGGTCCGATCGCGACCGTCCGATCGCGGCCCGGGGCGCACGCCGACCGACGACTACGGTGCCTCGCCGCTGAACTCCCGCGCGAGGACGTGCAAGCGCTCCAGGAGCGCCTTCGGCATCTCCTCGAGCGGTTCGGCCAGTGCCACGAACAGCGTCGCGGCCGTCGCGTCGTAGCAGGGCGCCTCGGTGTCGCTCAGCTCCGCGAGCAGGAGGTCGAGTTCACGCTCTTCGCCCGGACCGAGGTCACCCAGGGCGTGGGCCGCGAGCAGTTCGTCGAGTCGGCGCTCGGCGTCGGTCATGGCGATTCCTCTCCGCCTCGGTCGCCGCCCGAACCTCCGTCGCCACCCTTGTCCGTTCGGTCGCCGCCCTGGTCCACTTCGAGCAGTTCGCGGATGCGTATCAGCCCGCGGCGCACGTGCGTCTTCACCGTGCCCAGCGGGATGCCGGTCTGCTCGGCGATCTGGCGGTGGCTCACGCCGGCCAACAGTGCCATCCGCAGCACCCGCTGGCGCTGGGGCGGCAGGCTCTCGAGGGCCTCGCGCGCACGGGCGTACTCGTCGGCCACCACGGCGTCGCGATCCGCCCCGGGTGCAGACGACGTCAGCCGCTCGGGCAAGGGCTCCAGCTTGGGCTGGCGGCCGCGGCGCCGGACCCGGTCCACCACCCGGCGTCGCGCGATGGTCGAGACGAACTGCACGTCGGTGCCCTTGGTGCGATCGAAGCGCGTCGCACTGCGCCAGATCTCGACGAAGATCTCCTGGACGGCGTCCTCGGTGTCGTGGCCCGCGCCGAGCATGCGCCGGGCGATGGTCCACACCAGCCCCGAGTAGGAATCGAGACACTCGCGCACGGCCGCGGGATCGCCGGCCGCCACGCGCTCGAGCACCGTGCGCTCGTCGGCCGGGGAGTCCCCCGCCTCGCTCGCGGGAGGCTGCTCGTCGGATGTCGGCGTCGTTTCGCTCATCGAGTGCGGGCATCTTCGCATACCGCGCCCTCGGCCCGGACAACCGGCGGGAAGTGGTTAGCATGGCCTGCCGTCAGAGAACGACCGCGGCGGGCACCGGTGTGCTCCGTCGATCGAGTGCACGCGTCCCGCCCGGGCCAGGTGACCCGGCCAGCCGGGCGCAACCATGACCACGTCGAGGATCGCCATGACCAGCATCACCAACGCCGTGCGAACCCTGCTGTGCGCCCTGGCCGCCGTCGCGCTCGCCGCCCCGGCCCCGCCGCCGCTCGAGATCCCCAACGCGAGCCCGGACGAACTGCGCGAGCGTGCCAGCGACGTCGTCACCGGCGAACTGCTCGCGGTGTACGAACGCAAGCTCGACGACGGGGCCTGGCAGGTGACGGTCCAGGTGGCCGAGGTCCGCATCGACGAGGTCGAGAAGGGCGAGCTGACCGCCGGCGACCTGGTCTACGCGCGCTTCTGGCAGCGCCGCTGGGACTCGTGGTTCACCCCCATGCCGGCCGACACGAACGGCCACCGCGGCGTGCCCGCGCCGGGGGCCAACGTGCGCCTGCACCTGATCAAGCGAGAGACCAACTTCAACGACAAGTACTTCAAGCCCGGCGGCTTCAACGTCGTGGCCCCCAACGGCATCGAGAGCCTCTGACGCTGCGCCTCCCATCCGCCGGGTGAGGTCAGAAGTGCTTCCCGACGCGCCTGGCCCCGCGTCGGCGAACGCACGACAGCGAAGATTTCTCGACGGCCCTCGTCACATCCGCCGCACGCCGACGCTTTGAGGAGCTGAGCAGCGCGGGATGCCGGTCCGCACGGGCCGTGCTCCCGCTCGCAGTGCCTCGTGCGGGAGCAGCAGCATGGCAGTGGTATCCAGCGGGACCGGTACGCGCCCCACCTTCCACGCCTTCGCCTTCCACGGCGACTTCGTCCTGCACGACGTGCGTTCCTCGCAGACGGTCTTCACCGACCAGCCCACGTACGAGTTCCTGGCGCTCGTCGAGGGCGGCAGCAGCACCGAGGAAGCCGTGGCGAGCCTGCTGCCCACCTACGGGAGCCAGGTCCTCGACGGCGTGCTGCACGACCTCTCCTTCCTCCAGTCGCAGCTCGGCTTCTTCGCCGCCGAGCAGTCGGGCGGTGACGCCGAACGCGACCACTTCTCCGACACGCTCCTGGCCACCCATCCCCGCTCGATGATGTTGCTCGTGGCCCAGGGCTGCAATCTCAAGTGCACGTATTGCTACGAAGTGAGCAACGACTGGCACTCGCCGGGCACGCGCATGACGGCCAACGACGCCGAAGAAGCGGTCGACGAGTTCTTCCGCCGCGCCGGCCCGCGCCCCGACCTGAGCATCACCTTCTTCGGCGGCGAGCCGCTGTTGAACTTCGAGGTGATCCGTTCGACCGTCGCCTACGCCAACACCGAGGCTGCCCGCCTGGGCAAGAACGTGGGTTTCACGATCACCACGAACGCCACGCGCTTCAGCGAGGAGGTCATGGACTTCCTCGTCGAGCACGAGTTCTCGGTCATGGTGTCGATGGACGGGGACCAGGAGAGCCACGACGCCTACCGCGTCGACCTCGCCGGCAAGGGCACGCACGCCAAGGTCGAGCAGAGCGTCAAGAAGCTGCTCGCCAAGCAGAACGCCGCCGGCGTGCGCCCGTTGCAGATCCGCGCGACGCTGGCCCGCGAGAACCTCGACGGTGAGCGCGCGGGCAACTACTTCGAGTCGCTCGGCAACGCGCGGATCATGATCGGCTCCAACCACGGCACGGCCTTCTCCAAGCGCGGCGCCGACATCACCGAGGATCAGCTCGTCGGCAAGTCCCGCGAGGAAGACGAGCGCGTGGTCGAACTCGTGGAGCAGGCGGTGCGCGGCGAGGACTGGCCCCGCTGGGTCGCGTACCCGTCGATGCTGAAGGAGATCCACGAGGCCATCGCGCGGCAGCCGGTGCCCGCGCGCGCCGTGCCCAAGCTGTGCGGCGTGGGGCGCAACATGCGCGCCGTGACACCCAAGGGCGAGGTCTTCCCGTGTCACCGCTACGTGGGCATGGATGCCTACAAGCTGCGCGACGAGGCACAGGGCGACGGCGACGCCGACGAGCACGCCGCCGTCGACGGTTACTACCGCAAGGTCTTCGACGCCTTCGAGAGCCACTGCACCAAGTGCTGGGCACGCTACCGCTGCGGCGGTCAGTGTCCGTGGTACCTGTCCAAGCCCGATGGAGAACTCGTCGACCCCGACGAGCCCAGCTGCGTCGGGATCCGGCGCGGCCAGGAGCGCACGCTCTGGCTGTACCTCACCCTGGCGCGTCGCGCGCCGCAGTTCCTTGCCAAGCTCACCCAATTCCCTGTCGGCGACCTGGCCCTGTGCTCCGCCGGCACCATGAACATGGATTGAGGACATGACTGACGAACGCAACGACCGTCCCGACGAGAACGTCGACCCGAGTCCGCCTTCTGAACCCGGTGCGTCCCCGCCGACGCCCCCGTCGGATCCGCAGCCCGATTCCCCGGCGAACCCGCAGGACGCCGCCGCTCTCGAAGGGCTGCGCGCGCGACAGAGCGCCTACCTGGCGAGTCGGCGACAGTTCTTCAAGCACGCCGCCGCGAGCCTGGGCCACATCGTGCTGCTCGGCGCGGGCGCCAATGCCCTGCGCGCCCAGGCGCTGCCCATCGGCGACGGCGAAGGACAGCTACCCGGTGGGTCGATCCCGCTGGATCCCAACTGCGGCGTCTACCAGGGTTCGAGCACGGGCTACGCCGGCGACAGCGCCTGCGCCCTGCGCAACGGGCTGGGCGGCCTCACTTCGGACTCGTCCTGCGGTCTGATGGGCAAGAACCCCGGGCTCGGTCTGTTCGGCAACGGCGACATGGCCTGCGGTAAGACCGACGGCAGCGGCGGCTTCACCGGCGATGCGAGCTGCGGCATGCCGAACGAGTTCGGCACCCCGCAGAGCGATCTCGATTGCGGCAAGATGGTCGGCGGTTCCAGCGCCTCGGACCAGGATTGCGGCATCGGCCTGACCCTCGGCAGCCACTCCGACAGCGACTGCACCAACAGCGGCTCCGACCAGGAACCGTTCTGGCCCTGGGACCCGGTCTACCCGCCGGTCGTGCCGCTGGACCCGGGCTGCAGCCTGGCCGACTCGCAGTGCACGCACGGCGACAACAACTGCTGGCAGGGCGACTCGAACTGCCAACAGGGCGACGCCAACTGTCAGCAGGGCGACGCCAACTGCAAGCAGACCGACAGCATCTGGGGCTGAGCCGCCCGAGACCGCGCCGACCGGGATGAAGCCGGACACGGGGGCCTGTAACCCTCCTCCGCCGGGACGACACCGAGTACAGTCTCGGTTCCCCAGCGGAGGAGGAGTGCCCGTGTTCCCGACCGTCGCGCTGTTGTTGTCCTGTTGGTTGCAAGTCACCCCCGAGGCCGCAGTGGATACGGTCCCCGCGACGCCCGAGGTCGCTGAGGACGCGGCGGCCGAGGAAGCGTCGGCCGATGCCGCGCGGGAGGCACTCGAGCGGGCAGTCGCTCACTTGCGCGAGCAGAGCAGTTACACGTTCACCCAGATCGGGTCGAACAGCGGCGGCGGTCCGGGGGGCGGCCGGCGTGGCCGCCGGGGCAACGCCGGCGCGGAGGACGCCGGAACACGCGACCCGCTGGAGCAGGCGCCGATCCTCGGCCACGTCCAGACCGATGCTCCGCTGCACCTGACACGAGACGAACTCGAGGCGTGGCGTGGCGAGCGGGTGCTCGTGCACCGTTCGGGCGACGGACCATGGGAGCGCATCGAACGACCGGAGTCGCCGACTTCGCTCAGCCCGGGGTTCGGCCCCGATCGATTCTGGAGTGGACGGCCGAGCGAGACGCGCGGCCTGGCGGCCATGACCGACCTGCGCCGGGCCCGGGCACCGCACGTGCTGCTGGCCGAAGTCGCACCGACGCTGAGCAAGTTGACCCGGGTCGAGCACGAGGACGGCAGCATCGTCATCTCGGGCAAGCTCGATCAGGACAGCACCTCGACACTGGCCATGGGCGGTCGGCGAGGCCGCGGCCCCGGCGGACGGCGCGACGAAGTGATGACGTTCGACGGCACGCTGCAGGTCGGGCTCGATGCCAACGGCGCGATCACCAACCTCACCTACGACACGAACATGGTCTTCTCGTTCGGCGATCGCGACTTCGAGCGCAACGTCCACACGGACATCACCCTGAGCGCGTTCGGGGAAGCGGCGCCGAGCGTCCCGGACGAGGTCACGCAACTGCTGGCCGCGGCGCCGGAGGATGACGCCGGGAGTGAAGACGCCGCCGAAGTGACGATCCCCGAAGAGCTGTAGAGCCCGGCCCGGCAGCTCCGCGCCCTTACAGCCCTTCGTGCAGCAACACGAGCGTGCCCGGCATACCGGGCAGCACGCGACTGCCGGTGGTGCTCACCGACTGCAGCACGATCTCGATGCCCTCGATGCCCGCGCCGAGTTCGGGCACGAGCGCGCCGACGCCCAGTCGTCCGTTGGCGGGGATCACGCCCAGCACGATCACACTCGCGTCGTGGACCTGCACCTGGACGCGGGCTCGGCGCGCCAGGCGCCGGGCTCAGTCGCCCTCGCTCTCCCGTGCCATGAAGCGCACGAGTGAGGGCAGGGCCGCATGGAACTCGGGCGGGAGCGCGGCGCGCAACTGCGCCACGGTGTCGTCCAACCCCGCGGGCGTGTGCCGGCGGAGCGTGTCGACGACGTGTCGGCCTGCGTCGAGATGGTCCGCGAGCCAGACCTTGAAGGCCGGGTCCACCCGTCGGGTGACGACCTCGTCGCGCCAGTGCTGGTAGGTCGCGACGGCTTCCGGGCCGCCGGGGACGTGGTGGATCTCGAGCAACGTCGCGCCGTCGACCTGGATCGTGTGCACCCTGGTGGCCTGCGCCGGGCGCCGTGATCCCAGGAAGCCGCGCAGACTGGCCGGGTACCAGTCGGGGCGCGTGACGAACATCAGGTACAGATCGCGCCTCGGCGGGCCGCTGCGGTCGTCGAGCAGGGCGATGTCGGCGCGCAGTCGCACCGGTTCGGCCGCTGCCGCCACGTGCGGCGCCACCGGGACGAGCAACGACGCCCGATGGGTGCCCTCGCGCCCGAGCCACGCCAGTCCCTGCCAGTAGGTGTTGCCCCAATAGTCCGTGGCACCGCGCACGCCGCGAGCCTGGGCGCCTCCGGCACCGCCCACCAGCGCGTTGTAGTAGGCGATGCCGTTGGGGTGAGTGCGCGCCGTGGCGAGCGCGCCGGGCAGCAGGGCGGCCACCCCCAGCAGGACGCCGGCGACGGCGCGCCCCCGACCGGGGCCCACGAGCCCGCGAACCAGAGTCGCCGTTCCCAACGCGGCGGCCAGGCACAACAGCGGCATGAACTCCAGCAGGTGACGCACGCCGTCGAAGTTGCGCATACCCGGGAGCAACGTGCGTCCGACGGGCACCGCCACGCCCAGCACCAACAGGGCCCGCTCGGCGCGCCCCAGGCCACGGGTCGTCCAGCCCACGAACGCCAGCGCGAGCAGCGGCAGGGGCGTGGTCCAGAGCACGTGCAGCACGCCGTGGGGATCCACGATCGATGCCGCCGCCATGCCGGTGGAAGGCGCCCCACCCTGGGCGACCAGGGTGTTGCCCACGGCCGACATGAACCCCACGTAGTCGCGCAGCGCACCCAGCGGGTCGTGCCAGTACATGGGCGACACCGCGACGTACACGGCCAGAGCGGTCAACACACTCGATGCCGCCGCGCCCGCCCACCTGCGCGTGCGCTGCGCCGGTGGCACCGCAAGGGCCAGCAGAGCGAGCTGCGGGAACAGGAACAGGGCGTTGGCCTTCTGCGCCAACGCCATCCCGGCGAGCACTCCCGTCAGCACCCACCGGCGGGCGCCGCCGCGGGTCAGCGCTCCGAAGCCGGCGAGGTACGCCAGCGTGTAGAGCGCCGTCTCGGGCACGTCCTTGAGGTTGTTGAACGCGTGGGCGAAGAAGCGCGGCGAGGTCGCCAGCAACAGCGCGGCCAGCACGCCCACACCCAGGCCGAAGCGCCGGCCGCCGAACACCGCCAACGCGACCAGCACGATCGCCGCGCTGAGCACCGGCACCAGGTGGTGCGCGCTCAACGAGGACATGACGCCCAGCGTTCCGTACGCCAGGTGGCAACTCGCTCCGGCCAGCAGCGCGGCCAGCCAACTCGTCTGGAACCAGTCGCGGCGACCGGGCAGCCGCAGCTCGAAGTGCTGCTCCCGGGCGCGGGGCCGGGCCACGTCGGGCACGGTCTCCACGTCGGGCAGGTCGAGGAAGGCCTCGTCTCCGTCCGCGTAGAACGCGAGCAGGTTGTGCGCGAGCGGGTGCTCGCCGAGCACGCCGTCCCAGGTGGGCCCGTAGTCGGGCAGCAACCACAGCGCGAGCGCGACCCACGTCGCCCCCACGAGCGCAGCCACCGCGATCACACGCTTGGTAGGAGGAATGCTCAGGCTCGTCGGCTACGCGGGGACGGTCTCGCTCGGAACGACCCTAGCAGCCGCCGCCCGCAGCACCGGAGCACTTTCCGGACGGGCTGCTAGGGACAGGGGCCGTCGTCACCGCAATCCAACTCGTCGGGGGTGGGATCGATACCGCAAGTACCCGACGGCGCGGGCAACGGCAGTCCGGTGATCAGGTGCAGCAACAGTGCGAAGGCGTCGCGGCCGTCGATCACGCCGTCGTCCTGGACGTCGGCGGAGTCCGCGCACCCGAGCGGCGCGCCGCTCCCGGCCAGGAAGCGCAGCAGCGCGCGCAGGTCGCGGAAGTTCACGTTGGCGTCCCCGTTGACGTTGCCGCGGATGAACAGCGGCGCGTTGGGAAAGTCCACCTCCACCCGCCACACCTGCTGGTCGGTGGTGTTGAAGTCGCTGGTCTGGATCGTGAAGCGGTTGCCATCCGTGGCCTCGCCCAAGCGCACGATCGAGAAGAAGTAGTCGTCGCCGTTGATCTGCAGGTCGACGCCGGTCTGCATGACCTTGTCGGCCACCGGATCGGGACCGGCGAAGATGCCCTGCTCGATCACGCCGCCGCCCGAGTCGAAGCTGGCGCTGAAGACCACGCCGTCGTCCAACATGAGCACCTTCCCGAAGCTCTGGAAGGCGCCGCTCGTGTCGGCGATCAGTTGCACGTCGTTGACGAACCCGAACGGCGTGGGCACGGAGACGTACACGCCCGGCATGTAGTCGATCACGGCCACGACGTCACCCGCCGCATCATCCGGCGGGTCGTAGAACGTGGTCGTGGGGCTGGCGGTGAGCGAGAAGCCCACCTCACCGGCGGCGTTGATCGAGGGCACGGGCTGCACGCTGACGCCCAGCTTCTCGATCGCGGTGTCGATCGTGTCCAAGGTGTCGCCCGGCGTGTCGAACAGCAGGATGCCCCGCGAGAGGCCCATGGTGGGATCGGTGTACTCCATCTGCACGCCCAGCGTGCCGGCGTCGTTGAAGGCCACCTCCTTGGTGTTGAAGTAGGTGCCGCTGCCGTCGCGCAGCACGTCGAGCGGGCCCGCCACCGGGCCGCGCAAGAGGGCCCCGTCGCCGTTCACGATGGTGCTCACCGCCACCTGGCCCACCTCGGACAGGACCACGTTCGACTGGGGTGGCGACGGGTCCGGATCGAAGGGCACGTCGAGCGTCTCGTACAGCGTGAGGATCGGGCCGCCGACGCTCGTGGTGCGGTAGATGCCCAGGTAGTCGTCGGCGCCGTCCTCCCGGCGCGCGCGGAAGATCACGTCCCCGTTGCCGTTGACCTGCGGACTCTTGACGTCGCTGTACCCGGACGGCTGGTAGACGATGGCGAACAACGGGCCGCCGTCGCCCACGAACAGGCGCGGCTCACCGGTGGCCGGCTCGCTCCCCGCGAAGATCACCGTGCCGTCGGTCGCGATGTCGGGCGGCACGTTGCCGTTGATGAAGCCCAGCCCGGGCTCGAAGTCCTGGGCGATGCGCACGAAGGTGAAAGCCTGCGCGGCGGCTTCCCCGCCCCCGCCCCACAGCACCCCAGCCAACACGACGATGGAGACCGTCCGCATGGCGCCCACTCCTCCCGATTCGAGATGACCGGCCCGCAGACCGGCAAGAACGCTCTCCACGCCACCAGCCCCGGGCGCCGAGAAGTGCGGCCGATCCTACCCGAGGCCGCCGATTCCGGGCTTTTCGGTCGAGTGACGGGCCTCGGACGGCCGATCCTCTCGGCAGCGCGCGCGCCCCCTGAGGCCGTCCCTCGCCGACTCCGATCCGCCCCGCACCCCGCTCTCTGCTCGCCGCGCCCCCACCCCCGAATCGTTGAACAACACTCGTGCACGACAACACGGCCCTTCGAGGTCTGGTAGTTTCGTGCCCTGCTGTTGCGACCTCGGGCCCCCCGAACCCCGAACTCGCCCGTGGTCGCCGTTGTCCCTCCCCTCCCCGAAAACCGAGGACGCGATGCGCTCGATCTCCCACTCCGTCCAGGCCGCACTGCTCGCCGGCCTTGCCCTCGTCGCTCTGGCTGCACCGGGCTCCGCCCAGGTCCGCCACGACGGCACGCCCAAGGGCAGCCCACGCACGCAGGACGTGCCCACCTTCGTGGTGCCCGCACCGGACGTGAACGCGCTCCAGCAGGAAGACGCCGACAACAAGGCGCAAGGGGTCGTCGGCCCGCTGCGCTACGGCACGATGATCGAGCTGCCGATCACGTTCGAGGACGTGGCCGAGTGGGGTGTGAGCGACGACGGTGAGCACCTCGTCGGTCGGGTGCGCCTCGTCGCCCCCGATGCCTTCAGCCTGGGCGTGCAGTTCGCCGAGTACGACCTCCCGCCGGGCGGCAGGTTGTTCCTCTACGACGACGGGCAGGAGCAGGTCTTCGGCGCGTACACCCAGAAGAACCGCATCCACAACGGTGAGTTCGTGGTCGAGCCCTTCCCCGGCGACTCGGTCATCCTCGAGTACAACCAGCCGCTCGACCACGACGGCGGCGCGCGCAGCGTGCACCTGCAGCTGTACGGACTGATCTATGACTACGCCGACATCTTCGCCATCGAGGCCGGGCTGCCGGCGATCGGCAGCCAGTTCGGGGACGGCTGCAACTTCGTCGAGGCGAACTGCCCCGACGGCGATCCCTACGACGACGAGAAGCGCGCCGCTGTGCGCACGCTCTACTTCGGCGGCCTGTGCTCGGGCGTGATCATCAACAACACCGAGAACGACGAGACGCCCTACCTGTACACGGCCAACCACTGCGGCACCGGCAGCTCCGTCGTCGTGCGCTTCAACTACCAGTTCTCCGGCTGCGGCACCGGGAGCCTGCCCAGCAACCAGAACATGTCCGGCGCGGTGCTGCTGGCCAGCGACGTCGACACCGACGGCCGCTTCCTGCGTCTCAACGGCAGCATCCCCGACAGCTTCAACCCCTACTACGCGGGCTGGACCCGCTCCTCGTCCAACCCGACCTTCGGCATGTCCTTGCACCACCCGAGCGGCTCGCCGAAGAAGATCTCGATCGACGTCAACGGCGGCTTCGCGACGACCAGCAACTTCATCGGGCTGGGGCCGATCAAGGTCTGGGACCTGCAGTTCCAGAACGGCGGCACCGCGGGCGGCAGCTCGGGCAGCCCGATGTGGGACCAGAACCGGCGTCTGCGCGGCGTGCTCACCGGCGGCAGCAGCTGCCTCGACGGCAAGTACGGTCGCTTCCACACCTTCTGGAACGAGAGCAACATCGCCACCTGGCTCGACCCGAACAGCACCGGCGTCACCTCGATCGACGCCTTCGATCCGTTCGCGGACGAGAACCCGGCCGACATCTCGATCATCACCCCCACCAGCGGCCCCGAGGGCGGCCTCACGGTGGTGACGATCATCGGCACGGGCATGGACGGCGTGAACGAAGTCACCTTCGGTGGCGTCCCCGGGACGAACCTGGTCGAGGTCAGCGACACCGCCGTTCGCGCGACGTCCCCCGCCGGCACCTCGGGCACGACCGTCGCGGTGGCGGTGACCGACGGCTTCGGGACCGACACGCTGCCCAACGCGTTCACCTACACGACCAACCCCACGCCGGCGCTGACCATGATCGAGCCGGACGAGGGCCTGATCGGCGGCGGCGAGGTGGTCACCATCACCGGCACCACCGTCGTGGGCGTCACCGACGTGCAGTTCGGCGGCGTCTCCGGCACGAACCTGTTCGTGCTCGACGCGCAGACGATCCAGGTCACGACGCCCCAGGTCGGCGGCGCCGGTGCGGTGGACGTGACCGCCATCGGCAACGGCTCCGACACGCTGGTCAACGGCTACACCTACGTGAACCCAGGCCAGTTCATCGAGATCGAACCGGGTCACCCCGGTCAGCTCGGCATCCCCGTGCTGTACGGCACCGGCGAGATCATCCCCGGCGGCCCGAACTTCCAGATCCAGACCGCAGCGGTGTTCCCCAACTCCATCGGCAGCATGTTCATCTCCCTCGACGAGGGCGCGGTCCCGTTCAAGGGCGGCACGCTGTACACGATCCCGTTGGTGATCCAGGTGCCGATCCAGGCCAGCATCCTGGGCACGATCGTGTTGCCCGCCTCGCTCGACATCACGGTGCCACCGGGACTCCAGATCGTGTTGCAGCAGGGCTTCGTCGATGCCGGTGCATCGAACGGCGTGTCGCTGACCAACGGCCTGAAGATCATCGTCGGCGAGAACTGACCGGACGGCTGCTGCCCCCCGACGGTCACTCCCCGGCGGCGCCGAACCCGCCTGCCCCGTCCCCTTGCCGTGACGCAAGGACTGCTCACAGGATGTCGAGCACTTCGTCCACGGCGGGGACGCGGGCGCGGTAGTTGTTGTCCTCGCTGATGCGCGCGTTCCAGGGCAGGTCCGTCTTCTCGCAGACGATGCCCAGGGCGACGCACGCGAAGGCGCGGTTGAGTTCGGCCTTGTCCTCGTCGCGGGCCAGCCCCTGCAGCGGATCGACGGCACTGCGGTCGCCGATCAGACCCAGGGCCCGGGCCACGGCCGAACTCACGCCGAGGGTCTGGGCCGAGCGCAGCGTCTCGACCAGGATGTCGATCGTCTCCACGTCGCCCATCAACCCCAGCGCCGTCGCGACCTGCAGGCGGAAGGTCGGGGTGATCGTCTTGTCCGGCAGTTGGCTGCGCAGGTGCGCCGACGCCGGCTGGTAGTCCATCAGTCCCAGGCCCACGGCGCAGTAGCCGCGGAAGTCCTGGTCCCGGGAGTCGAGGAAGTCACCGGTCAGGGCCTCCCCCGCGTCGCGCACACCGAGCAGACCGAGGGCGATCGCCGCGGCGCTCTTGTACGACGGGTCCTTCTCCCGTTCGTAGGCGACCTGCACCGACTCCATGATGCGCGCGGCTTCGCGCGCCTGGGAGCGGCCGTACAGCGCCGCGGCCAGGGCCGCCCACGAACGGTGGGTCTTGCGCGAAGCCTTGCCCGAGTCGAGTTCGCGCATGAGCAGGTCCACCAGCCGCGCGTGTGCGCGTTCGCGCAGCTCGGGTTGCTCGTCCCGGGCGCCGATCTTGGCCAGGCTGATGAAGGCGAAGTGACGGGTCTGGGCGTCGCGCCCTTCGCGCACGTAGTCCATGAGTGAGTCGACCACATCGGCGTCGGCCATGGAGCACATGCGACCCAGGGCGATGGCCACCGACTGTCGCACGAGGTTCTCGGTGTCCCGTTCCTCGAAGGTCTCCATCAGCGGCTCGATCAGCACGCGCTCACCAGGCGTCGCCAGCTTGCCCAGCGACGTGGGGATGTAGCTGCGCACGGTCTGGTCGAGTGAACGGTCGGCGAGCTTGCGCACGAGGTACTGCTGCGCGGGCGCTGCGCCTTCGCCCTGGACCAGGCCCAGCGCGAGCAGAGCGCAGACCTTCACGTCCTTCTCCGCGTCGCTGAGGTCGTCGACCAGGGCAGCCAGGGAGTCGACCACGTCCGGCGTGTCGATCAGGCCCAGCGAGAGGGCGGCGAAGGCACGCACCCGGTTCGACACCCGGCTCTGCCCCACGGCGGTCCGGCCGGCCGACGAGTCACCGGCGAGCTGCTGCAGGGTCTCCACCGCATCCTCCGAGCCCAGCACGCCGAGGGCGAGTGTGGCCGCGCCGCGCACGGTCAGCTCGTCGTGGCGCAGCAGGGGCAACACGGCCGGCAGGATCACGTTGACGCTCCCGGCCCGGCCGATGCGCCCGAGGGCCAGCACGGTGGAGTCGAGGATGTCGCGGTCCTCACTGCTCCCGAGCAGTTCGATGAAGTCGGGGATCACGTCATCGACCACGCGTTGCAGATGCGGCCGGCGCGAGGCGGTTCGGGACTCGTGCCTCCCCCGTCGCGTGAGCACGTTGATGCCGGACGAGGGGCGTTCGAGGGTCATGCGCTGCTTGAGTGCCAGGAACGCGTCCTTGTTGTGCTCCCACCAGAACTCCCAGACGTCGTAGCCGGGGCCCGAGGACTCCCATCCGCCGGTGCTCCCCTGCTTGTCGCCGCCACCGCGCAACGGCGTGCCGCGTCCCGTGGTGCCGCCCGCGTCCGGCACGCCACCCTGCCGCCCACCCGGACGTCCCGGCCCCGGCTTCATTCCGCCGCCGGGTGAGTCGCCGGGGCGCACCGTGCCGCCGGAACCGCCCGTGTTGCTCCCCGCGTCCCCCGGCCCCTTGTACTGCCCGCCGTGTGCCCAACCAGGCGCACTGAGCGTCACGATGCACAACACGACCGTAGCGAAGATCCCCATGGTGGGCTCCCGTGCAACCCGCGCGGCGCAGGCTGCGCGCCACGGCGCGCCGCGTTCACGTGTCGCGCGACTCGTGAGCGTGCGGCGTCGAACTCGTCTGCACCGGTGAACGCAACCACGGGCTTCGGCGGATGCATGATCCCCGTGGCGGCGGAGCGAGACACAGCGCCCAGCGCATCGGCGCCGCGCGGTCGCTGCTCTTCGGACGCAGCCGAGGTCCTGCGCAACGAACACGAGCGCCCGTCGATCGCAATCGACGGGCGCTCGTTTGGCGTGCAAGGCCGCGGCCGCGGCGCCGCAACAGCTCAACGCAGCGTGGCGGCCCCCGCGCAGATACCATGGGGCCTGCCGCGTGGGCACGGAGGATGTCGTGGGGCACAGCACCGGGCAGGACCAGAAGGCCCAACTCGGCACCGGATGGGCCACCGCATTGCTGCTGCTCGGTGCAGCCCAGGCGGTGCTCTGCGGTCTGACGCTCAACGGCCTGCACGAGCGCACGCAGCGACTAGCCGAACTGCTGCCACACCACACCGACCCGAGCATGAGCGCGCAGCGCGTGCTGCCCGCACTGCTCGAGCACGTGCCGGATGATGCGCGCGTCCTGATCGTCACCCGTGAACCCCACCCGTTGCCCTGGGCCTTCCACCTGCTGCCTCGGCGCTGGCGCGCGCTGCAAGCGCTCGACGACGCCTTGCTCACGGCACCCGCGACGGCGAGCCTGCACTGGCCGCGGATCGTCAGCGACTGGTACGAACGTCTCGAACGCGAGGATCGCCGGCTCACACCCGAACGCTTCGAGGCGGGTCTCGCCTGGGCTGACTGGGTGATCATGTACGGCGATGGCATCCCCTGGCCCGCCGAGACCCCCAGGCTCCGGCTAGTGGCCACGGTCGAGGGCAGTCGACTCGTGCGCATCGTGCGATGAACGTCGCCTGGGTCGCCCTCGTCTTGATCACGCAACTCGTGGCAGGCTCCGTCGTGTGGAGCTGGCTGTACGCGGCTCCCTCCAGCGGAGAGGAACAGGATCTCGGGCCGTGGCTCTCGCTCCCGGGCGCGTTGGCGGCCGCGCTCGTCCTGGGCCCGGCCGCCCTGGCCATGCTCATGCTGGCCTACGGCGTCGTGGGTATCCCCTTCGGACTGGGCCCGGTGCTCGCGCCGTGGTGGGTCGCCGCGTGGTGGCAACGGCGACGATTGGCACGGCTGTTGGGAACAGCAGCGCGCGCGAGTTCCGGGAGCGACCGCGCGCTCTGCGTGCTGACGCTCGTCGCCGCCGCCGCCGTGGCGAGCATCAGTCTGCGCGTGCCGCTGCACACCTCCGACGCGGTCCACGTCTACGGCACGACCGCGCGCTTCTTCGAGACCGAACGGGGCCCCGCCCTGGACGCCATGGCCAGCACCACGACCTTCGGTTGGCACAGCCGGGACTACCCCCCGCTGCTGGCCTTCAACGAAGCGCTGGTCTTCCTCGCCGCGGGCGACCGACGAGCCGCCCTGGTCAAGCCGCTGTTCGTCATGCCCTGGGCTGCGTGGATCCTGGGCGTCTGGGCGATCGCTCGCAGGCTGCGACCGCGAGCCGCCGGCTACGGGGTGACTCTGCTCTTCGCGGCCGTCCCCGCCGCCGTGCCCCTCGCGGAGTCGGGGTACGCCGACCTGTTCCTCGTCGCCGGCCTGCTGTGCCTCGCGAACGAGATCCGTCGACAACTGAGCACGCCGGCTGCCTCCGGGGATGCATGGCGCCTGATGGCGTGGGCAGCCGCGCTCGGCTTGACCAAGGACGAAGGCGTCGTCGCCGCCGTGGCCGTCGCCGTCTGGCTCACGCTCGGCGTGATCCGCCGCACGCGCCCGGCGCATGTCCTCTGGCCGGTCGGGGTCCTGCTGCTGATCGTCTGCACCTGGCCGCTGCTGTGCGCGCTCCACGCCGTCGGTGCGGGGCGTCTGTCGAGCTCCGCGCCCCTTGAACGACTGGCCGCGCTGCCTGACGTGGTGAGCCACCTGCTCACGGGAATGGCCCTGCCCGTGACCGCAGCGGGCCGGCTGCCCGCGCTGCACGTCATCGCCGCGCTCGTGCTCGCCACCCTGGGCCTGGGCCGCCGATGCCCGCAGGCCGTCGGCCGTCGTATCCTGTGCTGGGAAGCGCTCCTCCTGGGGCACGCCGCCCTGTACACCGGCGTGATCCTCCTCAATCACATCGATCCCGTCTGGCAGGTCACCGTGAGCGGGCAGCGATTGGCGTTCCACTTCACTCCCTGGCTACTGCTGCTGGCCGTCGACGGCGCCACCGCACTGTCGACGACCGCACCGCGCGAGCCGCGCTCGTGAGCGCCCAGGCTCCCGTCGGGCAGCGGGCCCCGGAAACCGGCGGGCGTGCCGGCGCGGCGCGCCCCACGGTGTGTCTCGTGCGCCCGGCCGCGGTGGAGTCCCTGCGGCTCTCCACGTCATCGGTGACGCCGCCGCTGGGGCTGGCCTACATCGCAGCGTCGCTGGAGCAGGCCGGCACGCGCGTCGTCGTGGTGGACGCGGTGGCCGAGGCGCCGAAGCAGACCACGCGCTACTTGCAGGGTTTCCTGATCGGCCTGACGCCCGCTGCGGTGGTCGAGCGCATCCCCGCAGCAGCGCGTACCGTCGGGGTGAGTGTCGGCTTCACCCACGAATGGCCGGCGGCAAGTCAGCTCATCGCGGAGCTGAAAGCGGCCCGTCCGGACGTCACCATCGTCGTCGGCGGCGAGCACGTGAGCGCCATGCCCGAGTTCAGTCTGGCGACCTCGCTCGCCGACGTGCTCGTGCTGGGCGAGGGCGAGGAGACGGCGGTCGAACTGATCGCAACGCTCGAGCGGACCTCCGGCGACGAGCGGGCACGCCAGGCCGCGCTCCCCACCATCGACGGCATCGCCTGGCGCGACCGGGACGGCAGCCTGGTCGTCAACCGTCGCCGGGCGCGCACGCAGGACGTGGACTCGATCCCCCGGCCGGCCTGGCACCTGTTCGACATCGCCGCCTACAACGCCCATCGCTACGTGGGCGGCATGTGGTCGGAGCACATCACGATCCCCCTCCTGGCCACGCGCGGCTGCCCGTACCAGTGCACGTATTGCAGTTCGCCGAACATGTGGACCACCCGCTGGCTGCCGCGCGACCCGGCGGCGGTCGTGGACGAGATCGAGCACCTGGTACGGGCCTACGGCGCGCGCAACTTCCCCTTCCACGATCTCACCGCGATCCTGCGCAAGGACTGGATCGTGGCCTTCTGCACCGAACTCCTGCGACGTGAGCTCGACATCACCTGGCAACTTCCCAGCGGCACGCGGGCCGAGGCCGTGGACGCCGAGGTCGCCGACCTGCTGCGCCGATCGGGCATGGTCGCCATGGCGTACGCGCCGGAAGCCGCCTCGGAGACGACGCGCCGGCTGGTGAAGAAGCGCATGGCGACCGACGCCCTGATGGCCAGCATCGACGCGGCCACCGACGCCGGGCTCAACGTCTCGGTCTTCTTCGTCATCGGCTTTCCGCACGAGACCGCCGCCGAGCGCGCCGAGAACCTGGCGCTGCTCGACGAGCTTGCCGCCCGCGGCGTGACCGACGTGAGCGTCACCTTCTACCTGGCGCTGCCCGGGACGGAGCTGTTCCTGAGTCTGTATGACGCGGGCGCGATCCGCATCGACCGCGACTGGTTCCGCCACGTCCCGGAAGGCCTGGGGTTCGTGCCCCGCCTGACCTTCGGCGACGCGGGACGCTGGCGTCTCGCCCGGGAGAAGCTGCGCATCTTCCTGCGTTTCTACCGCCAGCGCCGCCGTGCACTGCGCCAGGCCATCGGCGGCCTGCGCGGAACCCGACACACGAGCAAGCTGCAGACGGCCACGCGCAGCGCCCTGTCGCTCGCCTGGCGCGAGCTGTCCTGCCGCTTCCGCGCACCGTGGATGTCTCGGGCTGACGAACGCGAACTACTCGCCGGCTGGGACGACATCTTCCGCGACATCCGTCGCGCCCGCCTGGACCTGGACGTCACACCCGCCGCGCCGCTCGACACGACGACCCTGGCCGACACGAACGTCACCACCCGGCTCGCGGCCGACCACGGTGCGCCGCGCAAGCTGAGCCCGGTACGCCCCTGACCCCGAGCGTGCTAACGGGCGACATGCTCGCCCGCGGCCCCCCTCAGCCTCCCCCCGCGACCCGCTCGGCAGTGAGACGCACGAGACGGCCGCCGGTGAAGCCCTCCGATCGCCCCGACTCGACCGCGCGCATGAACGGCGTCTGCATGGCCAACGGCGCGTGTCGGAACCGGCGCTCTCCGGAGATCAGGCGACCGATGGGGTAGGCCTGCGCGAGTTCCTGCCACGGCCTCGGGAGCTGCGCCACGCACCACTTGCCCACCACCACGACCTCCTTGCGACCGTCCTTCCACACCAGGCGCACGCGCTCGTGCCGCACGCCTCGACCGCCCTGGTCGACGAGCTGGATCCACTGATCCACCAGCGGTTCCATCAGCACCCGGTACACGATGCCGCTCGGCGACGGACCGTTCCGGCGTCGCGTGTCGAACGTCTTGCGGAGCGGCTTGTAGCCCGGCGCGTGCATGCGCACAGTCATGCGCGTCTGCTGCGGGACGAGCACCTTCCAACGGCGCCCGGCGTCGAACTCGAACTCCACCTGGGGGCCCTCGAGCACTTCGAACGACACGTGCTCCACGCCGCGTCCCCCGTACAGCGGGTGGACCATGTGCACGACGATCGAGGTCCAGGTGTCGTCGGGCCCGGCCTCGAACAACGCATGCCGCGAGCCGGCGGCGCGCACCTGCGGATCGTCCGCGAGGGGCACGGGCGCCGGGCTGACCGGGGCGACACCGGGGAACGCTGTCGCGGGTGCCGGGAGGTCCGCGGGCGCCCACCCACGCGCCGACGACGCCACCAGCTCCGGGCCCACCAGCTCACCACCCGCCCGCTCCGGGCCCACGATCGCCCAGGCACACAGGACGACCGCGAGCACACCCAGGGCACACGACAGCGCCAGCGTCCGCCGACGTGTCACCTCGGAACAACGCGAACGCTGCGCTCGAGTCCTGGTCGAATCCACCCGGCACGCTCCGACGGGGCCGCGATGTCTCCCCACCGCCGCCCGACGGGATCACCGGGGAGATCACTCCGGCCCCGCTGAACCGAGCCCGTCACGCAAGGTTCCGCCGATCTTCTGCGGCGAATCGTCCGCGCGCGGCGACCCGGAGTCGGACACAGCGCGGCCCGCGGCGACCTGGAGCGCTTGCACCCGCAACCCCGGCGGAGCGATGCTCGCCTCGATGACCACCCCAGGCCGCTGGTCCTTCGTGATCCCCGCGTGGAACGAGGCCGACCTGCTCCCGTCCACGATCGAGGCCATCCGGCAGGCGTCACGGGACGTCGGTCTCGAGTACGAGATCGTGGTGGCCGACGATCGGTCCAGCGACGGCACGGCCGCCACGGCCACTGCATGCGGCGCCCGCGTGGTCTCTTGTGACAACCGCCAGATCGCAGCGACGCGCAACGCCGGCGCCCTCGCCGCGCGCGGCCGGGTGTTGGTCTTCGTGGACGCCGACACACGCATCACCCCCGCCGCGCTCGCCGGCACGCTGGAGGCGGTGGCCGGCGGGGCCGTGTACGGCGGTGCCGATGTCACCTGGGACGGACACGTGCCACTCTGGAGCCGCGCCCTGCTACGCGGCCTGCTGTGGGCCTACCCCTTGAAGAAGGTGGCGTCCGGCGCGTTCCTGTTCTGCACCCGGGAGGCCTTCGAGGCAGCCGGACGCTTCGACGAGTCGCTCTACGCCGCCGAGGAGTACGAACTCTCGCGAGCCCTGTCGAAGCAGGGGCCCTACGCCTGGATCCGCGAGCGGGTGGTCACCTCCGGGCGCAAGCTGCGCACGCACTCGGCCCGCAAGCTGCTGGGCGACATGCTGCGGCTCTCGCTGCGCGGTCGCCGCGGCATGCGGGACCGGAAGCACAAAGGGCTGTGGTACGACGACCGGGACCCCGACCCCCACCGACCACCCGACCACCCGACCACCCGACCACCAAGCGCCCGACTCTCGGGCGTCCGAGCCAGAGACGCCCGACGACCTCACGGAGCCGTCGCCGCCACTCCGTTCGAGCCGCTGACGCCGAACGGCGCGCCCGCGTCCAGCACCCAGAACTGGTAGTAGCTCACGAACCCGGCGGGGACTCCCGCGGGCCAGCTGCTGCTCACCACCAGCTCACCCTCGGCGTCGGTCACCAGCGACAGGTAGAAGCCGGGCGGCGCGATGTCGGGCACGAACGTGCCGCCCTTGAAGGGCACCGAGGCCAGCCCGAAGCCGATGAACAACCACGCCTCGGATGCCGCTGACGCACCGCTCAGCACCAGGTCGACGGCACTCCCGGGCTGCAGGTCGGAAAAGCCGGACAGACACGGCCGGCCTGACGTCCCCGCGACGCCGCCGCCCAGGTCGGTCCATGGGCCCAGTGCCGTGAAGCCCTCGAGCTCCATGGCCATGGACAACACGTCGAAGCAGACCGCCTGCTGCCCCTCGCCGTAGCAGGACTGCACCAGGGAGATCGACGTGAGCGTGACCTCGAGCACGTAGTGCCCGGCGTCGAGCAGCGCCGCCTGCTCACCGTAGTCCGTGAGTCTCGCCAGCGGCTTGCCCCCCGGCTCCCGGACGAGGACATCGATCAACGACGACGCGTCGCACGCCTGCGAGCCTTCCGTCACGAGCCGCAGGCCGGTCGGACGGGCGAGACGGAAGGGAGCCGTCAGGCGCGACGTGACCTCGCAACCCACGTAGGCACCGGCAGCGCAGGCGAGCGGTTCGCCCGAGCAGGTGCTCGTGCCCACGCAGTCCCAGCCCAGGCAGTCGCCGCCCGACGTGGCGCTCGACGACAGATCGTGCAGCGCCACGAGCGCGAGCCCGTCCTCCCGGATCGTGAGCGAGACGCGGTTGCTCGCCGCCGCACTCTCGGTGGAGAGCGTGCCCTCGTTGCAGCGATCACCTACCGGGCACGTGAGCCCGCACTCGCTCTCGTGCTGACTGCTGATGCCCGGCGGCAGGTCGAGCACGCTCTCGTCGGGCGCACCGTGCATCTGCACCTGGAGTTCGGGTTCCACGTGGGCGTTGCCGTCGACCTGGATCACCGAGCTCATGACTGCGCCCGGGTCCCACCCGAGCTCATCACAAGCCTGCACCGCAATGCGACCGAACGACGAACCACACAGCACGCACGCAAACAGCACCGCGAACGACATGCACGACTCCAACGACGCTTCCCCTTGCGAGCCGCACCCGAACGGCGAGCGCGCCTCGTGGATCGATCAGAACCGCATGCCGCGCCACTGACCAAGGGCGAGGACGTGGCGTCCCGCAAGCGCGACACGGCAGCGCTGGTCATCGGCGTGCCACACCGTCCCCGCGCCGGAGCGAGTACACGGCCGCGCCGCGCACGGCTTGATCTGCCCCGCGTCCACCCGCATGTCGCCGCAGTCCCGGAGGGGATGGCCTTGCGCGCCTTCGAACCAGAACCAATGCTCTGTAACCCCCGCGGAGCTTGCCACGTGAACCGATTCAGCTGTCGATTGCTCTTCATCCTGGCCCTGGCCGCCGCCTCGGCCTGCGGCGGCCTCGACGAATACCGACCCGGCGCTGGCGCCGTACCCCGCGACCCCGTGGCCGAGGCGTTCGAGTGGCCGCACCACGACCGCCCCATCGTCGAGCAGAACGGACGCACCCTGCTGTGGGCCAACGGTCCGACCGGCGAGGAAGACACCGACGGCGAAGGGGCAGAGCCGGCTGGCGAGCAGGACGCGACCGAGACGCAGTGGTTCGACCTGACCGACGCACTGATCGACCCGGTGGGCTTCAGTCACGGCATCGGCAAGGACACCATCCCCTCGGTCGAGCAGCCGGTGTTCGTCGCGCACGACGACCCGCTGCTGGCCGAGCGCGGTGTGGACCTGGAGAGCGAGGTGCTGGGCGTGTACGTGAACGGCATCGCGCGCGCCTACCCGCGCCGGATCATGTCCATGCACGAGGTCGTGAACGACGAGTTCGCGGGCAGACCCTACGCGGTCCTGTGGTGACCGCTGGCCGAACTGGGTGCCGTGTGCACCCGCGAGCTGGACGGCCGGGCGGTGGAGTTCGGGACGACCGGATACACCATGGACAGCGTGTTCGTGCTCTACGACCGGGACAGCGACTCGGTCTGGTACCCCTTGAGCGACGGCACGATGGACGCGGTGGCCGGCAATCGCCGCGGACAGTCGGTGCCCTTCCTCGACAAGCCGGCCCCGCGCACGCTGGCCAACTGGATCGAGCGGCACCCTGACTCGACCGTACTGCTCCCCAGCGAGCGTGACGTCGCGCGCCTGCGGCAGATGGCCAGCCGGCCCTTCCTGGGCGTGCAGTTCGAGGCGGCTGAGGCGGGTCTGCGCATCACCCAGGTGGTCGACGACTCGGGCGCCGCCAACGGCGGCCTGCGCGCCGACGACGTGATCACATCGATGGCGGGAACCGAGATCGCCGACGCCGACGACCTGCGCTCCGTGCTCGGAGAACACCAGATCGGTGACACGCTCGAAGTCGCCGTCCTGCGCGAAGGAGCCGAGCTCACACTCGAGATCACCCTGGGCGCTCGACCTCAGTAGCAACCCAGGGCAGCGCCGCGCCCACAGGGGTACCATCGAGCGCTGCCATGCCTGCACACGACACCATCGAGACCACCGGCGGCGTGCCCATCAAGGCCTGGACGCGCGATGTTCCGGTGGAAGACGAGGCGCTGCAGCAACTGCGCAACGTGGCCCGGCTGCCCATCGTCGGCCCGTGGGTCGCTGCCATGCCCGACATCCACTACGGCATCGGCGCGACCGTGGGCAGCGTGATCCCCACCGTCGACGCGATCATCCCCGCCGCGGTGGGCGTCGACATCGGCTGCGGCATGCTGGCGGTGCGCACCTCGTTGTCCGCCGAGCAGCTCCCCGATGACCTGCGCGGGCTGCGGGCTGCGATCGAGAAGGCGGTGCCCCACGGCCGCACGTCCCGGGGCGGCAAGGGTGACCGGGGTGCCTGGGGCAAGCCGCCCGCGCGCACCGAGCAGGCCTGGCGCAAGCTGCGGCCCGGCTACGAGCGCATCGTCGCCGCGCACTCGCGCCTCGATCGCGGACGCAACGTGGAACAACTGGGCACGCTCGGCAGCGGCAACCACTTCGTGGAGGTCTGCCTCGACGAGCAGTCACGGGTGTGGCTCATGCTGCACAGCGGCTCGCGCGGCGTGGGCAACCGCATCGGCACCCATTTCATCGCGCTGGCCAGGAAGGACATGCGCCGGCACGTGGCCGATCTGCCGCACGAGGACCTGGCCTACTTCGAGGAGGGCGCCCGGCACTTCGACGACTACGTCTTCGCCGTGGAGTGGGCCCAGGACTACGCGCGCCGCAACCGCGAGCTGATGATGGACGGGATCCTCGAGGCGCTGGGCCGCTGCAAACTGCCGCGCTTCCGCGCCGATGCCATGGTCGTGAACTGTCACCACAACTACGTGCAGCGCGAGACGCACCACGGTCGCGAGCTGTTCGTGACGCGCAAGGGCGCCGTGCGCGCCGGCGCGGGCGAACTGGGCATCATCCCCGGCTCCATGGGCGCGTGCTCCTACATCGTGCGCGGCAAGGGCAACCCCGACAGTTTCGAGAGCTGCAGCCACGGCGCCGGGCGCGCCATGTCGCGCACGCGAGCGCGCAAGCTGTTCACGCTGGACGACCACGCCCGAGCCACCGCAGGCGTCGAGTGCCGCAAGGATGCAGCCGTGCTCGACGAGACCCCCGGCGCCTACAAGCCGATCGACAAGGTCATGGCCGCCCAGCGCGACCTGGTGGACGTGCTCCACACCCTCAAGCAGGTGGTCTGCGTGAAGGGCTGAGCGGGAGGGCTCCCCAGCCTCACGCGACACCGCAACCCCGGTTCCTGAAGCTTCGATCCAACAGCGGCCGGCGGCATACTGACGCCTCGATCGGTGCCCGACGACATCCCTCGACCCGAGACGCGACACACGCCATGCGCCCAGCCCACTTCCGCCCGCACGGTCATGCGGAGCCTCGCACACGCCTCGCCCGACCTCGCGTCGGGCCCCGCGCGTCGGCACTCGGAATGAGCATCCTGCTCGTCCTCGTGCTGCCTGCGATCGCCAGCGGCCGCCCCGCTCCGCCCTTCGCCGGCAAGGACACCATCTTCTTCGACGACCAAGGAGCCGAGACCGGGATCACGAACCTGGGGACCACCGACTTCTCGCTCTTCGGATCCAACTGGACCGGCGGGACCGTGACGACGGTCGGCGTTCCCAGCCTGTATGCCTCGACCCCGGCCGCCTACCGCGTGGAGCCCGGAGAGACCGGGACCGTCACCTTCGACGAGCCCGTGGACAGCGCCAGCTTCTTCTTCGTGACGGAGCTCCTCGCCACGCCCAGCGCCACCGCGTTCAACGCCGAGGGCACGCCGCTCGGCAGCGTCGAGAGCCTGCACGCCACCGTCCTGGGCGACCCCGCCAACTTCCGCACCCTCGACCCCGAAGACGACATCGCCTGGATCGAGTTCGACGGCGCGTCCTGGGTCGACGACTTCAGCTTCAGCCAGACCGGGATCGAGCCGCCGCCGCCCGTGGCCGAGGCCAGCATCACCCTGGGCGACAAGGTGATGGGCGAGCTGGGACCGGACGGCACGCACCTGCTGCGCTTCGACGCCGTCGCCGGCACCAGGGTCTCCTTCACCGTCACCTGCAAGAGCGGAGGCTGCGAGCCGGCGCTGCGACTGTTCGACCCTCGCGGGGCCGAGACCATCGCGGCAACCGAGTCGGTCGTGTCGAGCAAGAAGGCCCGCATCGCCAAATTGGAACTGGCGGAGACGGGCGAGCACATGCTCGAGATCATCGACACGGGACCGCAGGTCGGTAGCTACCGCCTGGTCTCGAAGCGCGCCGTCCCGAAGATCCCCAAGCAGGTCGTGGAGATCGCGCCTCCGGCCGACACGCCGGTCTGCGTCCCGTTCGACGCCGTCGCGGGCGGCACGCTCAAGAAGCTGCTGCTCAAGAGCCTGAAGGCCAAAGGGGACTTCGCACTGACGGGTGGGCAACCGGCCGCTCTGCTCCCGCAACTCGTCGCGCTGCACGCCCCGGGCGTCGGGCCGCTCGACCTGACCGACCTCGTGCTCACCAGCCCCTCGGGCAAGAAGCTGTCGGCCACTGCCGTGCCGTTGCCGGAGACGGGCGCCTACGTGGTCGAGGTGGACGGGAGTGATGGATCGGTCGGCTTCGCGCGACTGTCGCTGAAGATCAAGACACCCAAGGGCAAGACCACCCACGAGTTGCCTGCGCCCGCGCCGTGACGTCGAGTGCGAGGGGAGCGCGCCGGAACCGGCCGAGCCCGGCGCGCACCGATCCCCCTCGCGACGTCAGGGCGTCGTGCTCTGCAACGCGTTCGAGGCGGCGAAGCCGAAGAACCCGCCCGGATCACTGACCCAGTACTGGTAGTAGACGTCGATGCCGCCCGGGAGGCCCGCGGGCCAGGTGGCGTTGATGTCGATCTCCCCCAGTCCGTTGACCGGCAGGGGGATCAGGAACGTGGGGAACGGCACGAGCACGCCGCCCTTGAACGGTGCGCTGAGGTTGACGATGCCCACCACGAGGGTCGCCGTGGCACCCGGCAGGGCATCGGTGAGCAGGATCTGCAACGGGTCGTCGCCGAGTTGCGCGCCGAAGCCCTGCAACCGCGGTGTGAGTTCGCCGGTACCGGGCAGTCCGTTGCCGAGGTCCGTCCACACCGGGGAGGCGATCGTGAGCACGTCGGACGCCGGCGACTCGCTGGTCGCCACCCCGCCGACGACGGCGCTCACCGGACTGCTCAGACTGAGGTAGTCGCCGACGGCCGCGTCGGTCGGCACCTGGAGCGTCACGACGAACTTGCAGTCGTCCCCCGGCTCGAGCGTGCCTCCGCTGAACGAGACCAGACCGGTCCCGGACAGGATCGAGCCCGGACCGCACACGTTGACGTCCGGCAGTCCCAGCGCCGTGAGCCCGGGCAACAGCGCCGCGAGGTCGTCGGTGAACGAGATCGACGTGGCGTCGCTGCTGGCCTGCGCGCTGTGCTCCAGGTAGTACTGCAGCGTCACCGTGTCTCCCGGGAACACCGGGTCGTCGAGGAACTCGCGGATCAGCAACGGCGCGCCCAGGAGTTCCAGGTCGGCCACGGCCGGGGGCCCGATCAGGTTGTCGCCGTCGATCGTCGCTTCGATCGGGGTGGTCACGTTGGTGTAGATGCCGGGTGACGCGCCGACGGGTGCGTCGACCGTGACGGAGAACGTGCAGTTGCCGCCTGCCGGCAGACTCCCGCCGGTCATGACCAGCAACAGGTTGCCCTGGGCCTCGGAGAGCGTGAGGTTCGAGCCCGCTCCGCAGAAGCCGGTGGCCGGCAGACCACTCACCGACGCACCCTGCATGAACTCGTGCATCGGGTCTGTGAAGCTGATGTTGGTCGCAGCGAAGGTGGGGCTCGTGTTGGTGATCGAGAACTCGAGCGTCGTGCTGCCGCCCGCCGTGACCGGGCCGCCGAGGAACGTCTTGGTCAACACGGGGACGGCGCCCACGCCGAGCGTGTCGCTCGCTCCACTCAGGGTCACGCCGCCGTCCGCCGTGAGCGTGCCCGACGTGCTCGCATAGGCCCCCGGCGCGGTGCCCGGCGGCACCTGCAGGGAGACGCTGAACGAGCACACGCCCCCCGGCGGCAGATTGCCGCCCGTGAGAGTGAGCGGCGACGAAGTCGACAAGATCGAACCCGGACCACACACGTTGAGCATCCCCGGACTGGTGACCACCAGACCGGAGAGCGCCGCGTCCAGGTCGTCGCTGAAGCTGATGCCGGTGAGCGGGTCGTCGTGGTCCAGGTTGCGGATCGTGTACTCCAGCTCCACGGTGCCGCCCGGCGCGACCGGATCGTTGGTGAAGTACTTGCTGAAGCCCCCCGCTCCGGTGGGCGCCACACTGAGCGGGGCCCCCGCGAACCCGCACGACACGCCGGGTGGGAAGCCGTTGATCAACTCGCTCGTGATCACCTCGAAGTCGCCGGCCACCGTCGCGATCACGTCGACGTCGAGCACGCACAGGCCCCCGGCCGGAACGAACCCGCTGGACAGCGTGATGAACTCGGTGCCTGAGACAGCGCTGACGAAAGGCGGGAACACGTCGGCGCAATCGTGAGACAGGTTGGACGGCGTGGCGACCACGAGGCCCGCGGGCAACTGGACGGTGATCGTCATGAAGTCCGCGTCTGCGGCGTTGGCCGTGTTGACGAACTTCAGACGCAGCCTGCTCGCCGTGCCGAAGGACACCGTGTCGGGACTGAAGCCTGCGTTGATGCCCGGCCGGTCGGCAGCCACGGTCAACGTGGCGACGGCCGAACCGCTGTTGCCCGCCGACGAGGTGAGCGCACCCGATGAACTCAACAGGGCCCCGATCGGACTCGCCACCACGTCGACGCGGATCGTCTCCGTGGTGTTGCCCGACAAGCGCCCCTCGCTGAGGCTGATCGTGTTGCCTCCGGCCGACGCCGTGACCACACCGACGCTGAAGGAGCTCTCGAGTCGCGCGGGCGTCGCGATGGTCATGCCCGCGGGCAACACGTCGGTGAACGCCAGGTCGATGGCGGGTGTGCCGGTCAGGTTCTCGATGCTGAACGTCAGCGTGGTCGTGCTGCCCGCGCCGATCGTGTCCGGTCCGAAGACCTTGCTGAAGCTGGGAACCTGGGCGTGCGCACCGGCCGTGAGCCAGAGTGCCGCGCAGACGAGGGACCGCAGGGTGAGCGACGACATGGGTGTTTCCTCCGCTCTCGTCGTGGGTTCAGCGCTGGGCCGAATCGGTGAGCGCAGCCTCGAGCGCGACCAACCGCGCTTCCAACGCCTGGATGCGCGCGTCCTTCTCCTGCACGACCTCGTACAAGCCCTGCACCGCGGCGATGGTCACGCCGTTGGCGTCGAGGCTCGAGATGCCGCGCTCGTCGGCGCCCAGGCCGAAGCTCGCGTGGAAGTCCTGCGCCATGGGGCCCATGTGACGGGGAGCGTGCTCGCCGTCGTCGGCATGATCCTCGTCCGCCTTGTAGGACCAGCGGGTGATCGGCACTTCGACCAACTGCTCGAGGACCGCGCGACCGTCCACCGACTCGAAGTCCCGCTTGGCGTTGACGTCCGACATCTGGGTCAGCGTGCCGGTGATGTCCAGGTTGCCCGCGCCGTCGAGCACGAACTGGTTGCCGCCCGCGTTCATGGACAGCCGAAAGTTCCCGCCGGTCAGGTGCTGCATCTGCCAGAAGTTGCCCGAGTCGGTGTTGGTCATGATCATGCTCACACCGCCGGTGTTGTTCAGCGCCAGCAGGTTGCGGATCACGACGGTCGGGTCGGTCTCCTCGATCAGAGCCACCGTGGTGCCGTCGTCGCCGCTGACGTGCAGACGTTCGGTGGGCGCCACGGTCCCGATGCCCACGTTGGTGGTGGGCACGAGCAGGTTGCCTTGGTTCACCTCCACGCTGCTGTCGGACTCGACGACGAGACTGTTGCTCGAGGCGCCGGGCTTGATGCGGAACGGGAGCGTCGAACCGTTCGAGACGTCCCGGATGAAGAAGCTCGTCTCGTTGCCCGCGACGTCCCAGGTCTGGGGCGGCCAACCCTGCGAGCCGTTCTGCTCCAGACGCGTGCCCGGTGTGTCGCCGTCGGACACGTGCATCTCCAGGACAGGCGTCGCCGTGCCCACGCCCACGTCGCCATTGTCATCCACGTAGAGCGCGTTGTGCGGGGCACCCGCCTCGACCTTGAAGACATGATTGTTGGCGTCGCGATCGACGATGCTGAAGTAGTTCCCGCCGCCGTTGGCGCTGTCGTTGGCCTGGAGCCCCCAGTCGTTGGACGGGAACTGCGAGGTGTTGCTCGTGTCCTTGAAGGCGATGCGCAGGTTGTTCTCGGTCAGGACCACGGTGTCGAAGCCGAAGCTGTAGCCGTTCACGCAGTCCAGGCCGAAGCAGGCGCTGCCGTCGATGATCAGGTCATCGAGGAACACCTGGTCGGGGATCACCGGCGCGGGACCCTGGGTCGTGACGCGCTTGGAGCCGTCCGTTTCACCGGGGCCGGCGGAGGCGCTGCCACCCGCATGGGATCCCGCGGCGCCGGTGTACGCGCCGCCGCTCGCGAAGACCGTGTCGTGATCACCGGCGTGCAGTCCGCTGCCGGCCGGGTCGTCCTGGGAGCCGGGATCCGACGTGCCACCAGGATCCTGATCCCCGGCGCTGGACGCATGGCTCGGTTCGGCGATGCCGGCGGTGACGAGGCCGCCGTCGAGCATCCGGAAGTGCCCCGATTGCACGAAGTCCCCCGTGGGCAGGACGCCGGTGGCACGCAGGTGCTGGGCAACCGGCCGGTCCTCGCCGCTCTCGCGTGCCGCGAGCAGGAGTTCCCGCACGGCCGGCTCGATGTTGGGCACCGCGCTCAACTCGTACACGTAGCTGCCGTCGGGCAGCGGGTTGCCGGAGTGATCGACGGCCTGGAAGGACGGCGCGACACCGTGCTCGAACACGTGTCGCAGGTCGATCTCACCGGGGCCGGAGACGGTCAGCACCAGCCGCTCGTAGTCCCCCTTCGGTTGCCACCACACGACCGAACCCGGACCGAGATGCTCGGTCGCGACCGGCTGCCTGCCCTGCGCCGCCAGCGATCCGACCACCAGGCACAGGGCGAGCAGCGCCCAAGCGCCATGCCGATGGGCCGACCGCTGCCGCAAACGTCCCTTGTTCATCCGACTCATCTCTCGACTCCCGTTGTGCGAGCGGGCTCGTGGCGCCGCCGTCCCGGGCTCCCCCGGGATGCCTCTCTCTCTGCCCCGGGTCTGGTCCGATCTCCCGGCATGCCCCTAGGCGGATTCGAGCCCCACGGACCGCCAAATCGGCTCTAGCCTGGACTTCTCACCAGCTTCTGCTGCGGTTGCGCCTGAGCCTCCAGGGCTGCGTCGAACGGCCCTTTCGATGCTCGACGGGGTGTCCACCCGCCTCCGCGTCGAAAGTGCCGCGCCTCCTTGCCCTGAAGGCTCAGGCGCCACCTCGCGACGAACCTGGTGAGGAGTCCAGGCTAGGATGGAGATCCTCGCGGCGAGACGACCGGGCAGGTCGGCGACCACGAGACCTGTCCTGGGAGAGGAACTGTCATGCTGCGCCCGCTCGGCATCCTTCGCACGCGTCTCGTCCCCGCCGCCCTGGCACTCCCCGCGCTGCTCGCGCTGGCGGCCCCGATCCACGCCGACGTGGTCGTGGTGGCGCCGGACGGATCAGGCGACGCCACCACCCTCACGGTCGGCGTCGCCCTGGCCGCCCCCGGCGACACCGTGCTGGTGCGCGCCGGCAACTACCAGGGCGTCGGCCCCTTCGACCCCGACCTGCTGATCACGATCGACAAGTCACTCACCTTCGTGGGGGACACCACCGGTGCGTCCATCGGTTTCATGCGCATCCAGAACATCGGCGCCAACGCTGCGGTGACGGTGCGCAACATCAACATGGCCCAGCCGATCCTGGCCGGCACGTCGCTCGACACGGTCGTGGTGCAGAACTGCACCGGGCCCGTGCTCTTCGAGGACTGCAACCTGGTCGGCTCACCCGGCGTCTCGGACACCATCGACGGCGCGCCCGCGCTCGTGATCAACAACTGTGACGGCGTCATGCTCTCGCGCTGCAACGTCACCGGCGGCGCCGGCTTCCCCGGCATCGACCTGCTCAACCTGGGCATCAGCGCCGGCGGCGATGCCATGACCGTCTCGACCGGCAGCCGCGTGGCCCTCTACGACAGCACGGTCACCGGCGGTGCCGGCGGAACCGATCTCTTCTTCAGCAACGGTGGTGAACACGGAGGGGACGGTGCCGTGCTCGCCTCCTCGGTCGTGTTCGTGTCGGGCACCACCATCACCGGCGGCGCCGGTGGCGATGGCTGCCCCCCCGGCTCACCCGCTCCCTGCGGCGGTGGTGACGGCCTGGTGCAGTCGGGTGTCTCGGCGATCCTGCGCACCGTGGGCAGTGCCGTGGTCGAAGGCGCGGGCGGCACCCTGTCCGACGCCAGCCCCGGCCCGGACGGCACGGCGCTGATCCTCAACGCCGGCCAGCACTTCGACTTCTCCGAGGCCGGACGCGGCACCGTCTCACCGATCACCATCCGCGAAGGCGAGGCCGGCACGCTCAGCATCCTCGGCCCGCCCGGCGAAGGCGCGCGCATCTTCGTCTCCGTCGCTCCGCTCTACGCGCAGCTCGGCGGCAAGAAGGGCGTGTACTCCGTGGCCGACCCGGTCATCGGCCCGATCGTGCTGGGCAAGATCGACGGCACCGGCCAGTTCGACGTGCCCTTCATCGCCCCCGGCCTGCTCGGCTTCGAGGACGTCGTGGTCACGGTGCAGGGCTACACCAACGGCAGCGAGGGTCTCATGTTCGGCAACGCCACACGCCTCGTGCTGTTGCAAGCGGGGTTCTAGCGGGCCATGACGATGTTGCGCCGCTGGCAGAGCTCGTGCGCAAGCCGCCGGCAAGCCGCAAGCACTAGCCCAGAATCACGCGCGCCGGCGCACGTCGCTGAGCGTGCCTTGTCGGCTGCTCAGTGGTGGAAGCGTGAGACCGCCGCGCGGTAGCCGAAGGCAACCAGTGCCGTGAACAGCACCAGCCCCGCGGCACCCAGCAAGGCGCGGTCCACGACGGCCCGGGCCGACGCTTCGGCGTCCAGCAGCAGGGCCGGGGGCTCCTTCGTCTTCGCGATCCCGTCGGCCTGCACGAGCAGGGCGGTCAAGGCGTCGGCCATCGTGGTCACCTTCTCCGCGGTGCGGCCGTAGTCGTTGACGTCGTACGGCGTGCTCGGCGGCGCGCCGGGGTCGGCCGGCGCGTCGGCCATGGCCTGGAGGATCTCCATGACCTTCTCGAAGGCATTGAAGGTCTCGGTGAGCGTGGCAGCCATGGCATCGAGCTCCGCCGCCGTTCGCTGCGTGCCGGCCAGCGTCGTGTTGGCCTCGCTCAGCGCCGACTGCAACACCGAGCTCTGTTGGAGTTCCTCGGTGAAGGCGGTGAGCTCTGCTCGCAGCTCCCGGGGCAGGTTCTTGGCCGTCTCGGCCAGGCTGCTCGCGCTCGCGCCGACCTGCCCGACACCCTCCGTCATCGCCGAGAGGTGGGCCGACTCCTCGATGTCGAGCAGCAGCAACTCCGCATGCCAGCGCAGGTCGCGAGGCATGTGCTGCACGTCGCCACGGGCCAGCGTGAACTCGTCGGTGAAGTTCTGGATCGCAAGGGCGGTGTCCGACAGGCCGCTGGTCGGATTCAACGACGAGAGCGGCGCCTGGATCAGATCCAGCGGCTTGCGCAGCACCGAGCTCACCTCATTGCCCCAGCCCTTGATCTTCTCAGGCGTGTAGTCGAGACCCGTCTTGCCGACGTTGCTGTCGACGAACGACTTGATCGCCTGTTCGGCCTGCTCCAGCTGCTGAGCGGTCAGCAGCGTGGCCACCAGATCATGTGCCTGGTCCTCGATCTCCTTCGAAGCCGCGATGGCGATCGGCTGGCCCGTGCCCAGCGGAGCGCCCGACTTCGCTTCGAAGTACTTTCGCATCACGCGCGACACCAACCAGATGTGCAGGCCCGCGGCCTGGTCGTCCGCCAGCAACAACCCTTGCCGCGCCAAGGGGATCGCCCGGATCTTCCAGTACAGCGTGAGCCGGTTGACGGTCGGGTCGTTCGTCTGGAGCGAGATCTCGTCCGCGGCCCGTTCGACCCGGTTCGAGAAGTACACGACGAAGTCCTTGATGCGCATCCGGTCGGGGGACGACTGCGCCAGCTTGGAGACGGGAGCCCGCGAGACGCAGCCGAGGCTCAGGGCGACGAGGAACAAACAGCCAAGAGTCCTGCGGTTCATACTCATCATCCGCCAGTCGCCACCTCGATCGCCGTGGCGATCGCCTTCGGAAGACACGGGGCGCGGCTCATCGCCCCCGCCCCAGATCATCAGCGTCCACCATGGTAGGCAACAGCCTAGCGGCTCGGGCCTGCGCCGCCCAGCGTGCCGAGACGCGGGGCTGAGCCCGCCCACGGCGAGGGAGCGCGCCCGACCGGAGCTCGTGCACGCCCTCGAGCGCGGTCACCCACGACATCACCACTTGCGGATCGACTTGAGGTACTGCGTCAGCTCGTCGTACTGCCCACCCTCGTTGGAGTAGCGGGCGTAGTTGCGGGCGGTGGCGAACCACTCCTGGGCCGAGCTCTGCATGGCGGCCAGGGCCTTGTCGAAGTGCTTGGCCGTGACATCGTGGATCTCGCCGCTCTGCAGGGAGCGACCGAGCGCTTCTTCGCCGGCCCGCTCGGCCAGGGCCACGAGGTCGGCGCCGGTGAACAGCTCGGTGCGCTTGGCGAGCTGCGCCAGCTCGACGGAGGAACCGCCGGGCATGGCCGCCACGGCCCGCTCCAGGATCGCACGTCGGGCCGACGCGTCGGGCGGCGCCACGAACAGCACCCGATCGAAGCGCCCCGGCCGGCGGAAGGCGGCGTCGACGTTCCAGGGTGTGTTCGTGGCCGCCATCAGCAGCACGTCCTGGTTGCGCGCGCCCACGCCGTCCATCTCCTGCAACAGTTGATCGACCAGCGTCTTCCAGAACTGCGACTCGCCGCGGCCGCGGGACGAACCGAGGGCATCGAACTCGTCGAAGAACAGCACCGTGGGCGTGGAGCGCCGGGCGTCCTCGAAGATCGCGTGAACGAACTTCTCGCTCTCGCCCCAGTACTTGTCCACCACCTCGTGGATGCTCACGGAGACGAAACGCGCGCCGAGTTCGCCGGCGGTGGCCCGGGCGACGTAGGTCTTGCCGCAGCCGGGCGGGCCGTAGAGCAGCAGACCACCGCCCCCCTTGCGCCCGAAGGCGCGGTAGATCTCGGGCTGGCGGAAGGGTGCGATGATGCGCAACTGGATCTGGTTCTTGACCTCGTCCAGACCGGCCACGTCGTCGAAGGTCACGCGCAGGTCGCCCCAATCGAACTGCGACGCCCACTCGGACAGGTCCTCACCGCCCGATCCGGTCACGGCCGCCTCGGCCAGCCGGCGTTCGTCGGGTGCGTCCTCGCCGGGTCCGCCGGGGGCGGATCCACCCTCCTGGCCCGCCTCCGCGTGACCTGCATCATCGCTCGGTGCGGCACCGGGGTGCCCAGCCTGCGACGCGGCCTCGTCCTCGCCCGGGGGACGCTCCCGCGGCGCGGCGCTCGGCTGGTCGGCCCGCTCGGGCCGGTCAGCCTGGTGGGCCAGGTCAGCCTGCTGGGCCAGTTCGGGGCGCACGCTGCGCACGCGGTCCAGTTGCTCGCGCGCGCCAGCCTCGTCTCCACGGGCGCGCAGGACGAGCGCCAGTTCGAGCCTCAACTCGGGATCGTCTTCAGCCTGCAACAGGCCCTCGGCACGGATCAGCGCCTCGGCGTGCTGACCGCTGGAGCGCAACAGGCGCACCAGACGCAGCCCCGCGTCCCGGCGTGAGCCGTCGAGTTCGATGGCCGTGCGCAACGCAGCCAAGGCGTCCTCGCCCCGAGCGGCGTCCTCCAGCAACTGCGCCAGGTGCAACCACAGCGCGCCGTTGTGCGGGTCGGCGTCGAGCGCCCGGCGGATCGCATCGATGACGGCAGAGTCACTCATTTGGGCGGCACCAGCTTGATCCACAGACTCGTGAGCGGGTCGGCGACCCAGGTGTAGATCACCAGCCCCAGGTAGAACAGGACGACGCCGTGGCGCCATGCGGCGGGCACACCCAGCTTGTCCATCAGCGGCAACGAGAGCACGAACGCGCCCCAGATCAGGAACTGCTTGCCCGGCAGGCGGTCGACCAGCAGCGCCCACCAGTACATCGGCAGGTAGGTCCAGCGGCAGCAGCGGTCGGCCGTGAGGAACGCCTGTTCGTTGTCGGAGTCGGCGGGGTCGAGACGCAACGCCTCGCGCAGGTGTCCCCTGGCGGCGAACGGCCGGCCGCCGGCGAGCAGCGCCTGTCCCTGCATGAAGTGACTGAAGTCACTCTCCGGGGCGAGCGACACACCGTGGGCTGCATGTCGGCGCCCCTCCGCGCGCTCCTTCTTCGCCGCCAGCACGCCGGCCAGCGCGCCGTGGGCCTCCTCGCTCTCCGGATCGAGTTCCAGCGATCGGCGCAGCAGCTTCTCCGCCTTGTCCAGGTGCCCGGTGCGATAGAGCAAGCCGCCGTAGACCAGGAACAACGTCTCGTCCTCGGGGTCGTGCCGCAGCCCTTCGAGGAAACAACGCTCGGCCTCCGCGTGTCGTCCCAGCTGCACCAGGACCGAACCCAGGATGCAGTGGCCGGCGGCGAACTCCGGCGCAAGAGCCAGCGTGTCGCGCGCCACCTGCTCGGCATCCTCGTAGCGATCGGCCGCGTACAGGGTGCGCGCCAGGAGCAGGTGCACCCATGGATTGTCGGGCTCGAGCTGCAACGCTTCGTGCAGGGCCCGTTCGGCCATGTCGTAGCGTTCGATCTCCAGGTAGCGCACGGCCTTCTGGAGTTGCGCGTCGACGGGGTTCTCGCGGGGCCCTTGCTGTTCCAACAGGTCGCCGTCGCTCACCCGCCGGCTCCGAGCGGGACGGCCGCCGCGTTGAGCACGGCGCCGACGATGAGCATGCCGGCGACCATGCCGAGCACGATGGCTCCCAGGCCGTAGGGCCACAAGCGCGGCGATTCACCCCCGGATGCCTCGAACAGCCGGAAACGACGTTGCTGCATCGCCGCCAGCCCCATGCCGGCCAGGACGGTCACAGCCTGGCTCCCGCGCCGGCCCCACCCACGGCTCTGCGGATCGCCCGGGTCGAGCGTGCCGTTCAGCAGCAGCCAGGCGAACAACGCCGCCAATACGCACTGGAGGACGAGGCCCCCGAGCACGCAGGGCCACAGCGCGTGGGGTCGCCCGATGCGCTTGAAGTTCAAGCCGAACAGGAGCCCGCCGCCGACCGGGCCCGCGAAGAAGGTCACGAACACGAGCGTCCACGGCGACCAGGGTCGATCGAGCCCCGCGAGATCGTCCTGCTCGCCGAGCACGGGCTGCATCAGTTCAGCCAGATCGAAGTCGCCTGCGCCGGTCGGGTCCTGCCCCATCGAAGTCGCGTCCCCTGCGTCCGGCGCGTCGGCTGTGAGTACCGGGCGCTGGCCCCGCGCCCCGCCGAGCCGCACGGCCCGGTCCAGCCAGTCACCATTCTCATGCCCCGAGCGCTCTTGTCCAGGCCGCGCAACCCCTCGTCGGCACACCTGTTCCATGGCCCCGAGCGCCGGGACTCCCTGGCGCCATGTGATGCCTCAGCACATCTCGCAGGGGGAGTGCCATGCTCCGGCTCGCGTTGACCGTCTGTCTTGCTGCATTCCCGTTGCTCGGAGACGCACCGGAGGCCGTCCCGTCGCGCATCACGCGTGTGGTCGCCTATCCGCAACACGCCGAGATCACGCGCGAGGTGACGTTCGACGCCGTGGCCGGTGAGAACCTGGTCTCGTTCGGCGACCTCGTGCCGATCCTCAACCCCTACACGCTGCGCGCGACCGTGTCGCCGGGAGCGCGGGTGACGGGCACCGAGAGCCGCACGATCTTCCTGAAGGAATCGCTCTCCGAGGAGATCAACCGGCTCGACGTGCGCATCCGCGAACTGCAGGACGCAGTCGCGGTGGAGGCCAAGGCCGGCGAACGGCTCGAGGAGGAAGCGGCGTTCTACCGCATCATCAAGACCAGGCTCGCGCAGGACGTGGGACGCGAGGTGCACGAGTCGAGCGTGACGGTCACCAACTGGCAGGAGGTGCTGCGCTTCGTCGGTGAAGGCCTGGCCGACAACGACGCCGCCCGGACCGGGATCGAGCTGCGCGTCCGCGATCTGGAGAACGAGCTGCAGGCACTCCTCAAGGAGCGGGCCGCCTTCGACGAACGGCAGCCCAAGGAAATGAAGGCGGTCGAGGTCGCCTTCGTGTCGGAAGCGGCGGCGCGACACGACGTGCGCATCCACTACATGGTCCCCGCCGCCAAGTGGCGCCCCAGCTACGACGTGCACCTCGATCGGGAGCACGGCGAAGTCGAGGTGATCGGGTATGGCGAGGTCATGCAGTGGACGGGCGAGGCCTGGGACGACGTGGCCCTGTCCTTGGCCATGAGTCGCCCGGATGCCGAACTCTCCCTCCCGGAACTGACCCCGTTGGTGGTCAGCCTGGACGAGGCCGATCTGGCCAAGATCGCCAAGGACGTCTTCTTCCTGGGGTCTGCCGCCCAGGACAAGGCGGACAGCTGGACCAAGACGCGTTTCAAGCGGCGCCAGGAACGGGAGACGTTCCGCCGCAACCTGGAGCTGCTCTCGCAGAACTCGAGCAAGAACCTCGCCCACTACGGCCTGAGCCATCAGCTCATCGAGGGCGCCATGGACCGCCTCGCCGATCGCTTCGCCGGCGTGCGCTACGAGGTCGAGACGCGCGAGACGATCCCCTTTGACTCGTCGCCGCACAAGGTCGTGGCCTTCTCGGCGCGCATCCCCGCCCGCCTCAAGTACGTGGCGACCCCGGCGCTGGGCGACTCGGTCATGCTCCAGGCGGAGATCGTGAACACCACCGGCCAGCCGATCCTGGAGGGCACCGTGGCGCTGTTCGTCAACGACTCCTACGTGGGCTCGGCCAAGGCCGGGGGCGCGGCGCAGAACGAGGGCCTCTCGTTCGGCTTCGGCCCGGACGACGGGCTCGTCGTGCAGCGGCGCCTCGTGTCGCGCACGGTGAAGGGCCCGGAGAAGTTCCGTCAGTCGCAGCTGATCACGTTCACCTACGAGATCGACGTGCAGAACTTCAACGACCACGCGGTCGATGTGGAGGTCGACGACCAGATGCCCACCTCGAAGACGGCCGACATCCAGGTGAGCTTCCTCGGCTCCAGCCACGAGCCCCTGCGGGACGAGACATCGGGCCGGCTGCAGTGGTCGCTCGCCGTGGGCCCCTCGGTCAAGAGCACCCTGACCTACGCCTTCTCGGTGGAGTGCCCCGTGAACCGCACCATCCACTGGCAGTGACCGTCGCCGGTCGAGCCGTGCGGCATGGCGGGGCGTGACCCAGCGTTGACTAGAGCTCGCGCACGCCCTCGAGGGCGATCGTGATCTCCACCTCGTCGGCCGCCACGCCGGGGATACCGAAAGTCATGCCGTAGTCGCTGCGGTTGAAGCGCAAGCGGCCCTCGAAACCGACCCGGTAGTGCGCGGGTCCGAAGCGCCCCTGTCCCAGCTTGCGCACGGGGAACGACACGCGCTTCGTGATCCCGCGCAGGGAGAGGTCGCCTTCCAGCTCCAGGCTGCCGCCGGGCAGGCGACGCACACCGCGCCCGGCGAAGGTCATGGACGGATGCTCCTCCGCGTCGAAGAAGTCCTTCGTCTGGAGGTACTGGTCGCGTGCGTCATTGCGCGTGTCGATGCTGCTCACGTCCACGCCGAACACGACCGTGTTCGCGGTGGGTTTGTCGCTGTCGACGACCAGTTCGCCCTCGAAGCTCGTGAACCAGCCGTAGGTCGCACCGATGTCCATGTGCATCACACGGAAGAGCACGGACGAGTGATCCGGATCGATGGCGTACGTGTGCCGCCCCCGACCGAGGGCCTGCTCCGCGGACAACAGGTCGCTCTGCGGCGGGAGCAGCACGTCGTCGATCACGTGCAGGATGCCGTTGGCGCACTCGATGTCGTGACGCAGGAGCCGTGCCACGTCGACGCTGTAGTCGTCCCCGCCGCTCCAGCGCAGGGCAAGGTTGCTGCCCTGCAGTGACGGCAGACGCACGCGCTGACCGAACTGCTCGAGCGTCCAGCGCCCGGCCACGGCGTGGAAGCGCAGCACGTCCCCGAGTTCCGGCCGGTTCTCCGGAGCGAGCAGGGCTTGCAGCTCCTCCTCGGGGTAGCGGGCGAAGGCCTCATCGGTGGGCGCGAAGAGCGTCAGGGGCTCGTCTCCTTCGAGAGCCGTGCTGAGGCCCGCCGCGTCGAGGGCGGCCAGCAGTTGGGTGAACGACCCTTCGGCTCGCAGCGTCGCCAGCAGGTCGGGTGCTGCGGGCTCCTGGGCCGGCGCGCCGCGAGCGAGCGAGAACGAGGCCAGCAGGATCAGGGTGATGCGGGACATGAGCGAGGCTCCGGAGCGGTGGGCGGCCAGGTCTGCGATGGGTTCGCACCGCATCCCGCACCGGATGCGAAGGCTTCCCCCGAGCCCGGACCGCCCCCTCCCGGGGGTGTCGAGGATGTCAGCGGCGGTCGTCGCCGGCGTGGCGCCCGTACCACGGGTAGTACGGATCGTAGGTGCCGTACAACACGTCGCGCTCCCGCCGCCGCCCGAACCCGAACCCCAACGGCAGTCGACGCCCGTCCACCAGCAGCATCAGGCGCAGGTTGAGGCCCTCCACATCGCGGGGGGCTACGTCCCCGACGGGGAAGAAGAGATCGAAGATCGCCGCCATGCCCGCCGCCAGGGTCGGCGCCTGCTCGACCGCCTCGCCGTCGAGCATGATCCGCGGCGGGCCGAAGGGTCGCAGGTCGTTGCCGACCAACAACAGCTCGGCCGGCTCGAAGGCCACGCTCGTGGCCGCGAGGTTCTCGAGCCGCAGGCGCAGACGCAGCTCGAAGGGCTGCTCGGGATCCCGATCGCGTCGCTCCGCTGAGATCACCGAGGCGAGCACGCGCGCCGCGGCCCCGGCGCCCTGCTGATCGGGCACGAAGACCTCGCCCGGGTTCGGAAGGTAGTCGAGCGCCACGCGCGTCGACCTGCACGCGATCGACGACAGCAGGAAGCACAGCAGGCCGAGGGTCGTGACGAAGCGCAGCATGTCGCGGGTCTCCTGGCGACCATCGTCACCCCGGATCACGAGTTGCCGCAAGTGTCTGAAGTGACACTCACCCGACCTCGAACCCGCCCCCTACGGCCGCGCGCTCATGGGCCGCCCCGAAGCTCCGAGGCGGCGCAACCGAGCGTGCCGAGCAACGCCAAGGCGCGACACCCGTCCAAGACGCCCCGGCGCCGACCGGCCGAAGCCGGACGGCGCCGGGGCGGGCCACACCGTCGGTCGCCGGCTCAGAGGCCGCCGAAGCTGATCAGCTCGACCGTCTCGTCCTCGCCGTCCTTCGTCTCGTAGATGAAGCCGATGCCCGGTGCGTAGAACTTGTTCTCCAGTGCATCCGGTTCGGGCGGCAGGAAGTCGGCGGTCTTGACGCAGTGATCGAAGCTGCCGAAGTCGATCACCACCGAGGCGTCGTCATCGAGCACGGTCCCGGCATCCTCGGCATCACCGAGCAACCACTCCTGGCGGTAGGTCGTGCCCACCACCGGGTCGCCCAGCATGACGATCCCGGGCTTGGCACCGTCCTCGCCGGACAGCCACGAGCCCTCGATGTCGGTCACGAACCCGTCCTCGAAGTTGAACGAGATCTCGCCGAAGTACCACACGTTGCCGTCGTCGTCCTGGGCGTACCAATCGATCGTGTCCTCCACGGGCACACCTTCGAGCATGACCACGTCGCGCACGGAGACGCACTCGACGCCGAGGATCTCCCGGGTCTCGGCCAGTACCGTGACCTCGATCGTCTCCAGCCCCTCTTCGGTCTCGGACTCGTAGACCCAGAAGGCGCCCACCGGGAAGGGCAGGTACGGGTTGTCGATCACCGTGCTGAAGTCCTCGGGGTCGATCTCGGGGTCGTACGGGCCACCGCCGAGCTTGTCGCACAACTCGAGTCGCGCCTCGTACTGTTCCTGCGCCAGCTCGCGCGACTCGGCGAAGGCGATGCGCGCCTCCTGCAGGCATTCGGCGCGCTCTTCTTCGTCCGTGAGGTTGAGGCACACGGCCACGTTGACCTTGTGTTCTTCCTTGCGTTCGAAGGCCGCCGACTTCTTCTGCAGCCGGGCGGTGATCTCGCACACGTCGCCGCCCGCAGACGCGGTCGTGGCCAGCAGCGCCAGAGCGCACGGGATGAGCGTTCTCGTGATCGGTGTCATGGTTCTTCTCCTGTCGTGAAGTGAGTGATTGCGGTGCTCGCTCGCGCTGGCGGCGAGCACATGCAGGACACTACCCCCGGTTCGGCGGCCGGAGGTTACGACAGGGTTCGCGTGACATGACCTGGGGATGATGTCCCCATCAGTGAAGCGTCGTCGCCCCGGGTTCGTCTCGCGGAGCCCGTCTCGCGGAGCCCGTCTCGCGGGGCCCGTCTCGCTGGGCCCGTCTCGAGGCGCCGCTCGCGTGTCGCCGAGACCCGCTTCGCCCCTCGACTTGAAGTCTCGCCCGATGCGTCCGACACTCGTCTGGCATGCAGGAGGATCGGGGAACAGGCACATCCGGCCGCTCACGGCCGGGAGTTCGCAACCTGCGACGCTGGAGCGTCGTGGCCGCGCCGCTGCTCGCCCTCGCGTTGGGCGAACTCCTGGCGCGCGTCGCACCGCCCGTCTCCTACGCGCCGCCGATGGTGCGCCTCCCCGACGGCACCCAGGTCTCGACGTCCGCGGCCATGCTCGACTCGTTGCGCACGTCACCGGACGAAGCACGCACCGAGCCGGGCAGTCGTATCCGGCCCGACCTCGACGTGCGGGGTTGGTACGACCGCCCCCGTTGGGACTACTTCGACGCGGACGACTGCGTCGAGTACCGCACCAATCGCTACGGCTTCCGGGATGACGACTTCCCCCTGGCCAAGCCGTCGGGCGAGCTGCGCGTCCTGGCGCTGGGTGACTCGATGACCTTCGCCCCCGGCGTGCGCGTGGAAGACTGCTGGGTCTCGGTGCTGGAGCGCGGCCTCGCGGCAGCACGCAACCAGCCGGTGCAGGTGATCAACGCGGGCTTCTCATCGGGTCACGCGCCCGGCGAGTACAAGTCGTGGCTCGTGTCCGACGGGCTGGCCTTCGAGCCCGACATGGTGCTGCTCGGCTTGTCGCTCAACGACATGGGCGACATCCCCATGGCGGCGCACCTCGCCGTCGACCTCGAACTGGGTCCCTCCCACCTGCTGTCCCACGCCAGGCGGCTCTGGAAACAGTGGCGGCTCAATCGCATCGCGCGCCGACACCACTGGAACTTCGCCACGCTGGTCGACGCACACCCCGAGACCTGGGCGGCGTCACGACGCGCGCTGATCGCCATGCGCGACGAACTCGCCGCTCAGGACGTGCGCCTGGTCGTGGCGATCCTGCCCATGATCTCGGCCCTCGACGACGAGTACCCCTATCGCGGCCTGCACGACATGGCGCGCGAGTTCTGCAGCAGCGAGGACATCGAGACCGTCGACCTGATGGACACGTTGATCAACCGACATGCCCCCGACCTCTGGGTGCACCCCACCGACCAGCACCCCAACGACGTGGCGCACGCGCTGCTGGCCGACGGCCTCCTGAACTACCTCGACGAGCACCCCACGGGCCGCTAACAGCCCGTGGTGCAAGTCATTCAGCCCGTCAGTCCTCGAACTCCACCATCAAACCGTTGGTGACGACGCGACTGAGCGGTGCCGTCGGATCGTTGAAGTAGCCCTGCAGGTAGATCGGGCCGATCAGCGACACGATCGGCTCCGCGGTGTAGGGCAGCGTCAGCCAGCCGTCGCCGGGGAGCTGACCGGGGCCGAACGCGTTGGCCAGGAAGTGGAAGGCCCAGGGCCAGTTGAGCGCGACGGTGTTGGGCCACGGCGTGTTGTCGAGCGCCGACTCGGTCAGGCCCACCGAGATCAGGCCGATGCGGCCGGCGGTCAGGCCGGTGAAGTGGAACTTCACGTCCTCACCGACGCGGAACGGGCCGCTGGCACCGAGCACGGGAATGCCGCCCGCGCCGCCGAGACCCGCCACCGTGCCGAGGCCGTACTGCAGGCGCCGGCCCGAGCTGGGCACGCTGTAACGCGTGTTGTGGATGATCTCGTCGCCGAGCACGTCGAGATCGCCGTCACCGTCCATGTCCGCCAAGGCCTGGGGGAACATGATGTGCAGTGAACCATCCGAGTACCCACCGCCAGGAAGCTGACGGAAGACCCACGACGTGTAGGCGTTGGTGCTCGACGGCCCCACGATCAGGTCCTGCAACCCGTCGTCGTCGACGTCGACCACGTGGGCGATGCGCTGGTTGACGGAGGCGCTCGACGGCAGCAGGTACTGCGGGAACGTCGTGGCGTCCGCCGTGAAGTTGCCTGCGCCGTCGTTCCACTGGACCACCGCGGTGGTGTTGGCCTGGTCGGGCACCACGATGTCGAGGTCGCCGTCGTTGTCGAGGTCGCCGTAGCCCAGGATGTTCTCGAACTTGGTCAGGTTGCCCAGGGCCAGGATCACCGGCGTCCCGAACGTGCCGTCGCCGTTGCCCGGCACGTAGCGCGGGTACTGACCGTGGTTGGCCAGCAGGTCGGGGATGCCGTCGCCACTGAAGTCGACGATCGCCTCCACGTGCAGCCCGCCCGGGAAGACCGGGTCGACCACCGGCGTGAACTGGGCGTTGCCGTCGTTGAGCCAGACCTGGGCGCCCGTGCTCGTGCTGGCGCCCACGAAGTCGATGTCGAGATCGTTGTCGACGTCCACGGCGAAGCCCGTCACGGGGTTGTCCCACTTGCCGCTGAAGCTGTAGTTCATGTTCAGGCCGCCGGCCGGGTCGCCCGCATCGAACAGGTTGCCCGCGCCGTTGTTCTCGAGCAGGCGCATGCCCTCGAAGACGATCGAGTTGTCACCCGAGACCCAGGTCACGAGCAGGTCGACGTCGCCGTCGCCGTCGTAGTCGCCGGGGTAGCCGGGGCCCAGGTAGCGGTGGAAGTCGGGTGCGCCGGGCGGCACGGGCACGTCGGGCAGCATCGGCGTGAAGCTCTCGAAGCTCCTGCCGTCCGCCAGGTTGCGCTGCGCCCCGGCGACACCGAAGAACAGGTCCGCGTCACCGTCGGTGTCGAAGTCGGAGACGTGCTGGTGCTCGATGCGCTCTCCCAGGTCCACCGTGAACGGTCCGTTCAGCGGGCCCGAGGCGTAGTACACGACGCGCCCGGCGACCAGGTCGGCGTTTCCGTCGCCATCCAGATCGCTCACCCCGGCGATGTGCTCGGAGCCCAGGCCGTCGATGTTGAAGCTGGGTGCGAAGACACCCGTGCCGTCGTTGATCGCGATCTCGAACTGGGAGATGGCCGTGTTGAAGGCGCCGCCGCCGCTGCTGCAGCACACGCCATCGAGCGCGCCGTCGCCGTTCACGTCGGCCAGGTCGGTGGCCGGGCCGCCCACGGCCACGGGATCCTTGACGAAGTTCGACGGGCCCGAGCGCCGGAAGACCACGTAGTCCTCGGGGCCGAAGATGACGATGTCCGTGTCGCCGTCCACGTCGACGTCGCCGCAGGCCACGTGGTGCTCGACGCCGCCCACCAGCGGCAGACCGTGACCGAAGGTGGTCGTGCCGCTGCGCGCGCCGTTGGTCACGGTGAACAGGTCGATCAGACCCGAGCGCATCATCAACAGGTCGTCGGTGCCGTCGCCGGAGATCTCGCCCACGAACAGATGCTCGTCGTCGCCCGTGATCGCGAAGCTGTCGCTCTGCACGAAGGCGGGGACGCCGGGCTGGTCGACGAACAGGTAGACGGTGTCGGCGGTGGAGTAGCCCAGGTCGTCCAGGCCGTCGCCGTCGAAGTCACCCATCACCAGGCTCTCGACCTCCGCCGGGGCCGTGTGATCGAACACGAGCGTCGGTGTGCTGAGGCCGTTGCCGGTCCAGACCCACACGCGCTCCTTGCCGGAGATGGCGAAGTCGGTCAGGCCATCGCCATCGATGTCGCCGATGGCGGTGTCGTGCAGCTGGCCCAGGACCGTACCCGTGATGTGGTCGACGCTCCAGGCTTCCAGGAGTTCGCCGGCCACGTTCTCCCAGGCCACGAGCGTGATGTCGAGGTCCGTGGTGGACGCGTTCCAGTACCAGCCGAAGGCGTCCATGTCGCCATCGTCGTCGATGTCGGCGAGGTACTCGAAGCGCTGCGTGATGTCGCCGATGACCAGCGGGCTGTCGAAGTACGGCCGGCTCGACAACTGAGCCTGGGCGGTCGGCGTCAACGCGATCGAGAGGACCGGGACGAGCAGCAAGGCAAGCATTCTGGACACGGGCGTGACTCCTTGGCGTGGGTGCTTCCCGAGCCGGCCCTCCGCGTCCTGCCCAGCGAAGGGGCTGCCCAGCGAGGGCTGGCTCGATGCGGCCCCATCATAGACCGCATCGGCCCGTCCGGGACCCCGACTCCGCCCCACCGCACAGGAACCCGGCGACTCGGCGGAAGTGCGTATCGACGCACCAGCAAAGCACCCTCCGCCACCTGCGTCCCACGCCCAGACCACCCCCAACGCCCCCCCTCGCCGTCTCGCCATCGTGATCGCCGAAACCGCCTCGCTCGGAACGCCCGTGGCCCCCCCCTCCCACGAGCGCAGGCAGGGCATCAACCTGCCGCGAGATTCCACAGCGAGCCCCCCTCGCCCACGCCCCCAACCACCCCGCTCCCCACCCTCTCCCAACCCGAAGTGCGCGAGCGAGGACTGACCGTAGCGGCAGGTTGATGCCCTGCCTGCGCGTCTGCACGAACCTCAGCTCGAGATGCAACACAACACGACAACACCCAACGGACGGAGCAGCTAGGGGCAGACCACCAGCTCTATGCCGTTGGACAGCGCCGCCCCCTGTACCTGCCCCGGATCGAAGGCCACGTACTGCAGCAGCGCCCGCAGCCCCACCAGCAACTCGTCGTCGGGGACGATCGCGGGAAGCGACAGTTCCCCCGCGCCGTCGAGACCGGCGGCGATCAGCAACGCGCCTTCCACGTCCACCAGCAACGTGCCGCCCTTGAAGGGCACACCGAGCTTGTCCGAGCCGATGATCAGCGTGCCGGCCACGCCCGGTGCGCCGCCGCTGACCTGCAACGTGATCGGTGCGCCGATGGACGGCTGGCCCAGCACCGAGAAGGCCAGGTCGCCGTCGGGAGCCGCCGTGCCGTAGGGCTCGGTGCCGCACACGCGGGTCGTCACGCTGGCCGAGCTGCCGACGTTGCCGCACGGGTCGCGCGCCTCCACGTGGTAGGTCACGTCCACACCGACCAGCCCGTCCGCGAGCGGGGCCGGCGATGCGACGCCGCGCCAGATGCCGCCGCCCACGTACTGCATGGGGACGGTCGCGCCTCCGGTGGCTGCTCCCTCGGCCGTCTCGATCACAAGATCCGCCTCGAGGTAGTTGGTCTCGTCGTCGACCAGCCCGTCCTGGACCCATGCGCGCCGGGACAGGCCGGCGATGAACGCAGCGGCTGGCACAGCGGCCGGCGCGGCCGACAGGTGCGGGATCACCGGCGCGTGCGTGTCGGCCGGGCCCACGTTGCGGTGGTAGACGTTCCGGAAGGGCAGGAACTCGCCCTGCACGCTGACCACGTCGTAGTCGTCGTCGCCGTCGAAGTCGCCCAGGCCGAGGTCGAGCGTGGCGTCGGAGATCACGTCGAAGGCGCCGGGCACGTAGTTCAGCGAACCCGGTCCCAGGGTGCCGTCGTTGATGTAGAGCTTCTCCGGCGGCGGCGGCACGACCGAACTGAACGGCAACGCGCCCACCAGCAGGTCCAGGTCCCCATCGTCGTCGGTGTCGAGGAAGGCGAAGTCGTTCTCGTCCTCGGAGTTGGGGCCCACGAGCGCGGCGGGCGCGGGGCGCAGGGCCAACTCGCCGGACTCTGCCAGCTTGTTGACCAGCAGCGTGTCGAAGAAGCCCGAATCCCAGTTCATCAGGAAGGCATCGACGTCGCTGTCTCCGTCCAGGTCGGCGAACTCCGTCTCGTAGGTGGACGTGTTGTTGCCGGTGACCGTCGATCCCGGGATGGCCAGCGTGTCGAGCGTGAAGTTGGCCGTGCCGTCGTTCAGGTAGAGCTGGGTGTCCTGCGACTTGCCGTCGATCACGACGTCGATGTCGAGGTCGCCGTCGATGTCCACCAGCTTGGCGTTCTGGGCGCCGACCTTCAGCACCGCGTTGAGCTGGGACGGTGCTTCCGTGAACACGCCCGTGCCGTCGTTGATCAGCAGGCGCGCCAGGCCGCCCGGCGCGGTGAAGCTGTTCGGACCGGCGTCGGCGAAGACCAGGTCGAAGTCGCCGTCGTCGTCGAGGTCACCGGCGACCACCGAGAAGCCGTTGAGCACGAGGGGGGGCAACCGCATGGCGGTCTCGTCCTCCCACGCCCCGGAAACCGGGTTCTTGCGCAGCAGCCGCTGCTGATCACCGTAGGCAGCGGCGAATGCGATGTCGTCGTGGCCGTCGCCGTCGAAGTCGGCCACCGCCGCGGCCTTGCCGTGCATGACCAGGCCCGCGGGCAGGAAGCTGGCGCTGGCATCGACGAACACGGGGTCACCGTCGACCCCGTTGCCCGTGTTGCGCAACAACGTCGGCGGCAGCGGATTCGGATTGGGCGCGTCGAAGTCACCCGGCACGGCCCAGCCCTGGGCGTTGACGATCAGCACGTCGAGCAACCCGTCTCCATCGGCGTCGAGGGGCACGACCGCTTCGCTCCACACCTCGGGCCCGGGCAGGCTGCGGGAGATGAACTGCTGCGCGACTGCGTCGACCGCAAGGAAAGGCAGGGCAAGCGCAGCAGCGAGCAGCGCCGGCGCCGTCGGGAGGCGACGTCGTTTCATCGTGGGGAGACCGGGGCAGGGAGGGGGACCTGGAAAGCGTACACGCAGGAGGGGGACCTGGAAAGCGTACACGAGACACGACGACCTGGGGACACGGGGACACACACCCGCATCGGGTCACAGGCGCGCGCGCGCAACGCTCAGCTTCAGAGTCCGTGCTAGCATCGTCCGCATCGGTCGAGACCGCGCGGCCCTTGGAGCCCTGCAGCATGTCGCCCCCCCTGCAGTCGTATCGCCACGCTCGCGTCTTCGCCCTCACCATCGTCTGCGCACTCTCGACGGGCTCCACGACGACGGCCCGATGCGACGTGGACAAGCTGCTCCCGAGCGAGGCCGGTGACCTCTCGCCGGCCGGCGACTACGGTGCCGCGATCGCAATCAGCGCCAACTTCGCCATTGTCGGCGCGCCGGGCGTGGAACTGCTCGGCAGTGGCGAACTCGCCGCGGGTGCCGCTTACGTGTACCGCTTCGACAACGGGGCGTGGCTCGAGCAAGCGCGCCTCGTGGGCAGCGAGGTCGACGCGGGCGATCAGTTCGGCGCGGCCGTCGACATCGACGGGGACCTCGCCCTGGTGGGCGCACCCCGCGGGACCCACAAGGGCGTCTCGAGCGGAACCGCCTATCTCTTCCGCCGCGTGGCCGGGACCTGGATCGAGGAGTCGAAGTTCGGACCGGACAGCCCGCAACCCGGTGCGAAGTTCGGATCGAGCGTATCGCTGCACGGCAACACCCTCGTCGCCGGCGCGCCGTGTGAGTTCAACGTGGGCGCCGCGTTCGTCTTCCAGCGCACCGTCGGTCGCTGGCTCCAGACCGCCTACCTGCGCACGCTCGACATGTTCTCGGGCTCGGCGTACGGCTACCGCGTCAGCCTCGATGGCGATCACATCGCCGTGGTCAGTGCCGCAGCCTCGGTGCTCGAGACCTATCGGCGAACCGGCGCCACCTGGTTCCGAGACGAGACGCTCACCGCCCCCGCCGGCATCACCAGCTTCGCGCGCTGCTTCGCGATCCAGGACGGCACGCTCTATGTGGACGGCATCAGTGACAACGTCGACCGCGAGCTGCGCGTCTACGTGTACGCGGCCGACGCGGCCGGCTGGACACCGGGCGGCGACGTGTTCGTCACCGGGGACGCGGACGTGGGCGGCACCGAGTCCATGGATGTCGACGGCGACGTGCTCGTCATGGGCCGCGCGAACCAGCGCCTGGTGATCGAGCCGCTGCCCACGTCGCCGCTCGGCAGTGGCGCCGCCTACGTCCTCACGCGGCAGGCCGGAAGCTGGTCGCTGGCCGGGCGCGTCGTGCCCCGGGACACGGCCTGGTCGGGTGCGGTCGGCATGGGCGTGGCCGCCGGCGGCAACGGCGCGCTGGTCGGCGCGACGGGCTTCGACGGTTTCAACGACGCGCCGGGCGCGGTCTACGACATCGCCCTGGCCGACATCAGCAACGAGTGGTCCTCCATGGGGCACGGCCTCTCAGGCAGCGCCGACAGGACACCGTGCCTCGGCGGAAGCGGTCGCCTGGCGACCGGCGAGCAGGTGACGCTGACCCTCACCGACGCGCTGCCGGACACCGTCGCAACGCTCGTCCTGGGCACCTCCACGCTGCCGCTGCAGACGCTCTTCGGCACCACCCCTACCAACTTCGCCGGCGGCTACCTGGTGCCCGCGACCGACTCGGTCTTCTTCGGCATCCCCACCGGACCGGGCGGGACGTTCAGCGTGCAAGGCGCCGTGCCGGCCGGACTCCCCGCCGGCATCCCGATCTACGTCCAGGTCTGGGTCAGCGACGCGGGCGCGAGTTCAGGCCTCGCCGGCAGCAACGCGATGGTGCAGGTCACCGAGTGACGTCGCGCGCCTGCGGCATAGCCGCCCCAGACTGCAGATGAACCGGCCCACGCCGCGCGCGGCTCAACTGCGCGGACGCAGACCCGCATCGGAGCCGGCCGCGCGGGAACCGAGGTCCACGGTCAAGGTCGCGGCCGGGTCACCCGAATCGATGGGCGCACCCGCTTCGACGCCCGCCTCGGCTCCGGTGTGCTCGGACTCTTCGCGGCGCCACCACCCATCGGCGTCGTCCTCGGTCCAACTGCCGGCCGCAGCACACGCGAGCAGGCGCGAGCGCAACGCGCGCACGGTCTGCGGCCGGTCGTCGGGGGACTTGGCCAGGCAGTCGAGGATCACCCGCTCCAGGTCGGCGGGGACCGGGTTCTCGCCACGCTGCGAGGGCGGTACCGGCGGCTCGCTCACGTGCCGGCTCAGCAGCAGCATGGCGCTCTTGCCCTCGAACACCGGCTCCCCCGTCACCAGGAAGTAGGCGCTGGCGCCCAACGAGTAGATGTCGCTGCGCGCATCCACCGACAGCGGAGCCTCGATGGCCTCGGGTGACAGGTAGTAGGGCGTGCCCTTGATCTCCGTCGTCCGGGTCAGGCCCAGGTCCCCGTCGTTCCCGCCCTCCGCGACGACGCTCTCCTTCACCAGACCGAAGTCCAGCACCTTGGCGAAGTCCGGCGTGCCGCCGTAGCGACAGAGCATCACGTTGGCGGGCTTGATGTCGCGGTGGATCAGACCGCGGTCATGGGCCTCGGCCAGCGACTCGCAGACCTGCACCAGCACGGCGATCAGCCGGCCGGCCGGCATGGGACCGTCCCGGCGCACGAGTTGCGCCAGGTCGACTCCCGCGAGGTACTCCATCGCGTAGTAGAAGGTCCCGTCGGGTGTGCGGCCGTAGTCGTAGATGGCGATGGTGTGCGGGTGCGCTAGCGATGCCGTGGCCTGGACCTCGCGTTCGAAGCGCCCCACCGCCGCGGGGTCGTCGGTGCTGATCAACTTGACGGCCGTCGGTCGACGCAACATGGAGTGCCGCGCGAGGTAGACCGTGCCCATGCCGCCCGCGCCGAGCTTGCGCACCAGGGTGTACTGACCCAGCCGCCGCGCGCGCGCCACGGCCTGCTTCACTTCCTCGCGCACCTTGCGGCTGTGGATCGTCGCCAACACGATGCCCAACATCAGGGCGACGGCGAGGATCGCGAGCACCAGCACATGTTCCGTGCGCACACCCCCCAGGAAGTCCGCCTCGGGGACGAACACACCGATCCACGCCAGGCGTCGACCACTCACGTCGACCGGCTGCATCCCGGCCCAGTGCGCCTCCCCGCCGACGTCGAAGGGCATGGCCGACGTAGGCTCCCCGCCCAGCCGGTGCCACTCCTCGAGGCCGCGCGCCAACACCGGCAGGCCGAGCTCTTGCGCCGGGCTCAGCACCGCTGCGGTCCGCGCCTCACCCGAGCGGAAGCGTTCGTCGCGGGGCAGGCCCAGCACGCGATCGTCGTCGGTCAGGACGACGACGAAACCGTTCGGCGTCACGTCGAGCCCGACGGTGAAAGCCGAGATGCTGGTGAGCAGCACGTCGAAGGCCAGCAGGCGCGTGGCCTCGTCGCTCAAGGGACCCGACCGGGTCGCGGCGGTGAGACCCGGATCATTGGTCGTGAAGAACGTGTAGGGCTCGGTCCAGTGGACGTCGTCGTTCGTCGTGAGGCCGGACGCGCCCAGGTACCACGGGCGCGCGCGGGGGTCGTAGTCGATGTCCTCGCTCCACGTCTCCGGGGTCGCGCCGTTCGCCCAGCGACGCCAGGCGGAGTCCCGCCCGCCCGAATCGGCCGCGACGACACGAGTGGTCCACGCGTCACCGAGCCGCAGCAGCATGAACTCCGCGCCGTTCGGGTCGGCCACCATCATCGACGTGACCTGGGGCCAGCTCTCGAGCATGGGCTGGAAGCGTGCCGTGAGTCCGTCGGCGTCGGCCGGATCGAGCAGTCCCTGCTCGGCCCATCGACGCGCGGCCCCCAGCCCGGCCCGCACCGGCTCGAAGAAGCGCGCCAGTTCGACCTCCGTGCGCTCGGTCGTGCTCACCAGCAGCGAGTCGCGCAGGTTCTCCACACGTCGCGCCGAACCGATGAAGAGCACGGTCAGGATCAGCACCCCGGTCGTCACCACCAGCAGCACGAGGCCGAGTCGCAATCGGCGCTGCGCCTGCCGGCGCTGGATCAGGGTGACGTTGGTGTCGTCGAGTTGCACCGGGACGGACGGGCTCGCGGAATGTGAAGGCGACCTGCGACGAACCGCACCGCCAGGTCTTGCCACGCCGGCCTCACCGACGCGGACCGCATTGCATCAGAGTTGCGCTCCGACTACCACGACGAGCTGTGCCGTGCCCACAGCGCGGGCCCCACGGGCGAGCAAGGCCCGACCGGCTCTCCTCGTGCTCACACCGGCGACTGAGGATCGCGGGTGATGCCACCGCCAGCCCCGCTGAAGGAGAAGTCAGTCCAGACACGTCCCGTGGACCGTCGTCGCGGTCGTGCTGCTGCTCGCCCTGCCCGGCATCTGGGCCCTGCAACCTGAGCGCGGCCGACCCGGTCGCAGCGGGTGACTCCATCTTCCGGGTGATCGCATGCGACGAGGTGCTGCTCGCGGAGTCGCCCGCGGTCGAGGATTCCTGGTGGCCTCTCGAGACGTGCGTGCAGCATTGGCTGAACTCGTTGCAGCAGAGCCCTGCGCGATCCGCTGCGCCTCGTGCGTCTCGACTCGAGTGCACCCGAGCCGCAGACATGTCGCGCGAATGGGGACAGCGCGAACAGCCCGCACGCGCGCGTCTCTCACCCGCTCACACGAAACGCGCACAACGACCGTGCGTCCGCGACGCGAAGACCAACTTCGTCCCACACGCTCTTTGTTTCTGCTGCTACGATCGCGACGCACGAGCGACGCGGCAGTTCGATCAAGACGCGTCGCACCGCAGACAGCAGTCGTCGCACGCGACTGCCGGGAGGGCCCGCATGATCCGCGCCAGCAGCGAAGTGCTCGAGTTCCACGCAGACCTCGAACGCGATGGGCAGGACCAAGACCCCGCCGGCGTGATCGACCCGCGTACATTCCACCTGTTCGACGACGGTCCGCAACGACTGCTCTACTCGGTCGAGACGGGTGAACTGCTCGAGGTCACGCAGCAGCTCGCCGAACTCATCGAGCGCTGCAGCGAGGCCCCGTTGAGCGAGGTCGACGGGCACTACCTGTTGAGCGAGGACAGTTGGAGCCCGGGCGCTGCCGAAGCCCTGCTGCGCCCCTTGATCGAACGCGGTTTCTTCCACTACCGCGAGCTCGACCGCGAGCAACAGAGCTCGTTCCTGGACCAGCTCTGGAAGCACAATCCGCGCCGCCTGCAACTGCTCATGGCGCAGATGTGCAACCTCAAGTGCCTCTACTGTTACGAGGAACAGAACGGCTCCAACGCCCGCAAGCGGCTGATGACGTTCGAGATGGCCAAGACGTCGGTGGACTACCTGGTCGAACGGGCAGGCACGCGTCGACAGCTCCAGATCACCTTCTTCGGCGGCGAGCCGCTGCTCAACAAGAAGGTCATGTACCAGGTCGTCGAGTACTGCGAGAAGGTCGGTGAGGAGCAGAACAAGGAGTTCGTCTTCGAGCTGATCACCAACGGTTCGCTGCTCACCCCGGACGTGACCGACTACCTGGTCGAGAAGCGCTTCCTGCTGATGATCAGCCTCGACGGCTACCGGGAGATGAACAACTTCAACCGGCCGTCGGTGAACGGATCGGACCTGTACGACACGATCCTCGAGAACGCCCGTTACGCGAACCACGCCTACCGGGAGTCCGGCATCGGCATCCCCGTGAAGGTGCGCGCCAACCTGACGCACGAACACCACGACCTGGCGCGAACGGTCGAGTTCCTGGAAGGCCAGGGCTTCACCACGATCGGCGTCGCATCGGTCGACGACCTGCCCTGGTCGGAGGTCAACCTGCACGCCTGCACCGAGCAGGACCTCGACGAGATCGCCGAGCAACGCAGGGCCTTCCGCGCCCAGGGTATCGAGGACCTGATCCGGAACCGCCGGCCGCGCCCCTTCGCACGCAAGCTGGCGCGTGAGGCGTTGCGTGAGATCCAGAAGTCGTTCGTGACCCGCGGGCTGCGCTGCGGAGTGGGCCGCAACACGAACATCGTCGACACCGATGGCAACATCTACCCGTGCCACCGCTACGGCGACATGACCGAGTACATCCTCGGCAACGTCGAGCAGGGCACCCTCGACGAAAGCCGCATGCGCTCCTACTACGAGGCCGTCAACCAGGCGGCGTCCACCAAGTGCACGTCGTGTTGGGCGCGCAACGTGTGCGGCGGGCCGTGCGCCTGGGAGGTGTCCTCGCCGCAAGGCGACATCATCGAGCCGCGCGAGGAGCACTGTCGCCGCATCCGCGACGGCATGGAAGCCAACCTGATCCTGCGCCGCAAGCTGCTGAACGAAGCCCCGCACCTGCTGCCCGAGTCGGAGCGCGCCAGCACCGGGTGCACGTCGTGCGGATGAAGAGAACCGAAGCCGTCCTGAAGGAGCGCAACGATGCCTGACGACCGCAAGGACCCTGAACAGGCCCCCCGCGAGCCGGACGATCAGCCGGCACCGACCGTCCCCTCGTCACCCGACGCGGACGACACGAAGCAGCTCGAACGCCGGGAGTTCCTGCGCAACCTGTCCACCACGACCTTCGCCTTCGTCGCGCTCGGTTCGTTCGGTGGCGCACCGGGCGGCGGCGGCGTGATCGGCGGTGGTGCCGGCCCGGGTGCAGGCGGCGTGGCCGGCGGACGCGTCGCGAAGCCGGGCAAGCCCAAGCCCTTGTGCATGGACGACGACGACGAAGCCGACAACACCGACACAGACTGCATCGGTCATGGTGTCCCCACCGAAGAAGGTGAAGACCGTGACTCGTCCTGCGGTGACGGCGAGGCCGACGAGTCCTGCAGCATCTCGTCCACCGAGGGCGGCAGCGGCAACGACGTCGACCAGAACTGCGGCACCGCCACGGGTGGCGGCAACGTCGACGGCGACAACGCCTGCGGCGACTGCGACGACGATCACGATGCAGACGGATCGTGCAACCAATCGGTCGGCGGAAGCACCGACTCCGACGAGATGTGCGGCCACGCCCACCTTCCCGGCGGGGGCATCGACGAGGACCAGACGTGCTCCGCGACCACCGCCGACAACGGCTGCGGCAACCACGACACCGTCTACAACGAGGTCAACGACCCGGACCAGCACTGTCCCGACGGCGTAACCCCGGGCACGACGCAGGACTCCGACCAGAACTGCACCGGACAGGTCGCCGACGCCACCTGCGCCGCCAACCCGCCGGCCTACGCCAGCAGTCCGGACGAGATGTGCAGCTCGACCGAGATCGACGGCGCCTGCGGCAACGGCGGCTCGGCGGGATACAACCCGGCCTACGACGAGGACGCCAGTTGCGGCGGTGCCGGCCTCGGTGAGCAGTCCGACCAGTCGTGCGGATCGACCGTGTACACTCTCGAGGACGAGGACGAGAACTGCAGCACGGCCGACGCCGACGAGGGCTGCGGCGGCATCCCGATCATCGATCCGGACAACTCCGGGGATCCTCCTTGACGGAAACATCGAGCTCGCGCCGACTGGCCCTGGTCGTGGCGGTCGGCGCCCTGCTCGCCCTCGGTGCCTGGTGGTGGAACGACTCGGCCGACTCGGGAGCCACGACCTCCGACGAGTTGGCGGGCACGCGCACCGGCGGCGTTGCCCAACTTCCGCGGATCGATGATGGACCGCCAGGGCCGCTGGCACCCGTCGCCGCGCCCGCCGAGACGACGGAGCTGCCCGAACTCCGGGTCGCGGTGGTCGACCCCCGGGGGCTCGGGCTCGGCGAGATCCCCGTGGTGCTGACCGCCGCGCACGCGTCATCGCCGCCGCGCGCACTGGGTCGCGCCGCCACCGGCCCCGACGGCACGGCCGCCCGTCTCGCGGTTCCGGACGCACTGTTCGCCGACGGCTGGAACGCCGAGGGCGCCCTGCGCTACTCGATCGCCGTGGACCTCCCGCTCGATGGCGCCCCGCAGCTCGAACTGACGCAGCGCCCGGAACGGGGACAGCGCGTCGAGCTCGAACTCTCACCCGGGTTGCTCGGCTGGCTACGGCCGCTGCGGGTGCGCGTGTCGGATCGAGGCGGGCAGCCCGTCGGCGGTGTGCCCGTGACGCTGGAAGTCCGGCGCGACATCTCCCCCGCGCGGTCCCAGACCATGGCCCAGGCCACCACGCGAGCAGCCGACGGCCTGGCCCTGCTGGCGCTGTCCGAGCTGTGGACGATCTGGGGCACCGCCCGCTCGATGCAGCTCGACACGCAAGTCGTCGTGCGCGCGGACCTGCCCTTCTCCCCGGCTCCGACGGTCACCATCGACCTGTCAGCAGCACCCCCCGAGACGGTCGACGTGGTCCTGCCGCCCAGCGGCTGGATCGAACTCCAACTCGTGGGCGCGGACCCCGCCGGTGCCGGCGCGACGTGGCGCCGCGTCGACAACGACACACCGGACGCAGCGACACAGCACCCCGCCGTCGCGCCGATGCGCCTGGGCCCCCTGGGCCTGGGCTGGCTCGTCGAGACCCGCGTCCGGATCGCGAGCGGTGCCGTCGAAGTCGTCGATCTGGAGGGCCCCACGCGCCCGGGCCAGGTCGTGTCCGCCGAGATCCGCTTCGGCCAGGCTCCGCGCAGCATGAGTTTCCGCGGCAAGGCCGTCACGCCCGCGGGCGACACCCCGGCGCGTCTGTGCGTCGCCGCGCTGCGCCCGGCCGCGACACCCGGAGGCCGTACCGTCAGCAGCGACTTCGTGCGCACCGGCGCCGACGGGCAGTTCCGTTACGACGCTTCGCTCAACACCGACGCCGCGGCACAACTCGCGGCCGGCACCCTCGAACTCGCGTTGACGGTCGTGAAGGACTTCCCCGACGACCCGACGCTCGAGGCCGTCGCGCGACTCGCCGGCGCCCTGCCGGCCGACGGCGTCTGGAAGCTGGGCACCCTCGTCATGACCGCTCCCGCACCGATCGACGGCGCGGGAGCCGGCACCTGGAACCTGTCGGGGCGGGTCGTCGACGAGAGCGGGCGGGGCATCCACCAGGCCGCCATAGAACTCTACGGCGAGCCCGAGGGCGACGACCTGCGCGGCCCGCGCCTGGCCCGCGGCCGCAGCGATGATGGTGGCGCCTTCCTGCTCACCGACCTGCCTCCCGCCGCCACGCGATGGACCGTCACCGCGGGCAAGATCGGGTTCGTCGCGAACCAGCTCCCCGGCTTCGGCGACCAGGCGAGCCCGGTCGAGCTGGTGTTGCAGTCCGCCGGGCGCATCGAGGGCCGAGTGCTGGTGGACGGCGACGTGCCGCTCGACATGCTGCGCGTCACGCTCCAGGGCGGTCCCCTCGGCCGCAGCGCGAACCTGGCCGACTTCGGGGGCGCGTTCCGCTTCGAGTCGCTCGCCCCCGGCGAGTACCAGGTGGGCGTGGGCGTGCACGGAAGCGACTGGATCCTGCGGCGCGTGGCCAACGTGTTGGTGCAAGCCGGGCTGACGGCCGCCGACCCGCGCATGACGGCGATCGACGCGCGCGGCAGCGTGCGCCGGCTGGAACTCGAGCTGGTCGACGACCGACGTCCCGTGTCGAGCCGGCGCATCGCCCTGGTGGACGACGACGGCGCCGCCGCGCGCGACCTGGTGAGCAGCGAGACCGGCCGACTCGCCACGCTCGTACCGGCCGGTGTGCAACGCTTCTCGCTGCGCGTCCCCGGCTACCGCCCGGTCGTCATCACATGGCAAGCGGGCCCGTTGGTCGTGCCCCTCCAGCGTGAGTGACGAACGCCGGGCCAATCCCTTGCTCGAGGCCTGGCGCGAGCGCGTTCCCGCCATGCAGCGGCTGTGCGCAGCACTCGGCGTCTCGTGGTCCCGACTCCAGTCCACCCTCGACCCCGAAGACGGTCGCGCCTGGCAACGGGCGATCGACGCCCTGCCCGTCGACTCGCCCCTGCGCGAACAGGCACGCGCGCTCAAGCTCGACCGACGTCGCCTGCGCCGGCACTTCGCCTATTCCGTGCCGAGTCCCGAAGCCATCGCAGTCATCCAGGCGCTCGGAGTGCCCTGGCTCGAACTCGGTGCGGGCAAGGGCTACTGGGCCGCGCTCCTGCGCGCCCATGGCGTGAGCGTGGTCGCCAATGACCACACTCCGGCCGAAGCCAACCGCTGGCTCGACGGCGACCCCGCGTTCATCACCGACCTGGTGACCACATCCGCGGTCGGCGAGCTGGTGCGCGATCATCCGACGCACGGCCTGATGTTGCAGTGGGTGCCCCCCGATACCGGAGCGACCTTCGCCGTCGAAGCGCTGGCAGCTCTCGCAGGCGACATCGTCGCCGTCGTCGGCGAGGATCGACCAGGGGTTTGCGGATCGCCCGCGCTCGACCAGGCACTGCACGACTTCGGCCCGGCCACCGCCCGACTCGCGCTGCCGCGCTTCCCAGGACTCGTCGACACACTGACCTGCTACCAGCGCCGGCCGCGAACCGGCGTTCGCGAAAGTGGTGACGAACCGGCGCCCTAGCAACCCGTGCAAGAATCATCCGCGCCGACGAACGGCCCAGACGCACCGGTTCGGCGCCTTGATCTCGAACGCCTGGGCCGCCCGCGGCACCGGAGCACTCTCCGCACAAGCTGCCCGGCTCGCCACTGGCGAGCCGGCGCTGCCGCGGGGCATGCTGTGCGCACGCTCCGAACTCCAGGAACCCGGACCATGCGCGTTCTCGCCCAGTGCTGCCTGCTCGCCGCTCTCGCTCTCACGCCGACGAGCTGCCTCCTCTACGCGCCCACGACCCTCGGCGCACCGGCGCTGGCGGGCATGAAGGAGTTCACCCTCGCCCCGGCCGAGGACTACTGGACCGATGAGAAGATCGCCGTCGTGCCGATCGAGGGCACGATCGGGTCACGCCGCTCGGTCGCCAACCTGAAGGAGCAACTCGACGCCATCGCCGAGGACGACGAGGTCAAGGCCGTCATCCTGCGCATCAACTCCCCCGGCGGTGGCGTGACCGCGTCCGATCAGATGCACCAGGAGCTGCTCGACTTCAAGCGCCGCACGCAGCTGCCCATGATCGCCGCCATGACCGATGTCGCGGCCTCCGGTGGGTACTACGTGGCCGTGGCCGCCGACGAGATCATGGCCCACCCCACCACCGTCACCGGCAGCATCGGCGTGATCGCCGAGATGGTGAGCCTCGAGGGCCTGTTCGACATGGCCGGGCTGCAGCAGCGCACCTTCACCAGCGGCCCGCACAAGGACATGGGCAGCCCTTTCCGCCCCATGACCGACGAAGAGCGCGCGCTGTTCCAGCACATCATCGACTCCCACTACGAGCGCTTCCTCGCGGTGGTCGACGAGGGTCGCAGCGGGCTCGACCGCGACGCCGTGCGCACCCTCGCCGATGGCCGGATCTACACCGCCGAGCAGGCGCGCGACTCGGGACTGATCGACTCCATCGGCTACCTGGAGGACGCCGTGGAATGGGCCCGCGAGGCCGCGGGCATCCCCGACGCCGAAGTCGTCACCTGGCGCGTGGGCTGGGGCTTCCGCTCCAACATCTACGGCGCGAGCACCGAGCAGCTCGAACCACTGGCCGAGCGCAGCGCCCTGGTCGACCTGGGCCTGGACCGCCTGCTGCCCGAACCGGGCGTGCACTTCCTCTACATGTGGAAGCCGTGAGAACCCGGTCGCTCAGACCGCGAGGCGGCCGCCGCCCGACGTCGCCGCAGGTCCGCGCGCACTGATCATCACCCCGTTGGTTCCCACGGGTTCGTCGCGAACACGGTCAGCTCGGGGATGAAGCCGCGGGGGTCCATCTCCAACGCGGCGAGCGTCGCCTGGGCGATGTCCTCGGCGACGAGCTTGCGCGGGTTGACGGCGCGCTCGGGGTCGGAGCCGCCGAAGCCGGTCTGCACTTCGCTGGGGTTGATCTGGATCACGCGGATGTTGCGCGGACGCAGTTCGGCCTGCCAGCACTGGGTCATGGAAGCCAGGGCGAACTTGCTGGAGCTGTAGGCCGTGCCGCCGACGTAGCCCTTCCTGGCGGCGGTCGAGGCCATGTTGACGATCGTGCCCCCGCCCGCCGTGTCCAAGTGCGGCAGCGCGGCGGCAGCCATGAGCGCAGCGCCGAGCACATTGGTGCGCCAGATGTCCTCCATGAGCTGAGGGTCCAACGCGTCGAGCGTCATGCTGCGCCCCCAACCCGCGTTGTTGACCAGCACGTCGAGACCGCCGAGGTGCTCGACGGCGCCCGCCATGATCCCGGCGGCGTCACGGCCCACGTCGCCCGCCACGGCGTGCAGACCGAGAGTCTCGGCCGTCGCGGCCAGGCGCCCGGCGTCCCGACCGTTGATCACCACGCGGGCACCCCGTGCCTGCGCGGACTGGGCGATGGCGCGCCCGATTCCGGCACTACCGCCGGTCACGAGCACGCGGATGTCTTGCAACGTCATGAGAGGACTCCTCGAGCCCCGGAATCCCGGAGCGGAGTGGCGTGGGCGAGCGTTGTACTCGTGGTCCCCTGCGGCGCTCAAGCGCCCATTCTCGTTGCATGCTTCCCCAGGCCCGGCGGCGACGAAGAGCAGCCGTCGGAGGATTCGCCCTCACGGATCGCCCGTCCCCGGCACAATGCACGCCCCCCGACCTCGCCAGCACCGCGCCCTGGAGCCCCGATGCCCCTCACCGCCCCACGCATCTCTCGCACGATCACGGCACTCGCCCTCGCCCTCGCCCTCGCCGTCGGCACCACCCTCAGCGCCCAGGTGGTCTACGACGAAGCCGTCGACGGCGATCTCTCCAACAGCGCGGGCGCGCCCACCGCGGTGAGCGTCGGGCCCGGCAGCAACATCGTCTCGGGCACCATGATCAACGGGACCGATACGCGTGACTTCCTGACCTTCACGATCCCCGCGGGCGGCAGCCTGGAGGAGCTGACCCTGCTGGTCTACGAGGACCTGCCGTCGCACACCTTCGGCGCCGTCGGCTACCACGCGATCAACGCGGGCAGCACGAGCCTCAACCCGAGCTTCGGCACGGCCAACAGCTTCCTGGGCGGCAACCACCTGTTCAACCTGCTCGGCCCGGGAGACATCCTGCCCGATCTCGCCGCCGCCACGACCAACGGGACCGGCTTCACGATTCCGCTCGGGCCCGGGTCGTACAGCTACGTGATCCAACAGACCGGCTTCAACCTCACCGGCTACTCGCTCGACTTCGTGGTCGAGGACAGTTGGACCGACGAGGGCTGTGCGCTCGCGGGCGTGAACGGCGACCCGCTGCTCGACGCCACCGGTTTCCTCACCGCGGGGACGCCCAACACGCTGGTGCTGAGCAACGCGGCCCCGAGTGCGGTGGCCGGCCTGTTCTTCGGCGTCGCCAGCACGCCGGTGGCGTTCAAGGGCGGCCTGCTCAAGCCGTTCCCGTTCTTCGGCCCGGTGATCCTCAACACGAGTGCGAGCGGTGAGATCCCGATCCCCTTCTCGCTGCCCGCCGGCATCCCCGTGGGCACCGAGCTCTACATCCAGTACGCCATCGACGACGACGCGGCAGTGAACGACGTCGCCCTGTCGAACGCCGTGCGCGGGGTCACGTCGTAGGCGTCGCCCTCGCGTCGCTCGCGTCGTCGCGCACGCCGCTGTCAGAGTCGCAATCGGAGCCGGTCAGGGCGTGATGCTCTTGAGCGCGTTGCTGGCGCTGAAGCCCACGGGGCCGCTGGCGTCACTGATCCAGTACTGGTACCAGGTCTCGAAGTCGGCCGGGACGCCGGCGGGCCAGGTGCCGCCGACCTCGAGCACGCCCAGCGGGCCGGTGGGCAAGGGCAGGAAGAAACCCGGCGCGTCGAGCGAAGGCACGAGCGTGCCGCCCTTGAAGGGCAGGTTCAGCTCCGAGAAGCCCACCACGATCCAGGCCGTCGTGTTCTCGCGCGCGTTGGTGAGGCTGAGGCTGATGGGTGTGTTGCCCTGGAGCGTGCCCGAGCCGGAGAGCTGCGGCGCGCCGTAGAGTCCGGCCAGGGCCGAACCCTGGTCGAGCCACGGGCCGTCGGGCGTGCTCGCCCCGTCGGCGGGGTCGCTGCCCGCGTCCAGTTCGTCGCGGTCGAAGAAGCCGTCCTTGTCGCGATCGACCCCGACGCGCCGCTGGGTGCCCGCCGGCACCACGGTGAACGTCAGCTCACCGCCCGACGCGGCGCCGTTCTGGAGCGCGGCGGTGGTCAGGCTCTCGGCCTGCCGGTCGGATTGCCACTGACCGCTGCCGAGGTACTCGTAGCCCCGCGCCAGTCCGCCCTGCACACCCTTGGCCACGAGCGCGATGCTGCCGGCGTCCGCCATGCCCAGCATGTCACTCAGCAGTTGCAGTTGCGCGGCCGGCGCGCCGCCGAGATCGACCAGCGTCGTCTGTCGTCCCACAGCGGCGTGAGCATCCTGGCTCGCGCTCCCCGGTGGTTCGAGGTTCAACAGGTTGGTGCTGCCCTGGGGCAGGTCCGACCCGCTGAACGACAGCATGAAGGCGGTCATGTCGGCCGTGTCCTGGTCGCTGACGAGGCTGAAGACCGGCTCGTTGATGAAGCGCGCGATGGTGTCCACGCTGCCGTCGCGCACGAAGCCGAAGCCCGCATTGCTCTGGGGCTGCGTCAGCAGGAAACCGGTCTTGTCGTACAGGTTGCGCAACTGCGGGATCTTCAACGACACGTTGGTGGCACCGTCCTGCGAGACGAGGGCGTGGTGGCGACCGCCCTCGGGCCCCGGCGGGATCTGCGTGAAGGTGAAGCCGATCGCCTCCATGTCGGGGCCGAGACCCGTGGGCATCGTGTGGCAGGTGACGCAGGCCAGCGCGTTCGCGTCGAGCAGGTTCGGCGGCCGGTAGCGCGCCAGGCCGGCCACGGCGTTGCCGGTGCCCAGGGGCTGGTCGCCGGGGCCGAACTCACCCGTGGTGAAGTGCCCGCTCAGGTCGACGGTCGTGGAGAGACTGTTGTCGAAGTTGCGGTACGGGTTGGGCGGGAAGTGGAGTGTGGCCAGGAAGTCCTCGAACTCCTGCATCTCGCCGGTCGAGAGTTGCGCGTCCGCGCCTTGCAGCCCGACGAAGGCCGGGCCGAACTCCTCGAGTCCCAGTCGATCGCCGCGCCAGTGCAGCGGCTCCTTGCCGATGATGTCCTGCAGCGTCTGCGTCGTCATCGGCCCCTTCATGGGGTGGAAGTCCTCGAAGCCGGCGGCCAGCGCACCGATGTTCGCGCCGAGGTTGAGGTCGTCGAGCTGCTTCATGTCGCCGGACGGATCACCGAGGTCCCAGCCCAGGCGATCCATGCGCCCGTCCACGTGGCAACTGCCGCAGTTGAGGTGCCCCAGCCCCGAGTGCGTGTGGGTGGAGTAGAGGTGACGACGCCCCTCCCGGATCGCCGTCGGTGACGCATCGTGGAAGCCCACGCGCTGGGTCTCGCTCTCGGTGATCAGGTCGACCACCGAGATCGCTGCCTCGAACTTGTTCAGCACGTAGGCCCGCTGCGTCCCGCCCTGCAAGACGATGCCGGTGGGCCCCTCGCCGACCTCGATCGTGGGCGCGATGCCGACGCGCGCACCGCTCGTGTCGAGCACGAGCAGGTTGTTGCTGCCCATGCCGGTGACGTAGATGCGGGTCCCCGTGGCGTTGAAGGCCACACCCCGGGGATCGCCGATGGAGCGATCGCGCAACGCCTGACTCACCGAGGAACTCGTGTAGTCGAGGTGGTCGTTCATGTCGACCACGCTCGCGGTCGGCCCGGCCGGGTCCACGAGCGCCAGGTTCACCCGCAGGAACTTGCCCGTCAGCACGGGCTCGAAGCGGATCTCGTTGGTGGCGTCGGTGCCCACCAGCGCCAGGTGTCCGTTGGTCGGGTCGACGGCCAGGGCCATGGCGATGTTCATCAGCCGGGTCACGTAGGACACAGCCAGGGTGTCGGCGTCGATCACGGCCACGTCCCGGTCGGGCATGTCCCAACCCTGCACGCGGCCCGACTGGTCCGCCTGGTTGCCCGAGACCCACGGCGTCCAATCGGCGCCGGTGTCGTCGCGCCACGCGCCCTGGTCGTCCTTGCGCACGATCATCGAGACCCGCGGTGGCGTCGTGTTGGCGCCGTTCTGCGGTGGGTCGAAGCTGCCGCCGTCGTTGGGCGGCGGATTCGCACCCCCGTGGGGCGTCGAGCCCAGGTCGACCACGTTGGGCGGAAAACCACCCGCCATCGTGCTGCCCCCACCCAGCGACGTGGTGGCGTTGCCCGACTCGAAGATCGCCGCGTACACCGTGTTCCCGTCCGGGCTCACCGCGAGCGCCCGCGGGTCCTCGGCATCGATGGGCACGACGGTCGGCGCGGCGGCCAGGTCCGCCAGGTCGAACACCTGCACCTGGTTCACCTGCGAGCAGCTGACGAACGCGCGCAGCGGGTTGCCGGCGAACACGACGTCGGCCGGTTCGTCGGCCGTCTGCAGCGTGTCGATCACCGTCAGCGTGGCGAGATCGATGCGGCTGATGCTGTCGGACACGTGGTTCACGACCCACGCCTCGCCGTTGTCGCGGGCGCGCACGGTCACCGGGTCGACCCCCACCGGCACGGTCCCCAGCGGGACGAGCGCCGGGCCGCTCACGCCGAACACCTCGAGCCGGCCGTCGGCGGTGTTCACCGCCAGCAGCAGCGTCCCGTCGGGCGTCAGTTCGAGCGGGTGCACGTGGGGCGTCTCGAAGTTGACGAAACCGGTCTGTGCGGTCGCCGCTCCGAATGCGGCGACGAAGAGGAACACCAAGACGCAGCGCAGCATCGAAGACTCCGGGACAGGGCGCGCGCGGGCAGCCGCCTGGCGGCCGCGCGTACCGAGGGGGTGCGGCCAGCTTACCGTGCGCGCAACGTCAGCGGTGGAACCGAACGCATCGACAGCGCTCCCCGCGGCGCCTTCCGCCCAGGCGTCAGCGACGCAGCGTCGGACTACGGCGTGATCGCAGCGATGGCGTTCGAGGCGGAGAAACCCCACACCCCGCCAGGATCCTGTACCCAGTACTGCAAGTAGAGCGTGAACGACGCGGGCACATCGAGGGGCCAGGTCGCCGCGATCGGCAGGGCGCCGGCGGCGCTCGTGACCAGTCCCGCGATGATCACGTCCGGGCTGGGAACGAACACGCCGCCGTGGAACGGCGCGCCGAGTTCGCTGAACCCCACCACGAGCGCGGCGTTCGCCAAGGGCAAGGCATCGTCCAGGGTGAGACTCATGGCGTCGCCGCCCTGCAGCGCGCCGCTGCCGGTCAGGGACGGCGCCCCATTCGTGCCCGGCAGGTCCTGGCCCAGTTCCCGCCACGGCCCGAGGAACCCGCCGAGCGTCTCGGACAGCGCGGCCAGCGCGTCGCGCTGCTCCTGGGTGAGCGTTCCGCCGGCCAGCAGGTCGTTCTGCTCGAGCGGGTCGGCCAGCAGGTCGTAGAACTCCTTGCGCGCGGGCAGCAGCGAGCCGGTGTGGAAGCGCAGCAGCTTGTAGTGTTCGTCGCGGATGGCCTGGTCCCAGCGTGCATAGGGCCCGAGTCCGTTGCCGTGGAACTGCTCGGCGTACAACCAGGAGCGCAGGGACGGCAGCGCGGGCTGCGTGAAGTAGGGCACGAGACTGGTCGAGTCGGTGCCGGCGGGGAGCGGGACGCCGAGCACGTCGAGCACCGTGGCGAAGACGTCCGTGAGGCTCACCAGCGCCTGGCACTCGGCCGCCGTGGGCACCCCGGGGCCCGACAGGATCAACGGGACGTTCACGCCGCCCTCGTACAGCGTGCCCTTGGCCTTGGTCGGGTCGAAGGGCGCGGTCGTGGCCAGGGCATCGCTGCCATTGTCGCCCACGAAGACGACCAGCGTGTCGTCGCGCACCGCCGGGTCGATGCTGGAGAGCAGGCGCCCCAACTCGGTATCGAGGGCCTCCACTGCGGCCTTCACGTGCAGCGCCTCGTTGCCGGCGACGTCGGGCGGGAGCGCGAAGGAGTGCAGCGCCCCGGGCGGCTTGTGATACGGCGCGTGGGGCGCGTTGAACGCAAGCCACATGAACCACGGTTGACCGGGAGGCTGGCCCTGGATCAGGGCGATCGCATCGTCCACGGAGTCGGTCGTGACGTACGTCGACACGGTGCTCTCGACGCCGTCGACGGTCTTGGTGAACACGTCGTAGCTCTCGCCCGGTGACAGCAGGTTCGACGGTGGGCCGCGGTGACTGTCGAAGCCCTGCTGGAGCGGGTGCATCAACGGCGCCGCGTCCGACGACAGGTGCCACTTGCCCACGGCCCAGGACGTGTGGGTCCCGCCGAGCGCCTCGGCCAGGGTCGTCTCGTCACCGGGGAGCTCGCCGGTGAAGGGAGGCCCGCCGATGGCCCAGCCCACGCCGGTCTGGAACGAGGGCCGGCCGGTGAGCAGTTGCGCCCGGCTGGGCGAACACAGCGGGTTGCTCCACGCGTTGCGGAACAACATCCCGTCCGCAGCCAGCGAGTCGATCACCGGCGTGTTGCCCGGCTCGGGGTGTTCTCCGTACGCCGCCACCAGGTCGACGCCGAGATCGTCGGCCACCACCAGCAGCACGTTCTGTTGCGCGCTGACCAGCGACGCGAGCCAAAGAGTGCCCGCGCACACGCTGACCAGGATCGTCTTCGGGCTCGGGGGGCACGACATGGACGTCATGCTAACGCATGTTGCCCCATCCGTCGGGCGGCAGTCCCGAGCGCGCTCGGTCAGAACGCGAGCAGGCTGCCCACGACGCGCAGCTTCACTCGCAGTCGACCCACGCTGGTGCCGTCGTCGATCAGGAACGTGAAGCGGTGCCGCCCGGCCTCCTCCACACCGGGAGCGGCCCAGCGCAGCACGCGCGTCTGCGGATCGAAACTCGCGCCGGGGGGCAGCGGGCCCTTGCTCGTGTCGACGCTGACGATCAGCGCATCGCCGTCGCGGTCGTGCACGAGGATCGGCAGTTCCAGGTCGATGCCGATGAAGGCGCGCGCGCGACGGATCTTCGCGCCGGAAGGCTTGCGGTTCACCGGCGAGGTGTCGGTTTCTTCGACGCGGATGCGGAAGCGACCGACGGCGGGCTTGTTGACCCCGTCATCGGCTCGCACCACGACGGTGTAGTGGCCTGCGGGCCCTGCGTCGGGCCACTCGATACGACGTGTCTCCGCATCCCACACGGCACCCGCCGGCAGCGTGTCGACGTCCGGCGTCAGCACGAGTTCGTCGGAGGGCTGGTCGACGTCGGTGACGATGACCGGGATGCTGAGCGCGTCGCCCACGTTGGCCTTGACCCTGTAGGTCGTCACCACGGGGCGCTTGTTGGCCTTCTTGCTCAGGATCGGCGGCGCGTCGGAGACGACCAGTCGCCGGTAGCGGTCCTTGACCAGGTTCACCACCGCCTTCGGCCCGGTGTCCACGTACAGGCGACCGTCACCGCGCAACGAGAGCACGCGCCCGTCGGTGACCAGGCAGTCGACGTAACCGCGATCGCCGTCGCTGCTGCCCGAGCCGGGCAGGTTGACCAGGGCCGAGTCGCTGCTCAGGGAGCTGTACAGCCGGCCGTCGCGACGCACCGCGTACCAGGTGCCATCCGCATCGAAGCTGAAGCCGCGGTAGTACTCGTCCTTGTTCGAGGCGTCCTCGGGCAGGTTGGCTTCCATGCTGCCGTTGGGCGGGTCGTCGACCACGGTCGCGGGCACGTCCGCACTCACCACGATGCCGTCACGACGCAAGCCGAACAGGCGCCCGTCCGGGTGGAACTGCAGGATGCGCCACTGGTTGCCCACGGTGCCCTCCTCGCCCGGGCCCATGAAGTGCAGCAACGGTGCCGTGTCCTCGTCGCGATAGATCTTGCCGTCGGTCTTGAGCGTGAACACCGAGACGCCGTCGGTGGCCAGGTCGACGTAGTCGAGGTCGCCGGCGTGCCGGTCGAGCAGGCGCAGGCCGTCCCGCCACAACGGGCCGTCCTTGCGCAGCGCGTAGAACGACCCGTTGTCGGTGACGATGATCGAGACCCACGGATCGCCGGTGCTCTTGGGCAGCTTGACCAGTTTCTTGCCGTTCTTCTGCACCCGTCCGTCGCGCCGCAGCATGAAGCGGTCCGAGCCCAGCACGGCCATGTCCCACCAGCGCTCGTCGCCGTCCTCGATGGCGTCGCCGTCATCGCCGTCATCGTGGACGTCGAAGCTGCCCGGCAGGCTCTCGATGCGCACGCCGTTCACGCTCACCTTGCCGTGCTGATTCAGCGAGTAGACGTAGCTCGTCGTCTCCTGGGCCGCGAGTGGCGGGCCGAGACCGGTCCAGCCCAGGACGACCAGGCCCGCAAGCGCGCACCAACACCAGACACGTGAACAGCAGATCGAGGACGACATGGCCCTATCCTACCGGGAACTCGTGAGCCGGCCGTGACGCACGCCGGTCTCTTACGAGACCGTGAGCTTCGAGCGCCCGTGTCGACGGGCCTCCCGCCTCAGATGTCTCCGGCCTGCACCACGACCGTGCCCAGGTCCTCGGGCTTGATCTTGTAGCTGAGCAGCTTGCCCACGAGCTTGAACAGCTCGTAGTCGGCGCCGCTCGTCGACGTGCTCGTGAACTTGAGCAGCTTGGCCTTGCCGACCAGCGGTGAGAGCTTGTAGACGTGCTTGTTGGGGAAGCCTTGCTTGACCTTCACCGACGCGAGCAGCTTGACCGGCACGCACACCGTGCCGATCGTGAGCTTGCCCTCGGCTCCCAGCTTGCGCTTGGCCGGGTTGGCCTTGAGCGACTTGAACACGAGCGGGTCGAAGTCCACCACGATCATGTCGGCGGGCACCGGCGCGAGGGGCAGGACGACTTCGCCTGCGATCG
>JAJDEQ010000232.1 GCA_029259695.1 Planctomycetota bacterium
CATGCGCAGCGGATCGGTGGGTGCCGGTGGGGGAGCCCCGCGCGGTGGCTTGTAGACCTCGTCGGGCACGAGCGCGGACACGTGCTGCGCAGCGTGCTTGACACCATCGGGGTCGATCACCGACTCGACGCTGCCCAGGCGAATCTCGCTGAGCCGCGGGATCAAGGCATCCAGCACGAGCGCATCCAGGAGCAGGCGGGTGATGCGTGCCTGCTCCTCGAGCTGCTCGATGTCCACGTCGAAGTTCTCGGGCTCGTCGCTGTAGACGATGACCTGGCCCGTCTTGTCGTCGCGGAACCAGGCCTGCTCGCCATCGGAGCCCACGGTCTGGCGGGAGTCGGTGAGCGACTCGACCCGCTGGGTGCGGATGCGCTCGGGCGAGCGCGTGTACCAGCGTTCGACCTCAGCCGTGACGTTGCCGTCTTCCCCACGCACGGTGACGAAGAAACGGCCGTGGAAGGACGAGGTGGCCGGGCGGGGTCGGCCGGCGAGCTGAAACCGCGCGGCGCCGGCGAGCAGGTCTCTCGCCGTGCTGTCATCCTGTGCCCTCGATGAAGCGCCGGGGCCCACGGGTGCAACCTGTCCGAGGGGCGGGGGCACCGGCGTCCGACCGATCACGCCGCACAGCATGCAGAAGGACGAGAAGAACAGGAGCAGGGCGGTCGGCGTGGGCATGTTGTCGTTTTAGAATCGTCCGCTCGGTGAGGCAACTGACAGGACGGCGAGGAACCCTTGACGCGATGTGCCGGCTGGATCGTCCTGTTGGCAGCCTGCCTGCCATTCGCCCACGTGCGCCTGTATCCGCACGTGCACGACGATCACGATTTCCGCGGCCCTGGCAGTCTGGTCGCGGATGCCCGGGCAGGGGCGGATCTTCTGTGGCGGGCTGATGTCTTCGGGACCGTCGACCAACCGCACGGTCACTCCGGCTTTTGGCGGCCACTGCTGCTGCTCTCGTTCCGTGGCGAGCACTGGTTGACCGGCGGACGTGCCGTCCCGTTCGCCTGGCTGGGCCACGTGCTGACGCTGCTCGCCCACGCGCTGGCCTCCTGGGCCCTCTGGCGTTTCGTGCTGCGCCTCGGCCTGTCGCCGCCCGCGGCTCTCGCCACCGCCCTGCTCTTCGCGGTGCACCCGGTGCACGCCGAACCGGTGGCCTGGCTCTCGGGGCGGACCGACATCGTGCCGGCGGGCCTCGTCTGGTTGGGCTGCGTCCTGCTCCTCAGGCCGGAACGCGGGACCGCCTGCACCCTGACCGCCCTCGGGACGTTCGTCGCCGCGCTGCTGTTCAAGGAGACCGCCGTGCTGCTGATCGCACTGGCCGTTCCGCTGCTGCGACTGTCCGGCCGTTCATGGCGCGCCGCCGCCGGCGTGCCCGTGCTCGCGACGGGTCTCGTGCTGGTCCTGCGCGCCGCCTTGTTCTCGGGCGGACTCGCGGAAGACGCCTACGTGGGCCCGCCCGACGGAGCGACCCGCTGGTTCACGTGGTTGTCGATCCTGCCGGATCTGATCCGCCTCGCGCTGTGGCCCGGCGCACCCACGCCGATCCACCCCGTGACCGCCGCCACCCACGCCGCGGCCCCGGGTGTCGTCGCCGGGTTGATGACGCTGGCGCTGCTCGCCGCGATCACGTTCACCGGCTGGCGCAGCAAGCGCATCGCGCTGTTCTACGGCGCCGGGCTACTCCTGGGCACACTGCTGGTGCTCGCCCCGTGGGTGCGATTCCCGCTCGGCTACCCGGAAGTGGCCGCGCCCCTCTACGAACGGCACCTGTACGCCGCAGCCATGGGCCCGGCGCTGCTCCTCGGCGCAGCCTGGGGCGCACTGCTGCAGCGGGTCGGTGAGCGATCCGTGCGCGGTCGCCTGCTGGTCGTGGCGCTCGGGCTGGGTGCGGTCTGGCTGGGACGGCAGGCCCATCAGCGCACCACCGTCTGGGCATCCGACGAAGCCTTCGCCCGGGCCGCGCTCCGGCAGGCTCCGCGCTCGGCGCACTTCTGGAACCACCTCGGCCTCTCGCTCAGTCTCTACACCGCGGACCCCGCCAGTCGCCGCGAAGAGGCGCTGACCGCCTTCGACCACGCGCTGAGCTTCGACCCGCAACATCTCCAGGCCGGGGTGAATCGGTTCCTGCACCTGCTCGGCGCGGAACGCCATGCGGAGGCGACCCAGACGGCCGAGGTGCTCGTGGCCCTGCACCCGGACGAACCCCTGGTGCTCTACAACGTGGGGCTCTGGCACCTGTCCGCGAATCGCGTGCAGGAAGCGGGCAGCCTGCTCGAGCGCGCCCTCGCCAGCGGCAGGCCGGTCCCGGCGGGCACGCGGGAGGCCTGGGAGCTGTGTGTCCGGCTCGCAGCGGAGGAGGTGCTCGGCGCGCCCCAGATCGAGTCGCCCGAGACCGCGCCGGGGAAAGCCGGCGGCTGAGCCCCGACCTGGGCCGGCGTCACGCCGGTGCTCCCCGTGGCAAGCGAGGAGCTTGGTGCCGAAGGGGGGACTTGAACCCCCACTGGGATAATCCCAACTAGACCCTGAATCTAGCGCGTCTGCCATTCCGCCACTTCGGCACGCGGAAGGGCGCCGATTGTAGGGCCCGCCACGGCCGACGCAAGCCAGGGGAGCCCGCTGTCGGCGAGCGCGGCGATTGCCCACAATCAGGGCATGGCAGCCAAACCCACCGGCAATCAGCGGACCGTCTGCGTGAACCGACGCGCGCGCCACGACTACGAGGTGCAAGACCGGGTCGAAGCGGGCCTGTCGCTGCTCGGTGCGGAGGTGAAGGCCCTGCGCGAGGGCAAGGCCAGCCTGGTCGATGCCTTCGTCACCGTGCGTGGGGGACAGGCCCGGCTCCACGCCTTCGAGGTCGGCCCGTACACCCACGACCACAGCGGCCAGGCCGATCCGCGGCGCACCCGACGCCTGCTCCTGAACGCCTACGAGATCAAGCGGCTCGACGCCAAGGTGCGCGAGAAGGGCCTCACGCTGATTCCCTTGTCGGTCTACTTCAAGGGACCGTGGGCCAAGGTCGAGGTGGCCCTCGCGCGCGGAAAGCGCCAGTACGACAAGCGCCAGAGCATCAAGCGGCGCGAAGCACAGCGGGACATCGATCGCGCCACGCGCCGCCGCTGACGGCTCACACCCCCGTGCTACGATCTAGGCTTCCCCGGGGGCGACCTGGTTTCGACCGAGTGGCTGTCTTCCGCGGGTGGCGTGCCGAGGTTTCCAGGCCCCTCGTAAAGCACCTGGAAAACAATAGTTGCCAACAACAACTATCTCCTGGCTGCCTGAGACGGTAGCCCGTCTGCCCGGTCCTAGCCTGCGGGGTCGGGCAGACGTCACTTGCAGGCTGGCCGAATGCCCCTCTGTTCGGGGGGCACCGGTGAGATCAATCGAACTGGCCAAGCGGTGATCCTGTCGGTCGGAGCACCACGCGGCGAGAACCAATAGACCGACTACGCACGTAGAGGCCTGAGGAAGGGCGCTTTGGGACGCGGGTTCGATTCCCGCCGCCTCCACCAATCCACCCGTGAGCACGGGCCCGACCCACGGGCTGCTCGCTCCGGGGCGCGCCCGGTCGGTATCATGCCGCGCCCCCTGACCGGACCCGCAGCTTGGCGCGGGACGGCGCCTGCCCCCAACTCGTCTCCCTGGAGGAGAGAGCCGCCCATGAGCCGTTTCGCGGTGCTCGTCGTTCTTGCCGGCCTCACGGCGTGCTCATCGCCGAGCGAACAGCGGCGGGACGTGCTCGCGATCGACGCGGCCTGGCGTTCCGGCAGCATGCCGCCGCAATCGAACGAGGTCATGCTCGAGGCCCTCCAGGCACTCGGCGCCCAGAGGGATGCCGACCTGGCCAGTGCGGGCACGCTGGCTCGCATCGTGCTCCAGAGCCCCTCCGATCTGGCGCGAGCCGATGCGCTGCGCTCGCTCTGGCAGCATGCCTCCCGCTTCACCCGCGAAGACTGGCGCGTCGACGAACTCGACAGTGCGGCCTTCAACGAGCGCGCCCGCCGCCTCGAGGAACTGCTCGACGGCGATGCCCCGGGGCCCGATGAAGAACTCGTCGAGATGGCCCACTGGCTCGGCAACTTCCGCTTCCCGCCCCGTCGCATGGGCGAGGCGCTGTCCCTCGCGGAAGCCGTTGCCAGCCAGGCGGCCACGCGCACCGACGAAGCCGGTGCCGCCTTCGCCGAGCACGCCGAGGGGGCCATGCAGCACGCGGCGGTCCTGGTCACCCTGCACGCCTCGGGCGACAAGGCGCCGGTCGTGCGGGCGGAGGCCGCCATCGCGGCCCGCTACCTGCCACCGGAGCGCGCGCTCCTGCTCGTGGCCGGCATGTTGCGTCGGGAGTCCGACGCGCAGGTGGTGTTCGACGCTCTCGACTCGGTCGAGGCGCTCGCTCCGGAGCTGCCCCCGGAAGCCGTCCGCGGCGTGCTCGAGCCGCTCCTGGACACCTCCGACGTCGCGGTGCGCCAACGCATCGAAGACCTTCTCGCGCGGCTTGGCTAGCAGCATGAAGGTTGCCGTCATCGACGAACTCCTGACCTACGACGGGCTGCAACTCTCGACGGCCTTCGTGGACCAGCACGCACCGCAGACCCGCGACACGGTGATCCTGTTCGAGGGCCCGGCCGACGTCCCGCTCGAGCACATGGTGGATCTCGACGATGTCGCCGCCGGCGAGGGCATCTACAGTCCACTCATGGCCCACCTCGTCATCGAGCATGCAGACATCGCCCTGCGCGAAGCCGTGTGCCGCCAGCGCCTGCTGATGCGACTGGCGGCGAGCTGGCTCTCGTCCCGCTCCGGCACCGCGGTCCAGGTTCGCGGGGACGACCTGTGGGTGGGGGAGGGCAAGCTGAGCGTCTCGATCGCCACCACCAGCCCGCGCTCGTGCCTGGTCCACGCCGGCATCAACGTGGAGACCGAGGGCACGCCGGTCCGGACTGCGGGGCTGCGCGAACTCCGCATCCCCACCTGGGAGTTCCTGCGCAACGTGAGCCGCGCATACGTTGATGAAGTCGCGTCGATCGCACACGCCGTCGCGAAGGTGAGGCCGGTCACGTGAACCGCAAGACCCTGATCAACCTGGTCAAGCTGCTCTTCGCGGCCGGACTCGTCTGGTACATCATCCACAAGACGGGTTGGGAGACGATCAAGACCAACCTGGCGCACATGGACCTGAGCGACTGGGCCATGGCCTTCGGGGTGATGGTCATCGCGTACCTGGTCTCGATGGTGCGCTGGCGCATGCTCATGCGCTCGGTCGGCATCGACGCCTCGTTCTGGGACACCCTGCGCCTCGGGTTCATCGGCGCGTTCTTCAACAACGTCGTCCCGGGTCTCACCGGCGGTGATCTGATCAAGGCCTTCTACATCGCCCGCGAACACCCGGGCAAACGCGCCGACGCCGTCCTCACCGTGGTCGTCGACCGCATCGTCGGCATCGTCGCGCTGGCGCTGATCGCCGCGGTGATCATCCCCTTCGACTTCTCGCGGTACCGCGAGGCCGCGGTGGGAATCTACGGGTTCCTGGCGGCCGCCGGCCTGGGCGCCACGGTGGCGCTCTCACGCCGCATCAAGGCCCGGCTCAAGAGCGTGCTGGGGCTGTCCGCTGACGGCCGTAGCGAGGGCCGCATCGGGCGCGCGTTGACGAAGATCGACGCCGCCGTCTCGATCTACCGCCACCGCCTCGGCGTCCTGTTCACCGCGTTGTTCCTGGGCGTCGCGGTCCACCTGCTGATCATCCTGAGCATTTCGATCCTGGCCAGCGCGATCGCGAAGGGCAACATCGCCTCGATCCCGCCCGGCACGGGCGACCCGGCCGTGATCGCCAGCTACGAGCACTTCGGCGGCATGGGCCTGTCGGTGCACTGCTCGACGGTGCCGATCATCATGATCATCTCGGCCCTGCCGATCGCACCCGCCGGATGGGGCGTGGGGGAGTTCGCCTTCCGGTACTTCTACGAGGCCGCCGGAGCACCGGGCGACCTGGCGGTGGCCCTGTCCTTCGCCTATCGACTCACGGCCACCTTGCTGTCCCTCACCGGCGCGCTGTTCCTGCTGATGGACCGCAAGCGGGTCCTGGAAGCGCGCCACGGTGCGGACGGCGACGATCCACCCGAAGCGGCACCGCCCATCAGTTGACGCGGCCCGCGTCGCGCGAGCCAACTCGGGACCTTGGCCGGGCCCGCAAGCGCTGCTTCCGGGCGCCAGGCGTAACACCGGATGCCCCCGAGCGACGGAGTTCCCGGCAGGAGGCGAAAATCCTCCTCGATTTCGGCGTGGCGCATGTTAAGTAGGTGTTAGGTACGGCGATCGGCCGTCGGACGCACGGGGCCCGCGCGGGCGCATCGGCACTGGAGAGGGACGTTCACATGGCGTTTTCGAGCAAGGCCAGCAACAAGAACACCACGCCCAAGGGCCTGGGTGGCGGTGAGCAGTCGGACATCGACCTGGCCCTGGCCCAGATCGAAAAGCAGTTCGGCAAGGGCGCCGTCATGCGCCTCGGCGATCACCAGGAACACAAGATCGCCGGCATCTCCACCGGTTCACTGGGCCTCGATGCGGCCCTGGGCGGGTCCGGCGTTCCCGAGGGACGCATCTGCGAAGTCTTCGGCCCGGAGTCCTCCGGCAAGACCACGCTCACGCTCCACATCATCGCCAACGCCCAGAAGAACGGGGGCACGTGCGCTTTCGTCGACGCGGAGCACGCCCTCGATCCGTCCTACGCCCGCAAGCTCGGCGTGAACACCGACGATCTGATCCTGTCCCAACCCGACTCCGGAGAGCAGGCGCTCGAGATCACCGAGATGCTCGTACGCTCGAATGCCTTCTCGGTCCTCGTGATCGACTCGGTCGCGGCCCTCGTGCCACGGGCCGAACTCGAAGGCGAGATGGGGGACCAGCAGGTCGGTCTGCAGGCGCGCCTGATGTCCAAGGCGATGCGCAAACTCACCGGCGCCGTCTCGAAGAGCAATACCTGCATCATCTTCATCAACCAGATCCGCGAGAAGGTCGGGGTGTTCTTCGGCAGCCCGGAGACGACCACGGGTGGACGCGCGCTCAAGTTCTACTCGTCCGTACGTCTCGACATCCGGCGCATCGGTTCGATCAAGAACGGTGAAGAGATCGTCGGCAACCGCGCCCGGGTCACGGTGGTGAAGAACAAGATCGCACCGCCCTTCCGCAAGGCTGAGTTCGACATCATGTTCAACCGCGGCATTTCCATCGAGGGCGAGTTGCTCGACCTCGCCCTCGACCAGGGTGTGTTGAGCAAGTCCGGGACGTGGATCTCCTACGGGAAGGAACGGCTGGGCCAGGGGCGCGAAAAAGCGCGCGACTTCCTCGTCGAAAACGGCGATATTCGGGACCAGATCGAGGCAACGGTGCGCGAGGCCCTCATGCCCGTGCCCGAACCGCCACGGTCGAACAAGCCGTCATCCGGTGCCCCGTCCAGCACGGAGGAGCAGACGGTTTCGCGCGCCTCCACGGCCAGCACGGGCCCTGCCCCGAACGGTCGCGCGGGTCGCACCAGCGGTGGGAGGATCACCGCGGCGAAGCCGGCCGACCGCGCGAAGAGCTGAACGGCGGGGGCGTCGGATCGCGGAACCGCTTGACCCTGCTCGGCCTCGCTCGAGGCGAGCCGGGCCGTTCACACCGCTCGCTCGAAGTTCGGCAAGCACCCTGCCGACCGAGCCCCTTCGCCTGACCCGCTGCCATGACCGCCAAGACTCCCGAACAGATCCGAGAATCCTATTTGTCGTTCTTCGAGCAGCGCGAACACACGCGCTACCCGAGCGACGGACTGGTTCCCGAGAACGACCCGACCCTGTTGTTCACGGGGGCCGGGATGAACCAGTTCAAGGCGATGTTCCTGGGCAAGGGCCACCTGCCGTTCACGCGGGCCACGACGTCCCAGAAGTGCATGCGCATGCCCGACCTCGAGAACGTCGGGCGCACGTCGTCCCACCACACGTTCTTCGAGATGCTGGGGAACTTCTCGTTCGGCGATTACTTCAAAGCCGAAGCGATCCGCTGGGCCTGGGAGCTCCTGACCGAAGTCTGGGAGGTGCCCGGCGACCGCCTCTCGGTCACGGTCTACAAGGACGACAACGAGGCGGCCGCTATCTGGCGTGACGAAGTCGGTCTGCCCGAGGAGCGCATCTCCCGCTACGACGAGGACGAGAACTTCTGGCCCGCGTCGGCACCATCGAAGGGGCCCAACGGGATCTGCGGACCGTGTTCGGAGATCTACTTCGACTTCCACCCCGAACGCGGCGCATACCCCGCGGGAGGGCCTGCAGACGACGGAAGCCGATTCGTCGAGATCTGGAACCTGGTCTTCACCCAGTTCGATCGCCAGGGCGACGGCAGCCTGGCGCCGCTTCCGCAGAAGAACATCGACACCGGCATGGGCTTCGAGCGTGTCGTCCGCGTGCTCGAATCCCTGGCCCGCGGCGAGGTGCTGTCGAGCAACTTCGAGTCGCAGCTCTTTGCTCCGCTGATGGACGCGGCCTACTCGCACATCGGCAAGCAGACGCCGTTCGGGACGCCAGACGGCACCCGGGTGCGGCGGATCGTCGACCATGTGCGGGCCGCGACTTTCTGCATCAGCGACGGCATCGCCCCGTCGAACCTGAAACAGGGCTACGTCGTGCGCAAGGTCCTGCGACGCGCCATGATCGACCGGCACATCCTGGGTGCCGACCTGCGTGAGAACTGGCTCGCGGACCTGGCCGGCCTCGTCGTGGACGAGATGGGCAGGGCCTATCCGGCGCTGGCCGAGGCTCGCTCGATGATCAGTTCCACCGTGGCTGCCGAGGAAGAGAAGTTCGCGTCGACCTTCTTCTCCGCTTCACAGCGCCTGGACGTCCTCGCCACCAAGACGGTCGATCGTGGTGAGACACGCCTGTCCGGGGCCGATGCCTTCCTGCTGTACGACACCTTCGGCCTCCCGCTCGACCTGCAGAAGATGCTGCTCGAGGAGCGGGAACTGCCCGTCGACGAGGACGGCTACCGGGCGGCCATGGCAGGCCAGCGCAGTCGCTCACGCGAAGCATCCAAGATCTCCGACTCGATCATCGGCGGCCTGATCGCCTCGCTCGGGAGTCCGCTGCCCCAGACCGAGTTCGTGCGCGACACGCTGAGCGTCGCGGACGCCCAGATCCTGGACGTGGCCGAGGACGCCGAGACGGACACCGACGAACAGGACGACGAGGGCCTGTTGCTGGTGCTGGACCGGACCCCGTTCTACGCCGAAGGGGGAGGCCAGGTCGGAGACACCGGGATCATCAGGGGCGAGGGGTTCGTCGCCGAGGTGATCGACACGGTGAGCGTCCAGGGCATCACGGTTCACCGGGTGATCGCCGCGGAGGGTCGGCCCTCCAAGGGGCCGTGCAGCGCACGCGTCGATGCCGTGTCACGCGAGGCCACCGCCCGCAACCACACGGCCACGCATCTGCTGCACGCCGCGCTGCGCGCCGTGCTCGGTGACGAAGTGACCCAGGCCGGGTCGCTCGTCGCTCCGCAGCGCCTGCGTTTCGACTTCCGTTTCCCCCGCGCGCTCACCGCGGAAGAGGTGCGTGCCGTCGAGGACACCGTCAACAGGTGGATCCTGGCCAATGAAGAGGTCAGCACCGAAGACATGAGCCGCGACGCCGCCAGGGAAGCGGGTGCCATGGCGCTCTTCGGCGAGAAGTACGGGGAGTCCGTCAGGGTCGTGCGGGTCAGCAACCAGCGCCACGGCGAAGACAGCGTCGAACTCTGTGGCGGGACACACGTGATCCGGTCCGGCGACATCGGCCTGTTCCGGCTCGTGGACGAGAGCTCGATCGCGGCAGGTGTGAGGCGGGTCGAGGCCCGAACCGGGCTGGGCTTCGTGGATCTCGCGCGCGAGCAGGATCAGCGGTTGCAGCGTTCCGCGGCGCTGTTCAAGACGTCGCCCGAGCTGTTGACCGAACGCATCGAGGCCCTGCAGGCGGAGACGAAGGAACTGCGCCGTGAGCTCGACGGCGTGCGCAGCGACATGGCCGCCGAGCGGCTCGATCAGGGGCTGCGCGATTGGAACGGGCTGCGCGTGCTGCTCGCCTCCGTGAGCGGCGTACCGGTCAAGAAGCTGCGTGAGGTCGCCGGGGACTTCGTCGCCGATCGCTGCGACCTGGTGATCTTGGCGGCGCCGGACGACGGCGGCACCAGCTTCCTCGTCGCGGCGGGCAAGCTGGCCCAGGAGCGCGGTCTCAAGGCCAACGACCTGGTCAAGAGCCTTGGCGCGGCCTTCGGTGGCAAGGGTGGGGGCAACAAGGCTTTCGCTCAGGGCCGGGGTGGCGCCGCCTCCGATCCCGAGGCGACCCTGGAAGCCGTCCTCAAGGAAGCCTCGCTCGCCAACTCGTGAGGCCGTCGTGCGCCCTGCGGGGCGCTCCGGGGCCCGGAGGCGGACCCCGGGCGGCTCCCGGGCCCGGGGCCGCCACGCGCCGGCTCGCCCGACGGGGGCCCCGACAGCCGGCGGGAGCCCTCGGACCATGCCCGCCCGGCAAGACGGTGGGCCGGGCAGGCGGCAAGGCCTTGTGAGCCCCCTACGGCGCCAGTAGAGTGGGGCGATTCGACCCTGTTTGCAGGAAAGCGCATTCGGGAGTGCGGGGCCGGGTGGCCCACAGCAAGCTCGAGCGCCGGCAGGAGACCCATGGCTGTTCCCAAGCGCAAGACGTCCAAGGCCCGCAAGCGGAAGCGGAGATCGCACCTGGCGCTGTCAGCGCCCGCGACGGCTCAATGCGCTCGTTGCGGCGCGGTCAAGGTGCCACACGCCACGTGCGAGAACTGCGGCTACTACCGAGGCCGTGACGTTCTCGGCCTCGACGCCTGAGCGGCACACGACTCGCGGACACGCGCCCCTTGAGAGTCGCCGTGGATGCCATGGGGGGGGACAATGCTCCCCACTCCGTCGTCGAGGGCGCGGCCATGGCGCTGTCGTCCGGGGCGATCCGTACCGAGCAGCTGCTGCTGGTCGGGCCGCACGACCGTCTCGATGCCACGCTCCGTGATCACGGGCTGTCCGATGTCGAGATCTGCCCGGCGACCGAGGTGGTCGGGATGGACGAGAGTCCCACGGCGGCCATTCGCACCAAGAAGGACTCCTCCATCGCGCGCGGCGTCGCCGCCGTGGCGGAGGGCAAGGCCGACGCCTTCGTCTCCGCCGGCAACACGGGTGCAGTCGTCGCCGCCGCCTCGCTGATCCTGGGCCGTCTGCCCGGCGTTGCGCGTCCCGGCATCGCCGTGCCGGTGCCCACGCGCAAGGGGCCCTGTGTCGTGATCGACGTGGGCGCCAACATCTACTGCAAGCCCGACCACATGTTCCAGTACGCCGTGATGGCCGCCGAATACTCGCGCGGCGCACTCGATCGCACCGACCCGCGGGTCGGACTGCTGAACATCGGCGAGGAGGACGGCAAGGGCAACCCGCTGATCCAGAGCGTCCACGGGCTGCTGCAAACCGCCCCGCTCAACTACGCCGGCTTCATCGAGGGCCAGGACATCATGAGCGGAGCGGTGGACGTGGTCGTCTGCGAAGGCTTCGTGGGCAACGTGATCCTCAAGGTCGCGGAGGGACTGAGCGCCTTCATGAAGGACAGCCTCAGTTCGGCGCTCGCGGTCCACCCACCACGCCCGGAAGTCCGAGAGGCGATCGGCGACGCCTTCACCAAGCTCGACTACGCCGAGTACGGCGGTGCGCCGCTGTTGGGCGTCGCCGCCCCCGTGCTCATCGGGCACGGACGCTCCACCGGACATGCCATGATGAACATGATCCGCGCCGCCGTTGCCGCGGTCGAACACGACATCAACCAGCACATCGTCGACCTGCTGGCAGCGAGCAGGAAGAGGGCCGAGGCATGACCCGCGTGAGGTGTGGACTGCGTGGCACCGGTTCGGCGGTCCCGGACGGTGTGATCACCAACGACGACCTCGAGCGCATGGTCGACACCTCCAGCGAGTGGATCGTGAAACGCACCGGCATCCGCGAGCGCCGACGGGTGGCCGAGGGCCAGTCCACCGGCGACCTCGCGCTGGAGGCGGCGCGCCGGGCCCTGGCGGACGCCGACCTGCAGCCGCAGGACATCGACCTGATCGTGATGGGCACCGTCACCCCCGATCACCTGGTGCCGGCCACCGCGTGCCGGATCCAGGCCGAACTGGGCGCCACCCGGGCCGCCGCGTTCGATCTGGCTGCCGGGTGCACGGGCTTCGTCTACGCCACCAACGTCGCCGCCCAGTACCTGTGGAACGGCAGCTGCAAGAACGTGCTGGTGATCGGCGGCGAAGCCCTCACGCGCATCACCAACTACGACGACCGCACGTCGTGCATCCTCTTCGGCGACGGGGCCGGTGCCGCGATCTTCAGCACCGATTTCCGCTACGGCGAGTTGCTGTCGACCGAGATCCACAGCGACGGCACGGGCTACGAAGTGATGATCACGCCGGGCGGCGGCGCGGCCATGCCGCTCACCGCCGAACGGATCGCCAACCGCGAGGACAAGCTGATCATCCGCGGCCGGGAGGTGTACAAGTTCGCCGTCGGCCGCATGGTCGAGCTGGTTCGCGGACAGATGGCCTCCAACCCCGATCTGGAGCTGGGCGCAGTCGTGCCGCACCAGGTCAACCAACGCATCATCGAGTCGGCGCGCGAGAAGCTGGACATGCCCGCCGAGCGCATCTTCGTCAACATCGAGAAGTACGGGAACACGTCCGCCGGGTCGATTCCCATCGCGCTGGACGAGGCACGCCGCAGCAACTTCTTCGACGGCCTCGACGGCAAGCTCGTCGTGATGTGCGCGTTCGGAGCGGGGCTCACCTGGGGCTCGGTGGGACTGCGTTGGTAGCGCCCCGCAGCGGGCGGTCGAAGAGCGAACGACGTCGGGGCAGCGTGGCCCCGCGAGCGAGGAGCGCATGAGCAACGGAGCGATTCTGTTTCCCGGCCAGGGGGCACAGGCCCTGGGCATGGGGCTCGACATCGAGGCCGAGCACAGCGCGGCCCGAGCCGTCTTCGACGCAGCCGCCGACGTCCTGGGCCAGGACCTGCGCACGATCATCGGCGGCGACGACAAGGCCGCCCTGGACCGCACTGACGTGTGTCAGCCGGCGATCCTGGTCACCTCGCTCGCGGTCATGGCGGCCCTCGGCGAGCGTGACCTGATCGACGAGGACGCCGTCGGTGGCGTGGCCGGACTGAGCCTGGGCGAGTACACGGCCCTCACCTGGGCCGGCGCGCTGGCCCTGGAGGACGCGATTCGCCTGGTGCGCCTGCGCGGCGAGGCCATGCAGCGCGCCTCGGACGAGCGCCCGAGCGGCATGCTCTCCCTGATGGGCGCCACTCCGGAGAGCGCCGGGGAGCTGTGTGAGGCCGCCCGCGGTGGCGGCGTGCTGGTCGTCGCCAACCTGCTGGCCAAGGGACAGGTGGCGATCGCGGGCACCGTCGACGCACTCGACCGGGCGGAGGCCCAGATGCGCGATCACGGGATCCGCAAGGGCGTGCGACTGCCCGTCGCCGGCGCCTTCCACTCACCCTGCATGGAGTCCGCCGCCGCCGACCTGGCCGCCGCGGTCGACGCCACGGCGGTCACTCCGCCGCGCAAGCCCGTGGTGATGAACGTCTCGGGTGAACCGGTGGACGCCCCGGACACGATCCGCGACCTGCTCAAGCGACAGATCACCTCACCGGTGCGCTGGCAGGCGTCGGTGGAGCGGCTCGTCGCGGATGGGGCGCGGCCGTTCTTCGAGCCGGCCCCCGGCAAGCAATTGACGAACATGGTCAAGCGCGCCAAGTGGCCCGAGCGTGTCGAGCCCTCCGTCACCACCTGCGCTACGAACGATGAACTGGCGGCCATGTCCGTCTGGCCCCCACGCGCCTGAGCAAGAAACAGGAGACCCGCTCATGACCGATCTCTCTGGGAAGGTCGCCCTCGTCACGGGCGGCTCGCGCGGCATCGGCCGCGCCATCGTCAGCGAACTGGCCGCGGCCGGTTGCCGGGTTGCCGTGGTGGCGACCAGCGAGAAGAGCGCCGAGGCCGGCGCGCAGGCTGCCATCGACGCGGGCGCGGAAGGCAAGGGCTACGCCGCCGACGTCAGCGATGCGGGCCGTGCCCAGGAGGTGGTCGAGGACCTCGTGGCCACCTGGGGTGGCGTCGACATCCTGGTGAACAACGCGGGGGTGACCCGGGACACCGTGCTGATGCGCATGTCCGACGAGGACATCGACAGCGTGGTGGACACCAATCTCAAGGGCACGCTGTACTACTGCCGCGCCGTCACCAAGCCCATGATGAAGGCCCGTTCCGGATCGATCGTGAACATCTCGTCGATCGTCGGCATCACCGGCAACGCCGGCCAGAGCAACTACGCCGCCGCCAAGGCCGGGATCTTCGGACTGACCCGTTCGCTGGCCAGCGAGCTGGGCAGCCGGGGCATCCGCGTCAACGCCATCGCGCCCGGCTACATCGACACGGACATGACCTCGGGCCTGCCCGAGAAGGTCAAGGAAGTCAGCCTCCAGCGCATCCCGCTCTCGCGCTTCGGCCAGCCGGCCGACATCGCCCGGGGGGTGCGGTTCCTCGTCTCGGAGGCCGGATCGTACGTCACCGGGACAACCCTCGTGATCGACGGAGGAATGTCGCTCTAGCCCGTACACGCCAGCGGCGCCCACCCCGGTGGACCGCCGGTGGAGAGCCGGCCGCGGCCCCGGCCGCCAGCCGACCCGGGCCACCCCAAGGGGGCAGGCAGGCCCGTCGGACGGCTTGACTTGGACCCCCGCCTCGTCACACTATCCGCTTCGATGACCCGCTCGGGCGGGCCATGCGAGCAACATCCCGCAACGCCCCCGCACGGAGAGTCACACGTGGTTTCGACCCAGGAGATCGAGGAGAAGGTCATCTCCATTGTCTGCGACCAGATGGGCGCCAGTAAGGAGAAGGTCAACCTCAACACGTCCTTCATTCAGGACCTAGGCGCAGACTCCCTGGATACCGTCGAACTCGTGATGGAGTTCGAGGATCACTTCAACATCAGCATTCCCGACGAAGAGGCAGAGAAGATCCAGACCGTGGGTGATGCGGTCAGCTTCATCTCCAACCACACATCGTCGTGACCGCGTGACCCGGCCCGGGTGCCGGCGCGAGCCGGCGGCCCAGGCCTCGGGACACTTGCAGTCCGGTCGGGCACCAGACCCCGGCCCCCATGGGGGAGTCACCGCCGGAACCGGCGGCCTCCCCGCTCCTTCCTCCAAGGCGCGTGTCCGTCCCCCGGGTATGTGCCCGTAGAGACCTTGGTATGAGCCGCCGTCGTGTCGTGGTGACAGGCCTCGGAGCCGTCACGTCGCTGGGACTCTCGTTCGAGGACACCTGGCAGGCGCTGCTGTCGGGTGCCAACGGCATCGGTCCGATCGAGCGCTGGAGCACCGAGAACTACCGCACGACCTTCGCCGGCACCCTGCGCGGATACGAACCCACCGAGCACTTCCCCGTTCCGGTGGCCAAGAAGCTCGACTACGCCGTGCAGTTCGCACAGCTCGCCGCCAACGACTGCCTGGCAGACGCGAAGCTCGACCTCGACAGTACCGACCGCGAGCGCATCTCGGTCGTGTTGGGAACGGGCATCGGCGGCATCAACACGATCGAGTCCGAGCACGACGTGTTGCTCGCGCGCGGGCCGCGGCGCGTCTCGCCGCACTTCATCCCCAAGATGATGCCCAACGCCGCCAGCGCCCAGATCTCGATCACCTTCGGCCTGGAGGCCAGCAACTACGTGACGAGTTCGGCCTGCGCGTCGGCTGGTCACGCGCTGGGCATGGCCCTGCGCGCCATCCAGCACGGGGAGGCCGATCTGGTCTTCTCAGGCGGGACCGAGGCCGCCGTGTCGCCCCTGGCGATCGCCGCATTCGGCGCCATGAAGGCCCTGTCGACCCGCAACGAAGCACCCGAGCTGGCCTCGCGACCGTTCGACAAGGATCGCGACGGCTTCGTGATGGGCGAGGGAGCATCCGTGCTGCTGCTCGAGGAGCGCGAACACGCCCTGAAGCGCGGCGCGAAGATCTACGCCGAACTCATGGGCTACGGCTCCACGTCGGACGCCTTCCACATCACGCAACCCAAGCAAGACGGCGTCGGGCCGCGCAAGGCGATCCAGGCCGCCATCAGCGACGGCAACCGCAAGCCCGAGGACGTCCAGTACATCAACGCCCACGGCACCTCGACGCACTACAACGACCTCGTCGAGACCAGCGCCATCCGCCAGGTCTTCGGCGCGCACGCGGACACGCTCGCGGTCTCGAGCACCAAGTCGATGATCGGTCACCTGCTGGGCGGCTCGGCTGCCATCGAGGCGGCGGCCACCTGCCGTTCGATCATCGAGAGCCGCATCCATCCCACGCGCAACCACCTCGAAGCCGGCGAGGGTTGCGACCTCGACTACGTCCCGGGCGAGGCGCGCGACGTGAAGATCGCTCACGCCCTGTCCAACTCGCTGGGCTTCGGCGGTCACAACGTGTCGCTGCTGTTCGGTCGGCACGACGCATGACCGCAGGGGGCGACCGCGACACGCGGCCATGCGTGGGCACCCGACGGCAGACCCGGGCTCGCCGGGCATGACCGACGCACGACGGGCGGCGCTGACCGAGCGCCTTCGGGCCATCGGTCAACAGCACGTGCTGAACTGGGCGGACGAGCTGGACGCCGCCGGCCTCGAGCGCCTGCTGAGCCAGCTCGAGCGCCTCGAACTCGAGCGCCTGCCGCGGCTGATCGAGAGCGTGACGTCGACCGACACGCACGCCGCCCCGACCTCGGTCGAGCCGCCAGCGCTGATCGAGTGCAGCAGCGACGACGACCCGCGCACCCGTGAAGCACGCCAGGCCGGCGAGGAGCTCCTCAGCCGCGGCGCCGTGGCCACCTTCCTGGTGGCCGGCGGCCAGGGGACGCGTCTCGGTTACGACGGACCCAAGGGACGCTTCCCCGTGGGCCCGCTGACCAACCGCTCGCTGTTCGCCTACCACGCCCATCGGGTGCTGGCCACGTCCCGGCGCTACGGCACGCCGGCCCCGCTCTACGTGATGACCAGCGAGGCGAACCACGAGAGCACCGTCGCCGCGTTCGACGAGGCACAGCACTTCGGGCTCGAACCGTCCCAGGTGCACTTCCTGATCCAGGGCATGCTGCCCGCGGTGGACCGCGAGGGGCGCATGCTGCTCGCGGCCAAGGACTCCCTCGCGCTCAGCCCGGACGGACACGGCGGTTGCTTCGAGGCCATGCGCCGCAGCGGCGCGTTCGACGACATGCGCGCCCGTGGTGTGGAGCATGTGTTCTACTTCCAGGTCGACAACCCGCTGGCACAGGTGCTCGACCCGTGCTTCCTGGGCCACCACGCCCTGGGCGGCGCCGACATGAGCACCAAGGTCGTGTCGAAGACGGAGCCCGGCGAGAAGGTCGGCGTGCTCGGCGTCGTCGACGGCCGCACCGCGGTGATCGAGTACTCCGACCTGCCGGCCGACCTGGCCGAGGCCCGGGACGATCAGGGCCGACTGCGCTTCCGCGCCGGCAACATCGCGATCCACCTGCTGCGGCTCGACTTCATCGCCCGCCTGCTCGAGGGCGAGCTGCGACTGCCGGTCCACCGCGCCAACAAGAAGGTGCCCTACGTCGACAGCAGCGGCCGACGGGTGGAGCCCACCGAGCCCAACGCGATCAAGCTGGAGATGTTCGTGTTCGACGCCCTGCCCCTGGCGGAGCGTTCGATCACGCAGGAGGTCCGTCGCGAGGACGAGTTCGCGCCGGTCAAGAACGCCGAGGGCGTGGACAGCCCGGCCACGGCGAGTGAAGCGCTGAGCGACCAGGCCAAGCGCTGGATGACCGCCGCCGGCCTGGCCCTGCCCCGCGGCCCCGCCGAGGTGGGACCGCTGTTCGCGCTGGATCAGGACGAATTCCTGCGTAACCTCACCAAGAGCGACTTCGGGCCGGTCTTCGACCGCGCCTGAGTGCCGCGCCCGCCGCGCCTTGGCGGCCGGGCCCAGTGACCTCCGCACGAGGTGACGACGGTGAGTGAGTCGACGGCGCGCGCTGCAGCACGACCGGTCGCCGTCCTGGGTGGGGGACCGTCGGCCGAGCACGAGGTCTCGCTGCAGACCAGCGCGGCGGTGCTGGACGCCCTGCGGGCCGGGGGCGTGAGCGCGCGACCGTTGCTGATCACGCAGGACGGTCTCTGGATCCCCGGGGCCGACGGCGACGCGTGGAGCGACCTCGAGCGCAGCGGCCCCTCGCTCTCGGCCAGCGCGTGTCTCGAGCAACTGCGCAAGCGCGACGAGGTCGCGTTCCTGGGGCTGCACGGACGCTTCGGCGAAGACGGCCAGATCCAGCGCCTGCTGGCCGCGGCCGGCGTGCCGTACACAGGCAGCGGCCCCATCCCGTCGGCGCTCTGCTTCGACAAGGACCTGAGCAAGCTCGCGGCCACGCGGCTCGGCGCGCGCTGCGCCACCCACGTCGTGCTCGGGCCCGGGGCGCCCGTGGCCACCGCGCTGCTCGCCCGGGACGTGGGCCTGCCGTGCGTGGTCAAGCCGGTCGCGGGCGGTTCGAGCGTGGCCACGTCGATCGTGTCGGCAGAGTCGGAGCTGCGGCCGGCCGTCGACCGTGCCCGGGCCGAGGACGCCGAGGGCCGCGCCATGGTGGAGGGCTTCGTCGCGGGCATCGAGGTCACGGCGGCGGTGCTGCGCCTCGGAGAGCGGGTCGAGTGCCTGCCGCTCGTGTCGATCGAGCCCGTGGGCGATCCGTTCTACGACTACCACGCCAAGTACGAGAGCGACGCGACGCGTCTCACCTGCCCGGCGCTCGTCTCCGACGCGACCCGGGCCGAGATCATGCGCGTCGCCGACGCCCTGTACACGCAGCTCGACCTGCGCGGTGTCGCCCGGGCCGACTTCATCGTCGACGCCGAGCAGGGACGCCCCTCGTTCCTCGAGATCAACACCTTGCCCGGCCTGACCACCCACAGCCTGGTGCCCGCCGCCGGCGCGGCCAGCGATCGCTCGTTGTTCGACATGCTGAGCGCGGTCCTCGCCGATGCGTCCCACGACGACTCGGCGCCGTGAGCGCCGCCGCGGCGACCGATGGCTCGACAGCTCCCGGGGCGCCCCTGCGCATCGCCGTGAGCGGCGCGCAAGGGCGCATGGGAGCCGCCGTCTGCCGCGCGCTGGAGGACTGCGACGACCTGGCCCTGGTGGCCAGGCTCGACTCCGGCTCCGACGCCGCTGCCGAGTTCTCGCGCACCGCGCCCGACGTGCTGGTGGACTTCACGATCGCGGCCGCCAGCCGCCGCCTGGGCCCGCTGGCGGCGTCGCTCGGCATCGCCCCCGTGATCGGCACCAGCGGCCTCACCGACGACGACCAGCGGGCCCTGCGCGACGCCTGCCGGCAGGGCGAGGTGGGGGGGCTGGTGGTGCCCAACTTCTCCGTGGGGGCCGTGTTGCAGATGCGCTTCGCCGAAGAAGCGGCCCGCTGGCTCGCCTGCGACGAGGTGCGCGAAGTGCACCACACGGGCAAGCGCGACAGTCCCTCCGGCACCGCCCGGGCCACCGCCCGTCGGGTGGCGCGCGCGGCGGACTCCCGGCTCGGCGGCTCCGCAGCCACGGGGGATGGCCGCGAGGACGCCGCGATCGTCATCCCGATCCTGAGCGAACGCCGCGACGGCCTCGTGGCACGCCAGGACGTGCACTTCAGCGCACCGGGAGAGTGGCTGCAGCTCGTGCACCAGGTGGACGACCGCAGCGCCTACCTGCCCGGCGTGCTGCTCGCCGTGCGACGCGTCGGGCAACTGGACGGTCTGCACCTGGGACTGGAGGCCGTGCTCGGTCGGCCCTGAAGGTCGCCGGTGTTATGATCCCGACCCCACACGCCAGAGTGGCGGAATCGGCATACGCGGCGGATTCAAAATCCGCTGCCCGTAAAGGGCATGGGGGTTCAAATCCCCCCTCTGGCACCAGCTTCGCGCGCGCCCTCGGGGGCGACCGCGCGCAACGCGAAACCCGCTCAGCCGCGCCAGGCGCGCCAGTCGGAATCGTCGTCGTCCGACGCCGGCTCGCCCTCCGCGTCGTGATCCGCGCGGGAGCGCAGGCCGACGAGTTGGAAGATGCCGAACTGCAGTGCCAGGAAGAACGCCACCCCGAACACCAGCAGCACCAGCACGCCCTGGCCCATCATGATGAAGCTGATGGCCGAGAAGAGCAGGGCCACCACGAGCACGAGCAGGGCCGCCATGGGCACGCCGTGCAGGATCGAGCGTTGAGGGCCGCGAGTCATCAAGGCGGACAATAGCACGCGGGCGGCGGTCCCACGGGCGGCCGAGGGCGGGACCCGTGGGGGGGCCTTCCGGTAAGATCCGCCCCTTGCCCCCAAGCCCATGAAGAACCTGTTCCGCACCACCCTCGCCGTCCTCGCCCTGATGGGACTCCCGACCGCCGCGGCGGCCGGCGACGGGGGCGCTCCGTTGTTGATGCTCGAGCGCATCAGCACCGCCGTGCCCTGGCCGCGGGGGCTCGCCTTCGTGGACGGCGAGCTGATCGTCCTGGCCCGCGGTCGCCACCGTCGCGCCGGCGGGCCGATCCCCGAGATCGAGGACCTGGCGGGCCACCTGTTCGGCGTGGACCCGGCGATCGCGGACGTCGTCGGCCCCGACTCCTCGCCGAGCGCGCTCGTGACCGGCAACGCCCGTTTGTTCGCCGCGCCCACCGAGCCACCCTTCCGGCTGTGGGATCGCGACCGGGCCGCCGCCACGGACCTGGACATGGACCGGCCCTACTGCACGCTGGCCTGGGACCCGGCGAGTCGCAACCTGTTCGTGTGCGGCTTCAGCGGACGCGACATGCCCGACGGGTCGTTCCGCAAGAACCCCACCGACAGCGTGCTGCGCTTCGACACCCGCAGCGACGAGTGGCACGTGGTCGACGCCCACCGCGGCGACCTGGTCTCACCCGACGACCTGGGCGCCTGGGTTCCCAGCGACACCTATCCGCACCACGACACGAGCGCCAACGCGCCGCCGCACGGCTGGGTCAACGGCCCCAACGGCGCCACCGTCGTGGGCCGCTGGCTGTACGTGGTCGCCAAGGACAACAACCTGCTCGTGCGCTACGACCTGTCCGCGATCCAGAGCGATCCGGGCGCGCCGCCGCCGCCCTGCGAGGCCGTGCTCGGTGACCGCGTCGACCTGCGCACGGCCGACGGCGTGACGTCCCACGTGATCTGGGGCCACAGCGCGTTGGCGGCCCACGGCGGTCACCTGTACATCGGCTTCCGCACGACCTCCCAGGTGATCCGCGTCCCGCTCGACCCAGACGGGCGGTTGACCGAGCCGGTGGTGGGGGACCTGGTGGCCCGCTTCGATCCCTACGACCCGCAGCGCGACCGCAGCGCGGACCTGATGGACCTGACCTTCAACGCCGCCGGTGAGCTGTTCGTGTCCACGGCAGCCTCGGGCCGGGTGTGGAAGATCGGCACTCCCGACGGGAACCCCGTCTTCGACGGGCGAGCGGGCAGCACGCACACGCCGTACCTCGACCTGCGGGCCCTGGGCGGCAACGCCCGCGCGCGCACGGGCAACATCACCTTCGACGACCGCGGCCGGCTGTACGTCTGCTCGGGCACCTACGAGCGCGGCGACTACGCCCCCGGCGCCCCGCTGCCCGGCGTGATCTACCGCGTCTCCCCCGCGCTAGACGGCAACTGAGCCCCCGGCGCCACCGCGCGGCTCGGCACCGATCAGCGCCCCGAGGGGTCGAGGGGTTAGGATCGGGGACGCTTGCACACGGCTCAGCGCAGGGAGGTCGGCCATGCTCACACTCGCGAAGCACTCGCCCCGCCGTGCAGGCCGCGCCGGCGCCATCGGGGCCCTGCTGCTGCTCTGCTGCCTGCGCGCCCGGGCCGACGAACTGCACCTGACCAACGGCAAGGTCGTGCACGGCCTGCTCGAGAAGCAGACCCGTACCGGCTACGTGTTCAAGGAAGTCGACGCCAAGCGCCCCAAGACCTGGCGCCGCAAGGAAGTGCAGACACTCGTGCTGACCTTCGACCTGCCGGACTTCGTCTACAACGATCCGCGCTGGTCTGAACACATGGTCGGGCAGCGCGTGGAGGCCACCTTCCGCGAGGAGTGGGGCGAGGTCGAGGTGCTGCGCAGCGACCACTACATCGTGTTCACCAACAGCAGCGCCGGGGATCGCTACTCCGGCACGATGGAGGACATCTACGACAAGTTCATCAAGGAGTTCCCGTTCGAGGCTCCCGAAGACGCCGTGCTCATGCCGGTGTTCCTGTTCAAGACCAAGGACCAGTACGACCAGTTCTACGCGGACATCGCCGGGATCTCCGTGGCCGAGGCGGCGCGCAGCGGCGGTCACGCCTGGCGCGACTACTACGCCACCTACTACCAGGCGCCGCGCGACCCGGTGCACTACCACGAGGGCGCGCACCAGCTGGTGCACAACCGGCTGCGGATCCGCGGCGGCGGCAGCTGGTTCCAGGAGGGCATGGCGGTCTACTTCGAGGGCACGATCTTCGCCGGTGAGGACCCCGCCAAGGGCATGAAGGGCATGGTGCGTAGCGAGCGTCACCTGCCCTTGCCCGAGTTCTTCAAGCTGCCCTCGCTGCTGTACTCCAGCGGCACCGACCAGGAAGCCGATCTCGCCCACCGTCGCTACCAGCAGGCCGGCGCGGTGATCAAGTTCTTCCGCGAGGGTCAGTACGCCGAGCACTTCGACGAGATGCTGGCCCAGGTCAAGGCCGGACGGAGTTGGGACAGCATCTTCGGCCAGCTCTTCCGCACCAACGCAGACGAACTCGAGCAGCAGTTCGTCGAGTACTACAGCAAGTGACGCGTCCGCTGCTGGCGACGCTGCTGCTGCTGAGCCTGCTCGGCAACCTCCAGGCCCAGGGGCCGCGCGTCGAGGACCGCACCAAGTTCGTCGGCTTCACGCCGCCGGACGGCTGGACCTACTCGGAGGAGTCCGACGCCGGCGCGCTCGTGTTCGACGGTCCCAAGGTGAGCGGCGGAGCCTCACGGCTGACGCTGCGGGCGACCCTCGACGGCCGTCCCACCGACCAGGTGTTCGAGACGATCCTGCAGGACGAACTGCTGCTGCCCGCCGACGCTCTCCGGGAGCCCTGGGAACTCGGCGACCAACCCGGCCCCTTCGAGCTGGCCGTGACCTGGGAGCAACGCATCGAGCGCCAGACGCGGCGCCACGCCGTGGCCGTCATGCGCAACGGGACGCACGTGGTGTCGTTCTGCTTCGACGCCGTCGACACCCAGTTCGCGCGCGTCGAGTCCGAGTTGCTCGCGTGCCTCGCGGGAGTGACGCCGCTGGAACGCACGCCGGTCGCCGGGGACGACCTGCTGGGCGTGCGCCTGCACGTGCTGCCGGAAGACTTCGAGCCGGTCCCCGAGGAGACCCAGGCCGGTGAAGTCATGACCTGGAGCCTGGCCCGCGGTGACACGGTGCTGGGCACGATCCGCGTCTACCGCGCGGACCTCGCCGAGGAGAGTTCGTTCGGGAGCTGGATGCGCAAGCGCGTCGCCGCCGCGGAGGAGGACCTGAGCGTGGCCGAGGCCGTGGCCCGGGCGTTCCCGGTGTGCGGACGAACCGCATCGATGCTGCGCGTCGAGGGCACCGGGCCGCGCCTGGAACTCTTCGTGCCGCGCGACGACGACATCCTCGTCGTGCACTGCTCGGCCCGCTCGCGGGAGTTCAACCGCGGCCTGGAGCGCGCGTACCTGGAGCTGTTGCGTTCGCTCGAAGTGCTGGAACCGATGGCCAACGACGCGGGGCTGGACGAGGACGAGGAGCAGGACGAGCGAGCGGACGACTGACGGTGCGGCACCTCGCTCGAGAGTCCTCCGCCCGCGCTCCGACCCGTCATGCCCGCTGACTCCATGCCCGACGACGGCGCGCATGCAGGCCCGCCAGCCGCAGCGGCGGCGATCTCCGCCACGCAGCGCGCCCTGCACCTGGTGGCGCTCAGCGCCCTGGCCCTGACGCAGCCCCTGCTGGACCTGCTCGGACGCCACGGCATGTTCTTCGTGGCCCACCGCGCCGAGGCCGGCGACGTGCTGCTGCTGGTGCTGCTGGTCGCCGTCCTTCCCCCGGCGCTGCTGTTCGGTCTGGAGTGCCTGATCGCCGCCGTCGCGCCCAGGGCGCTGCGCGCCACGCACCTGGTGCTCGTGGGCGCCCTGGTGGCCGCTCTGCTGGCGCCCGACCTCGACCGACGTCTGGAACTGCCCGGCATCGCCGTGCTCGCCTGTGCGGCCGCAGCGGGCCTGCTCGCCGCGGCGGCATACCGGGCCTGGGCCCCCCTGCGCAGCATGCTCAGCCTGCTGGCGGCCGCGCCGCTCGTCCTGGCCGCGGTGTTCCTGACCAACCCGGACGTCGCTCAGATCCTCGCGGCACCGGCACCCGGTGGGGCGGCGGTCGAGGGCGGCCCATCCGATGGGGGGACGTCAGAGCCGGGCGACACCCCCGACGTCGTGCTCGTGGTCTTCGACGAGTTGCCGATCACCACGCTGATGGCCGACGCCGACGAGATCGACGCGCGCCTGTTCCCCAACTTCGCGGCCCTGGCGGCCACCAGCACCTGGTATCGCAACGCCACCACGGTGCACGAGTTCACCGACTTCGCCGTGCCGGCGATCTTCACCGGGCAGCGCCCCGACCCCGAGCGGGACCTGCCCGTGGCAGCGCAGCACCCGCGCAGTCTGTTCACGCTGCTGGCCGGCACGCACCGCATGGCCGTGCGCGAGACCCTGACCTCGGTCTGCCCCGCCGTGCTGCTCGACGCCGGCGCGCGACCGCCCTTCGGCCGGCGCTTCGGGGCGCTGGCCCGGGACGCGGCCATCGTGCTGGCCCACGTCGTCGTGCCTGAGGACCTGACCGGTTCGCTGCCGGACGTCACCACACAGTGGGGTGACTTCGGCGGCACCGGCCGTGCGCCCGACGGTCGCGCGGCTCCCGGAGTCAGCGGGGTTCCAGCAGGCAACCGGGACACCAACCCGCGGGTCACGGCCCCGGCGGAAACACGCGGCGACGGCACCAGCCGCGTCGCCGCCTTCCGCCGGTTCGTCGCGCTCGTCGACGACGACCCGCGCCCCACGCTCCGCGTGCACCACGTCATGCTGCCCCACACCCGCTGGGTCTACCTGCCCAGCGGCACCCGCTACGTCGACCCCGGTCGCCTGGCCGGGCTGCACCAGAAGCAGTGGCGCGACGAGTGGTCGCGCACGGTGGCCATGCAGCGTCACCTGCTGCAGACCGGCATGGTCGACCGCCTGTTGGGTGAGTTGCTGCAACGGCTGCGCGATGCCGGGCGCTTCGACAACGCGTTGATCGTGGTCACCGCCGACCACGGCGTGAGCTTCGAGGTGGGCACGCCCCAACGCGAGGCGGTGGACGGCAACCACACCGAGATCATGCGCGTGCCGCTGTTCGTGAAGCTCCCGGGACAGCAGACGCCGCACATCGACGACCGCAACGTCGAGTCGATCGACATCCTGCCGACACTCGCCGACGCCCTCGACGTGCCGTTCGCCTGGGCGATCGACGGTGTGTCCCTGCTGTCGGACGAGGACGCCCCACGCTCGCACAAGACGCTCGTGCGTCGCCGCGGCGAGCCCCTGGTCGTGTCGGGCGCCGCGCCGAGGAGCTGGCCGGGGCTGGAGACGCGGCGCGCCCTGCTCGGTTCACCGAGTTCCTGGGCCGACGTGCTGGCCGTCGGCGACGAGCACGACCTGATCGGGACGCCGCTGCCGGCCGAGCGCATCAGCTATCACCCGTCGCTGCAAGTGCACGTGGAGGGCGGGCAACGCCTGGCGCGCGTCGGTGGGGCGCAGGCCCGACCGCTGCTGCTGGAAGGCTACGTCACGGGCGGGCAACCGCCGCGGCAGCTCGTCTTCGCGACCGACGGTGTCTTCCGGGCCGTCACCAGACCCTACGGCGCCATGGCCGGCCGCTCGGAGTTCGTCGCGCTGCTCCCGGAGGACGCGCTGCGCGACGGCCGCAACGACCTGGCCGTGTTCGCGCTGGACGACCACGGCAACCTCACCCGGCTCCCCGACCGCACCTACGCCCTGGCGGGCAACACGCTCGTCGCGCCCGACGGACGCCGCGTGACCATCGAGCCGACACCCGCGGGCGGCATGCTCGACACCGCCATCCGGCGCGACGGTCTGCTGCAACTGGCCGGCTGGGCCGGTGATGGCCAGGCCCTGCGTCGCGCCGACGCCGTGATCGTGTTCGACCGCGGCCGCTACGCGTGGTCGGGCCCGACCGGGCTGTGGACCACGTCGGGTCGCGCCGCCACCGAGTCGCCCGACGCAGCGAGCCCCTGGCGCGCGGGCTTCCAACTCGCGATCCCCCCCGACGCCCTGAGCGGCCCCCCGGAGGGCCGCCTGCGCATCATCGCCCTGCACGCCGACCGGGCCACCGAGCTGCCGCTGTCCGCCGCCGCAACGTGGATCGGGGCGCCGTAGAAGCCGGCGCCGTGCCGAAACGCAGCCCCGAGCGGAACCGCACGCCGGCTAACGGGCCGCCCTCGGCCGGAGCAGACCCTGAGGGTGTACGCTTGGGGGCACAGCCAACCAAGCACCCTCCCATGCTGATGGAAGCATCGTCCATCATGGTGACTCTCAAGCGGCTGCTGCTGCTCACCTCCGTGGCCACGCTCCTCGGGCCACTGGCCTGCGCTCAACCCGGCGAGGACGAGGCTCCTGACCCGGAGCTTCAAGCCCTGCTCCAACTGGAGTGGGACAGCCGGCACACCGCACCGCAGGTCACCTCGACGATCACCGGCGTCGTCGTTGACGAGCAGGGGCATCCGGTGCCTGGAGCCGGCGTCGTCATACGAACCGGCGACCGCGACGAACCGCGCCTCATCGTCCTGAGCGATCAGCAGGGGCACTTCACCTACGCGCCTCGATCCGAGGTCAGTGAACTGTGGATCGCTCCGCAGGAGCCGTACTTCGCGGGTGGGCCCGAGCGACACGGTGGGATCCGAGTCTCGATCCCGGTCGAGACGGCGGAACTCCCGCTGACGATCCCAGCCTATGTGCCGCGCAGTCTGTCCGGGGTGGTCGTGAACGAAGGTGGAGCGCCTGTGGCCGACGTCCAGGTCACGCTCGTGAGGGAGTACATCGTCGGCCACACGGAGCCGGTCCAAGGCCACTCCGATCAGGACCTGATGATCACGACGACAGACGGCGACGGGAGGTTCCGATTGGAGGGCCTTCGTCCTGGCTGGGTCAGCTTGATGCTCGACCACCCTGACTACGCCCGCACATTCAGTCCCGATGACCAGAGGCAGGAAACGGACCGCGAGGATGCGCGTCTCGTCATCCGACGCGGCCTCGAGCTGAAGGGGCGGGTCGTGACGAGGGGCACGCCAGTCGGCGGAGTCCTCGTGGAGCTGCGCCAGTCCGAGCTGAGCAGACGATCGCTGGGACGTTGGGATGTCGTCACGGACGACGAGGGTCGGTTCCGTATCGTCGGCGTCTCTGACTACATGCGCCGGAACGGGTACTTCATCACCCGGGTGACCGCGACTGTCCGCAGCGAGGAGTGGGCGTCACACCGGTACTCCGTCTATGAGGCCTCGCTCGGCCAGTTGCCCTTTGTCGAGATCGAAGCCTTCCCACGAGGCGAGGATGGACCCGAAGAGCGGCTGATCCACGTCGGCAAGCCGATGCCGGGCTCCATCGCGCGCATGGTTGGTGACCCTTGGGGGTCGAGCCAAGTCGTCGTCAGCTTCGATGAGGCGTTCGGGGACGACGAGCTGCATCGGGGAGAGGTGTGGCTGGAGCCCGCGTCCGATGACGGCGCACCCTGGCATCGGACGCTGAGCATCGAGACTCGGCGGGAGGTCGTCTTCGACCAGATCCCCGAGGGCACCTACACGCTCCATTTCTTGCACGTGAGGAACGTGCTCGGAGGGGGCCTGATCAAGAGCGTCGAGGTCGGAAGGGACCAGACAGCTCGCGTGTTCGTGGCGCGCTGGCCGAACAGGCTCGTGGACATGCCACCGGGCACCACCCGTGTGCACGGAGCGATCACGTGCGCGAGTGAACGAGTCACTGCGGGCTCCGTGACGTTCCTGCCGTTGCGCATCGAGAGCGGCAAGTACACCGGGTTCTTCCACGCCCCAGTGGGCGCCGACGGAACCTATGAACGACTGGGCGTCCCACACGGTCGCTACGAACTCATCTTCGCTGACGGCCATGGTCATTCCGTACCCAACCGACGCCAGGTCGACATCCACAGCCAAGTCGTCCGCTGCGACTTCGATCTTCCTCAGACTCGGATCGACGTGGTGCTTCCCGACGGGCGAGTGCCCGCCTTCGACGAAGAGGGGTGGGGCACGGTCCTCTCCGTGCATCCGAGCGGAACCGCCCCCTACGGAGGGAACACCGGCGGCCTGATCCAGCCCGATGAGGACGGCTACTACGCGGAGCACCTCCCGCCGGGCCGCTGGACGCTCCATATGCGTGATCCAGAGACGGGGAAGACCCTGCTCGCCCACGTCGATCTGGAAGGCTCCGCGGCGCGGGTACTGACCACGCTGCGCGAAGCAGAGGACATGGGTTCCGGAGTGATCGTCGGCAAGATCGAAGGCTGGGATCCCGAGGCCGAGCACGATCCGAAACGCGACGAAGCGCCTTTCAGGATCCTGGCCTACCCGAAGGACCAGCACGGGCTCGACGTGGTGAGGTCAATCGGGCGCGCCCGCATCAGCAGCGAGCATCGGGCGTACAGGATCGATGGCTTGATGCCGGGCACGTACGGGATCTTCATCGAGCCCCGGTTCCCCCGCGGGGTCGGGCCAGTGAGCGTCGAGCAACGCGAGCAGCTGGGCTCTTCGGCGATTCCGTTCACCTACGTCCCCGATATCGTGGTGACCGGAGATCAGCCCACGCGGTGCCACGTCAGGCTCGCCGAGTCCCGCTTCGTCGAGATCGAGTTGACGGACGAGACCTGGGCCCCCGTGTACAACACGTGGAGCCTGAGACTCGGGGGCGAAGACTGGCTACCGTTCAGCCACTTCATCGGCAGCAGTCCGCTCGCGAACGCGACCGGGCCGCTGCCCATACCCCTGCCCATCGGGGAGCATGAGCTGCTGGCCGACTTCGGCGACCCCAAGGCGCAGACTCACTGCTTGCGGGTGGGCCCGGGCGAAGGCGTGCAGGAGGTCGTGATCCGGCGCCGGTAGGCGCCCACCGCTACCAGCCAGTGGCACGATGCAGGCGAGCACGCGAAGCACCTGGGCGCTGCGATGCACGAGCCTCTTGATCATCCGGCGCGTCCTCGGCAGGCAGCGCGACGCCCCCCAGCGCAGCGGCCCGCTGTCCTCCCCACGGGGGGACATGGTGGGCGAGGAGGGACTTGAACCCCCGACCCCCTGGTTGTGATCCAGGTGCGCTACCAACTGCGCCACTCGCCCAGCAAGGCGCCTAGTGTGCGGATCGGGAGCGGGCGTCGCAACAGGCTGGTCGGTCGCTGATGGGGTGGTTCCGGGCCGGGCTGGGGCATCCCGGCGGCGCGTCTCGGCCCACGCCCCGGATTGATTGAAGTTGTGCGCGCGTTCGGCCGATCCACCACCCTGATACCTGTGCCACGGAGATCACGGATGCGTTTGCTGACTGCCACCCTGACGACCCTTTCCCTCGCGCTGCTGGTCCCGACGGCCGACGCGCAGACCGCACCTTCGGCCTTCCGCCGCGCCTTCGAGCGCGTGCAGGCCCGGAACGCCCAGAAGAAGCCGATGCGCCAGGAGGCGAGCGTGACCACGCCTTCGTCCGGCGTGCGGCAGATGGGTCAGGAAGGTCGCATCCGCCGGCAGCGTCCGGCCAAGGCCCTGCAGAACAAGTCGACCGTGTCGACCGACGGCGTCCGCCAGGCCAAGCAAGGCGCCAAGCAGGACGCGAAGAAGAACAAGGGCAACCAGGTCGTGCGCGTCAAGGCCCTGCGCGAGCAGACCAAGGCCAAGCACAGCAAGCGCCTGCGCGCCGCGGCCAAGAGCCTCAAGACCAAGGTGCTGCGCCAGCGCCAGCAGGCTGCCGACGCAGCCAAGGTCGCCAAGAACAGCAAGCGCGACGCCCAGCGCGCCCGCGCCGGGAAGGTCCTGAAGCAGCGCGCCCAGTCGACGGGCAAGGTCAAGGTGGTGCGGCGCTCCCGCTGAGCGCTCTCCACACGGCTGTTTCACGAGCGTCGCCGGGTCGCGAGACCTGCGCGGCGCTCGCGCCGTTTCGAATCAGGTGCGCATCAACACCGACTCGCGCCGGAACAGCAGACTGCTGCCCCACAGCACGAGGGCCGTCATCAGCAACAGGCTGCCCAGCGTGATCCAGTAGAAGTCCCACAGGTAGTTGCCCTTGAGCAACTCCTTCATCAGCAGGCTGACGTTCACCAGCGGAATCCAGGCCAGGTGCGTCTCGGTCTCCAGGTCGGGCAGGAAAGCGACCATGCCCGGGATGATGAACAGGATCTGGAGTGGGGCGACGTAGTTCTGGGCCTCCTTGAACGAGCGCCCGCACAGCGCGACACCCAGCACCAGCGCCGCGATGACCGCCGCGATGGGCAGCAGCAGCGACAGCGTGAGCACGATCGCCAGCGGCTCCAGTCGGAAGTCCAGCCCGGCCAGGAGGCCCTCGGGCAGCACGCCCTGCGTCACCGTGATGAACATCGACGTCGTGAACAGGATCGCCGCGGTCACCGCCGCGACGAAGACCACCACGAACTTGCCCGCCGCGATGTCGAGCCGTGAGATCGGGCTGAGCAACAGGGTCTCGAGCGTGAAGCGTTCCTTCTCGCCGGCCGTGAGGTCGAGCGCCGGGTAGAACGCACCCAGGAAACAGAACACGATGATCAGGTAGGGCAGCAGCCCGCCCAGCGCGCCCTGGAGCTTGCGTGACGCGGAGGCGATGTCCGCCGGCTCCAGGTCGAACGGGGCCACGAACGTCGAGCGCAGTCCCTCGTTGAGCACACGTCGCCGCATCTCGTCCCGCTCGAGCGCCGCCATGAAGCCCTCGAAGCGATCGAGGAACTCCTTCGAGAGACTGATGCTCGCGTCGTACAGCACGTCGATGCGGTAGGCGCGGCCCTCGTCCAGGGTCACGAACACCTCGCGCGCGGCCGAGGCTTCGTCGCCGCCCGGCGTGGGCACGTACAGGGCCCCGTGGACGACTTTCTCCTGCACCGCCAGGGCCACGACCTCGGGGTCCGGGAGAGACGCGTCCGGCGGCAGATTCAGCGCCTCGGCATCGGGCATGTCGTCCGGGATCTTGACCCCCGGCGAGAGCTTGCCCTCCTTGGGCAGGCTGCGGAAACGCCGGAACTTGGTCAGGCTCATGAAGCGGTTCACGGCTCCGTAGTCGAGCAGCAATCGCTGCTGCTCCTCGGGCAACTTCTGCCATGCCTCGTACATCGCCGCCATCAGCTCACCGCCGGCCTCCCCGCCCCCGGCCTGACGGGCCTTCCCCAGGCGCACGAAGAAGTCCGCGATGGCCTCCTGATCGTCCAGGCTGTCGATGCCGAACTTGGCGATGGTCAAGCCGACGGCAACCTGGTTGTCCGCCATCCAGCGGTCGCGCAGGCCGGTGATCACGCGCTCACCGCCGGCGTTCGTCGCCACCTGCAGCACGCGCTGTTCCTTCTCGGCGGCCTGCTTCTTCACGAAGCGACTGCCGGCGATCATGATCACCGGCATCGCGACCATCGGCAGCAACACCATGAAGAACAGCGTGCGCCGGTCGCGCAACACGTCCTTGAACTCCTTGCGCGCGAGCACGCCGATCGTGCGCAGGTTCATGCGGCGTGCTCCAGCACGTAGATGAAGGCATCTTCCAGGTCATCGCCCCCGCCGCGCGCGCGCAGCTCGTCCAGGGTGCCTTCGAACTGCATGGCGCCCTTGTGGATGATCGCCAGGCGATCACACAGCCGCCGCACCTCGCCCATGATGTGGCTGGAGAAGATCACGCACTTGTTCTCCTCCCGCGAGCGGTGGATGAAGTCGACGATCGTGCGCGAGGCCAACACGTCCAGTCCCGACGTGGGCTCGTCGAGCACCAGCACCGGCGGGTCGTGGATCACCGTGCGGGCCACGTTGACCTTCTGCTTCATGCCGGTGGAGAGCTTGTCGCAGCGCTTCTCCAGGTAGTCGGCCATGTCGAGCAACTGGGCCAGCTCGGCGATGCGGTGCTCGATGTGATCCGTCGCCATGCCGTGCAGGCGGCCGAAGTAGTGCAGCACCTCGCGCGGCGACAGCCGCGGGTAGAGCCCGGTGTTGCCGGACAGGAAGCCGATCGAGGCGCGCACCCGGTCGCCGTGGCTGACCACGTCCTCGCCGGCGATCACGGCCGTGCCCGAGGTGGGGGAGAGCACCGTGGAGAGCATGCGCAGGGTGGTCGTCTTGCCGGCCCCGTTGGGGCCCAGCAGGCCGTACACCTCGCCCCGGCGACAGCCGAAGCTCAGGTCCCGCACGGCCTCGGTGTACTGGCCCTTGCCGCCCTTGTAGGTCTTGCCGAGGCCGCGGGCCTCGACGACCAGGTCGCCGGAGGCGCGGCGCGGGGCCTCGCTTCGGGCCGGCTCTCGGGTGGCCGGACCTTCATCGTGTGGGGGCATGGGTTCTTCCGACTGCGGGACGCGGGATCGCGTGGGGATTATCACGGGCGGAGGCGGCGATCCAACGCTCGACACCACCGAATCGTCGGCGAGCTGCGTACAGCGCCCCGAGCCCGGCGCTCCCCAGCCTGGGAGGTGCTCGCAGGCGGCCGGCGCGCTACGATCGTCGCCTTCCCACGTCCCCCCCCTGGCCGGAACCCACGAGCCATGTCCGTGCGCGCTTGCCTCGTCAACTGCTGCCTGTTCGCCCTGCTCTCCGGCTGCGGAGACTCCACCGAGTCCGGTGGGGGAGGCTCCTCCAAGCTGGAGGACCTGGCCGAGATCCACTTCCTCGAGCTCTACCGCCTCCAGGGGCTGGCCGAGGACATCCCCTGCACGGCGGAGGAGTTCCAGCCCCTGGCCGCCGCCGCGGCGCGGCGCAACCAGCTGCGCAACCGGGGCCAGTCGGCCTTCCTGGTGGCCATCGGCGACACGATCATGCCCAGCTTCCCGGACGTGTCGGACTGGACGCAGAGCCACGCCATGCGCACCCGCGGGCACGTGGTGCTCGAGGCCATGCAACACGCCCGGGTGGACATGTACATCCCCGGCGAGTCCGACCTGGGTGAGGAGGCCGAGGCGATCCTGGACCGCTGCACCGAGCTCGGCATCAAGGTGCTCATGACCAACGTCACGGTCCCGGGCCGTGACGACATCCTGCCCTACGTGATCGTGGAGGACGGCGGGCTGCGCGTCGCCTGCCTCGGCATCACCCGGGTGAGCGCCGGCGGCCGCGGCCCGGCCCAGGCGATCACCGCCTCGATCGCCGTGAAGAACGTCTCCCAACAGCTCGTCGAGAACGGCGAGGCCGACTTCGTGCTCGTGTTCTGCAACGTCTGGCAGCGGGCGGCGCTCGACATCTGCAAGCTGCCCTACGTGAACGCGGTGATCGGCTCCATCGGCGGCACCAACGCCACGTCCACCATCATGAACCGCGACGGGGCCGCGTACATGCTGGTCAAGGACCAGGGACTGGAGGTCGGACACACGACGCTGCGCGTCGTCGACGGCAACCTCGACGAACTGGTCGACGTGTCACCACTGCACAGCCTGCCCCGGCGCATCGCGGAGGATGAGGCCGAGCTGGACGCGATCGAGCGCCGTTTCGGCACCAAGGATCCGTCGGCCCTCGCGCGCCTGGCCATGCCCGGGCTCGAGGACTACTTCCTGCGCAAGGTCGGCCTGATCGAGGAGAACCGGGCCACCGTGGCCGCGCTGCGGGAGGTCACCGGTTCGACCATCGACCACGGGCCGGCCGAGACGCCGACCGTCTCCGACGAGCACGTCGTGGTCAGCAGCCTCTCGGCCATCAACAAGCGCATCCGCACCAGCTTCGAGCGCTTCGATCAGCAGGGCCTGTCGCCCCCGCGCTACGAACCCGACCCGCGCGGCTACATCCCGCACAGCGACACCTGCATGGAGTGCCACCAGGATCAGTACGACTTCTGGCTCAGCACCGCTCACAGTCGCTCCTTCGAGACGCTGCAGGAGCTGGACTCGACGCTCGACGTGGAGTGCCTCGGTTGCCACACGTCCGGCTACAACAAGCCCGGCGGCTACTACGACCCGCGCATCCCGGCTCCGATCGGTCCCGTGGGCTGCTACGAGTGCCACTACACCACGTCGCGTCACATCGCAGGTGACGAACACGTGGTCGACCCGTTCGAGTACTCGTCGCTGGCGGACAACATCGCCTGCCAGGACTGCCACAACGAGACCCGCTTCCCCGACTTCAACCGCTACGAAGCCATGAAGCAGGTGCGCTGTCCGCCCATGATCCAGAACGAGCCGCCGCTGCTGCAGGCGCGCCAGGCGGCGCTGACGATCCTGGAGACGCGCGAACGCTTCGACGAGTCACTCGAAGGCGACGCGTACCTCAAGGCCCGGGCGCTGCTGGGCCTGGGCCGGATCAGCGAGGGCACCGAAGCCATGCTCGCCATCGCCGGGGAGAACACGCGCAACGTGCGCCTCGCCATCGAGATCGCGCGCACACTCGACGAGAGCAAGCAGTCGGAAGCCGCGCTGAGGTCACTCAAGGACTTCCTGCTGCACCAGATGGGGGAACCCAACGCCAACCGCGAGTACGTGCGCCTGCTGCTCGAGCCCAGCGATCCCGAGGCGCGTGACCCCGAGGAGGCGTTGCGTCACCTGGCGTTCCTGGTTCCGCCCGAGGAAGAGTCCGAGAAGGCCATGGTGGAGTTCCGCGTGTTGGAGGTGGACGCGCTCTTCATGTCGGGCCGGGAAGAGGACGGGCGCCGCCTGCTGAACAAGCTGCTCTCGACCGAGACCGAGAACCAGGACGTGCTGACCCGCGCCGAGCGCTGGTTCGGTGAGGTCCGGCTGCCGAGCAAGAGCTTCCTCGAGCCGCGCTGACGCGGGGCCCGGGCGACTCAGTCTCCCGGGGCGGGGGGCTCGAGACGCTCGCCGAGCCAGGTCGCCATCTCCTGCGGCAACAGGTCCCGGGCGGCGTCGAAGATCTGGCGCGTGCCCTGCAGGGCGTAGGAGTCCTGCGCGAAGCCACGCACTTCGGGCATCTCCACGACCATCAGCCCGGTGGTGATCAGGGCCGTCACCAAGGCCCCCTTGAGCACGCCCACGACGGCTCCCAGCACTCGATCGAGCACGCCCAGGTCGGCCGTCTCCACGACCTTGCGCAGGAACCAGGCCACCAGCACGCCGAGCAGCAGCACGGCCAGGAAGATCACCACCCAGCCGGTCATGTACCCCACGTCACGGGCGTTGTCGAAGTCGGAGACCACCGGCCAGCGCCACGCCTCCAGAGAGGCCGAGTAGCGCCCCGCGAGCATCGAGGCGAGGGTCAGGGCCACCAGCATCACCAGGCCGCGCACGGCGCCCTTGACCGCCCCGTGCACGCCCAGCACGACGATCAGCCCCAGGGCCGCGATGTCGAGTCCGCCGATGTCCATCAAGCTATCCCTGTCTCCGGTGGGGGCAAGCTATCCCTGTCTCCGGTGGGGGCAAGCTATCCCTGTCTCCGGTGGGGGCAAGCTGTCCCTGTCTCCAGTGGGGGACGGCCGCCGAGCAGCGCCGTCGTCCCGGCCGCCCCCGATCAGGGCGGCGCGTCCTACGATCCGGCCTCGTCGGCCAACACGGCCCCCTCACTGAAGTGAGCGTGGGCCGAACGCCCGCCGAACCCGCCGCCGAACGCAGAGTGACGGGTCGCGACGCCACCGGCGCCCGCTCCCGAGCCTACCAGCGCGAGAGCTCCGGCACCCTAGCTCGCCGCGTTGGGCAGGCCGACGCGGAAGCTGACCCCATCGCGCACGGCCCGATCGAGCTCGATCGAAGCACCGTAACGGCCCAGGATCTGGCGGCTCACGGAGAGCCCCAGGCCGGTGCCCTCGCCGTCGGCCTTGGTGGTCACGAACGGGTCGAAGATCGACTCCACCAACGCATCCGGCACCGCCGGCCCGTTGTTCGAGACCACCATCGCGGTGCAGGCCCCTTCCGACTCCAGGCGGATCGCGATGCCCCGACCCGCGGGCCGACCCGCTTCCAGACTCTGGCGCGCGTTCGACAACAGGTTCAGCAGGACCTGGACGTACGCGCCGTGGTGGCCGCGCACGTACACCGGCGCCTCGGGCAGCGAGGCCACCAGCGAGATGTTGCCCTGGCGCATGCTGTGCGAGGTCAGGTTGATGGCCGAACTCACCACACGGCCGAGATCGACGTTCTCCACCGCCTCGGCACCGCGGCGCGTGAACGACAGCATGTCGTCGATCAGCCCGCCGACCCGGCGCGTCTCCTCGAGGATGCACTGCAGGTCGCTGCGATCCTCGTCGTCGGTGACCTTGTCGTGCAGCAGCTGGGCGTAACCCTGGATCACCGCCAGCGGGTTCTTGATCTCGTGCACGACGCCTGCGAGCAACTCGCCGGCCTGCACCAACCGTTCCCGATGGGTGGCCTGCACATCGGTCCCCTCGACGACCCCATCAACGCCCCCCTCCACGACGTCGTCTCCCACGACGTCGCTCGGGCCGTCCACAGACGACGCATCGCGATCGTATCCCAGCTCGCGCTCGGACATGAGCCATTCACCTCCAACCGAGGTGGCATGGTCCCGCCCGCTCAGCCCGGATTCCAGCACGCAGCGGAAGAAACCTCAGGCTCGCGCCGCCCCAGGCCGCGAGGCTCAGGGATTCGATTCGGAACGCAGCCGACGCGCGTAGGCACCCAGCCAGTCCAGCGTCACCCGGGCCGGGCGTGACGTGCCGTCGCTGGCGAGCCACGTCTCGGCGAAGTCCTTGCCCTCGTCCAGTCGCTGGTTCTCGACATAGGCGCGCACCAGCAGCTCCGAGACGGCATCCTCCGTGGGCGCGAGTTCCGTCGCCACCAACGCGTGCTCGAGCGCAGCCTCGGGGATGCGCGTGAAGGGTGACTCGATCTCCATCAGCCGGTTGGCCGCCTGCACCTGCCCGACCACGTCCTGCGGGCCGTCACCGGCGAGCAGGCGCACCAGGTCGGCGCCCTGGGCATTGGGTTGCCGTGGGGGACCGTCCCAGACCCGTGGGGGGCGCCCGGTCAGGCGTGGCGCCAGGGTCAGGCTGCACAACAGCAGCCCACCGACCGCGAACGCGAAGCGCCGCACACCCGCTCGGCGCCCGGCCCCGGTCCCCGCCATCCCGCCCCCCGCCACGCCCAGAACCACCAGGTCGAAGGGCGCCAGCGCCCCGGGCCGCACCGCCCCGGCCACGCTCACCAGGGCCATCACGATCAGGCCCGCCACCACACCACCACGGGGCCAGGCGGACTCGGTCTTCGGCCGCAGCAGCGCCGACACGGCGACGGCGAAGAGGATCACACCCCCGCGCACGAACAGGTCCAACAGCGTCAGCACCGTGCGCGACAATGGGCTCGGTAGCGGCACCGCTTCGAACTGCGCGCCCGCGAGCTGATCGAGCATCACGCGATCGAGCATGCGCCCGACCATCCACGGGACGGTGCGTTGGCCCCACGCCTCCGCCACCAGACCGAACATCGAGTCTTCGCGCCGGTCCGGATCCAACGGAATGCGCGTCGGGTGGGGCGGAGGCGCACCCACCAGGTCCGCCGCGCCGTAAGCGGGTGCCGACGGGGGACGAAACGGACCGGGCGGCAGTCCGTTTCCGTCGCCGCGCGCCCCGACGTACCACCACGCACCGGCCGCCACGGCGACTGCAGCCAGGAGCGGCAGCGCGCTGCCCATGCGCGGCACGGGAATCAGGAACACGAGCACACCAACGGCCAGCGGCAGCGCCAGCAGCAGACCGCCGGCCACGAGCGCCAATCCGAACGACGCCGCCAGCAGCACCCAGCGCAGGGCACCGCCGCCCGCGCCCCAACGCACGATGCTCGCGAGCACGATGCAACCGACGCCACCCAGCAGCAATTCCTCGGTGGGGCGCGTGGCGGCATCGATCAACGTCGGATGCAGCGCCCAGACGAGCACGACCCAACGCAGGCTGCGGCCCACCGAGCGCAGCCCGAGTCCGGTGTCGCGCGACACCACCACCGCCAGATCGAGACACGCCACGAGCGCCGCCACCGAGACGGCCACCGACACGAGCCGCAGCTCCACCACCGTGGTCCAGCCGCCCGCCGCGCCCGCCTCCCGGAAGAGCATCCCGGTCAACGCCGGGAAGACCCGGTTCCACGCGCCCAGCCCCTGGGCCGCCAACGCCCGCACGAACCCGTCGGCCTCCCAGGCCCGGACGTCTTCGCCGAGCCGCAACGCCCAGCCCACGCGCAACCCGATGCCCACGGCCCCGAACACCAGCACGCCGAGCCACGCACCCGGATCGAAGACCCGCTGGGGTGCATCGCCCCGCCGCCAGCGACGTCGCCCGGGGGGCGCCCCCGATTCAGCCTCCGACGGGGCCTCGGCGGGCTCGCCGGCGGGACCAGGGTGCATGGCGGACGTGGCATCGGTGGCGGAGGATTGGTCGTTCATCACGGGGGCCAGATACACGGGCCGACGTCCACCTGCAACGCCGCACCGGAGGCCGGCAGCTCCGGGGCCTGTCGGCCCGGGGCTGGCCGAAGGCCTCGTTCCGCAGGGCCGGCGCGTATCCGAGGCTCTTTCCCGGCCCACACGCTACGTCCGATAATCCATATTATGGAGACCGGGGTGGTGGGGCGCCGGCAGGCGCCGGAGAGCCGCCGCAAGCCAGGCCCGTGGTTCTCCACCCTGGCCACGAACAGACGCAGACCACAGACTGCGCCGCCGTGGACCGTGAGCAGCCATCGCCGTCCGCTGGCGCCATGGGCATCAGCTGGACCGACCCCGCCCTCGAGGCCGATGCTCGGGACCTCGCGCGCCGTTACGGGCTCGCGCTGGCCGACCCGGGTCAGGACGCCACGGCGAGTACCGAACAGGCCGTGCTCGTGCTCACGCCGGAGCGCCTGGAACTGCGCCCGTGGGGCGCGTCCCACGGCAGCGAGGGCGCCGTGGCGACCGAGTTCGTGGGAGGCGCGGAAGGTTACCGGCAACGCCACCCGAGTCCGGGACGTGAACTCCTGTCCCGGGCCGTCCTGGGCCCTCGCAAGGCCGCCGAACTCACGGTGGTGGACGCCACCGTCGGCCTCGGCCGCGACGCCTTCGTGCTGGCCCGGCTCGGCTGCCGGGTGCTCGCGTGCGAACGCGCGCCGGTGGTGGCCGCCCTGCTCGAAGACGGCCTGGACCGCGCCGCGGCCCAGCGCTCGGCCGGCGAGCCGTTCCGGTTCGAACTGCTCGTCGCCGACGCGCGGGACGTGCTGCCGACCCACCCGCACCACGTGGCCTACCTCGACCCGATGCACCCACCGCGCCGCAAGAGCGCGCTCGTGCGCAAGGAGATGCGCGTCCTGCGCCGCGTCCTGGGCGCCGACGCGGACGCGGACACACTGCTCGAGCTGGCGCTGGCCCACGCGCAACTGCGCGTCGTGGTCAAACGACCGCGGCACGCACCGCCGCTCGGCGAACGCGTGCCGCAACGTGTCGTCGAGGGTCGCCGGGTGCGCTTCGACATCTACGACGCCGGGCGCAACTGACGCGCTCTACCCGCCGGCGCCTTCCCGGCGCTTGCGAATCAGCTTCTCGAGTTCCGCGATGCTCGCGTCGGTCTGGTCGCCCACGGCGCGGACGCGTGCCAGCGACTGATCCGCCGCGTCGAACTCCCCCGTCATGGCGAACGCGAAGCCGCGCAACATGTGGTAGCGCCCCACCCGCTGCACCGACGGGACGCGCTGCCCTGCGTCGGCCAGCGCCTCCCGTACATCGGTCCAGGCCGGATCGCGCGCACTGAGGTGCGTCGCCGAGAGCTGCTCGATCGCCGCGTTGGCGATGCGCAAGTCGGCGTCCTCCGGATCGAGCTGCCGCAAGACCTCGACCAGTTCGCCCTTCAGCGCACTGCGGGGGTTCGTCGCGAGCAAGGCGTAGCCCGCCTGCATGCGCGCTGCGGCATCAGCGGCCGGATCGCGCACGAGCTCGAGCTGCGCGGCCAGGGTGCGGCGTTCCGCACCGGCGCGGAGCTGCCCCAGGTGCTCGATGTAGCTCCCCGGGCCCCCGCTCTTGTAGCCGGTGCGCCCGTACACCAGGCCCTCCGGCGTCATCAGCAACACCGTCGGGTAGCCCTGGACCCCGTAGCGCTTCGCGTGCCGGCCGTTGCGCGCGCGCAGTTCGGGCCCCATCGCGTTGAAGGCCTCCCCACCGCGGCGCGGATAGTCGAGCGAGACCAGCACCAGGTTCTCGGCGGCGTAGTCCTTGAAGGCCGGCTTGCTGAAGACCTCCTCGTCGAGCTTGATGCACCAACCGCACCAGTCCGAGCCGGTGAAGTCGACCAGCACATCGCGGCCGAGCTGCCGCGCCTTGGCCAGGGCCGGCTCGAGGTCCGGCTCCCAACCCGCCCCACTCGCCGCGGCGACGGGGATCGTGACGGCCAGGGCCAGGGCGGCGCTGGCGCAGCGCAGGAAGTTGGCGGGGCGCATGAGCAGGTCCTTTCGTTCGGGGCATCTCGTCTCGAGCACTCGACTCGTCTCGATCATTTGACGGGCGTTCCCCGGTGATCGCACGGGTTGGCCCGATTCTCACCCACGAAGCGCCTGTCGCGAAGGGCCCATCTGCCCGAGGGCCTCAGGCCGCGATCCGCCACCGTCCGAGGCCTCGATCAGGCCCCTACGTTGCGCTGGTGCTCGGCCAACACGTGGGCGACGCAACTCGTGAGCCGCCGGCCCGTGTCGAGGTGCAGGAACTCGTTGGGTCCATGGGCGTTCGAGGCCGGCCCCAGCACGCCGGTGATCATGTACTGCGCCTCGGGGAAGCGCTCGCCGAGCATGGCCATGAACGGGATCGTCCCGCCCTCCCCCATCGAACAGGCCGGCGGACCGAAGTAGGTGCGGCTGGCTTCGTCCAGCGCCGCCTCGAGCCAGCCGGCGACCGGGGGCGCGTTCCATCCCGAGCACGGGTCGGAGACCTCGAAGGAGACGCGGGCCCCGTAGGGCGGGTCCGCTTCGAGCACCCGCTTGACCTGCGCCGCTGCCTGCTCGCCGTCGCAGGTCGGGGGCAACCGCAGCGAGAGCTTCAACGCGGTGTGGGGGCGCAGCACGTTGCCGGCAGTCGCCAGCGGCATCAGGCCGTCCTGTCCCGTCACGGCCAGGCTCGCGCGCCAGGTGCGATTGAGGACCAGTTCCACCGGGTCGGCGTGCGTCGGCACGACGCCGGGCAGCAACGGGTACTTGCCTCCCACCGAGTCGCCCAGGGTCTCCGCGGCCCGACGGGCCTGCTCACGCCGCGCGGCGGGGATGTCCACCACCAGCTCCGGCAGGATCACCGCACCGCTGACCCCGTCCTCCAGGCGCCCGAGCAACTCGCGCACGATCCTGAACGTGCCGGGCACGATGCCGCCCCCATCGCCCGAGTGGATGCCCTCGGTCAACACGTCGACCCGCAACGTGCCGAGCACCAGGCCGCGCAGCGACGTAGTGCACCAGAGTTGTTCGTAGTTGCCGCACCCGGAGTCCAGGCACACCACCAGTTCGGGGCGCCCGATGCGCTCGGCGAGCACCTCCAGGTAGTACGGCAGGTCGTAGCTGCCGCTCTCCTCACAGGCCTCGATCAGTACCACGCAACGCCCGTGGGGCACCCCCTGCTCGCGCAGGGCGTTGATCGCCGTGAGCGACGCATAGGCCGCGTAGCCGTCGTCCGCGCCACCCCGGCCGTAGAGCTTGCCGTCGCGCAACACGGGCTCCCAGGGCCCCAGGCCGTCGTGCCAGCCGTCCATGGGCGGTTGCTTGTCGAGGTGGCCGTAGAGCAGCACGGTGTGGTCTGAGTCGCCCGGCAGCTCCATCAGGATCACCGGCGTCCGGCCGGGAAGCCGCACGACCTCGACCTCCATCTGCTCCGGCGCGTGGGCCCGGCACCAGTCCGCCACGCAGCGCACCGCCTGCTCCATGTGGCCGTGCGCCTCCCAGTCGGGGTCGAACAGCGGGGAGACGTTGGGGATGCGGATGTAGTCGATCAGGCTGGGAACGATCGCGTCGCCCCAGACTCCATCGACGAACTCGGCGGTGCGTTGCGGGTCCATGGCCGGGAGCATAATCGGCCCCGGTTCGTTCGGTGCCGTCGTTTGTGGCCCTCTCCGGTGCGGGGACACCTTGAAACATCCGCATACGTGTAGAATGATCCGCTCTGGTTGCGCTCGGCGAGAGCATCGCTCGAGACCCCGCCCAGTCCCCCCTGCTCTCTCCACGCTCACTGCTTCCCCAGGCTGCGAGGCGCCACCCCTGGTGCCGCTCGCGAGCCCCGGCGGCGATCCCCATGGCACGTCCGATCACCTACGACCCTGAGCTCGCCCTCGAGCGCGCCATGGAGCTGTTCTGGAGCCGCGGCTACGGGGCGGTGAGCGTCGACGAGGTGGTCAAGGCGACCGGCCTCAATCGGCACAGCCTCTACGCGCGCTACGGCAACAAGTACGGACTGCTGCAAGCGGCCCTGCAACGCTACGGTGCCCAGGCCGTCGGCCGAATCCGCGAGATCCTCGACGGCGGGGCGACACCGCGCGAGCGACTCGAAGCACTCATGGAGTTGCGCGACCCGGAGCGGGCCGACCCCTTCTGGCAACAGATGATGGACCGCGGCTGCATGGCCCACCGCGCCGCCACCGAGCTGCGCCAGAAGCACCCCGAACTCGAAGCAGGCACGCGTGCTTTCGACGCGATGTTCCTCGGGATGATCACCGAGGTCGTGCACGAGGGTCAGGAGTCAGGGCAATTCCGCACCGACCGCAGCGCCGAGGAACTCGCTTCGATCTTCGTCGGCGGCTTCATGGTGCCCCTGGTGATCTCGGCCTGCGAGACGCGCAACCGCGCGTTCGTGGCCATGCTCTCTTGAGCCGCCCGGACGCTTCGGGCGCCACCGGTCGGACTTGAGCGGCAACGTGGACCCGACCTCGATCTCCAGCGGCGTGCTGCTGGTGAACCTGGGTTCCCCCGACGCCCCCACCACACCCGCCGTCCGGCGCTACCTGCGCGAGTTCCTGTCCGACCCCAACGTGGTGGACGTCCCGCGCATCATCTGGTGGCCGCTGCTGCGCGGGATCATCCTGCCCTTCCGGGCGCCCAAGTCCGCCGCGCTGTACCAGCGCGTGTGGACCGACGCCGGATCGCCCCTGATCGCCCTGAGCCGTGAGCAGCAGTGCGCGCTCCAGGAGCGCGTGGGCCCCGACGTCCCGGTCGGCCTGGGCATGCGCTACGGCAACCCCTCGATCCGGGAGGCACTCGTTTCCCTGCGCGAGCAGGGCTGCTCCCGGGTCGTGCTGCTGACCATGTTCCCGCAGTACGCGCGGGCCACGGTCGGGACGGCGATCGAGAAGGTCGAGCAGGAGCTGTCACGCCTGCACTGGACGCCCGACCTGCACGTGGTGCCGCCCTACTTCGAGCACCCCGGGTACATCGCCGCCCTGGCCGCCGGCGTGCGCCGTACCCTCGCGCAGGCCCCGGCTGATCATCTCGTCTTCAGCTTCCACGGCTTGCCGCAGAAGCAGGTCGACCGGGGCGATCCCTACCAACGTCATTGTGAAGCCAGCGCCCGGGCCCTGGCCGCCGCCCTGCAACTGGACGCCGACGCCTGGACGCTGGTCTACCAGTCGCGCTTCGGTCCGCAGCCGTGGCTCCAACCGTACGCCGACGAACGGGTGCCCGAACTGGCCGCGACCCATGCCCGGATCGCGGTCGCCTGCCCCGGCTTCACCGCCGACTGCATCGAGACCCTCGACGAGATCGGCGAACTGTTGCGGGCGACGTTCCTCGAAGCCGGCGGCGAGGACCTGCGCCTGGTCCCCTGCCTCAACGCCGACGACGCCTGGATCGATGCCATGCACGCCCTGGTCGAGCCGCTGTTGCGCGCCCCGGCCTGAACTCCTCAGCCGTCGCCGCCCCCGCCCTCGGGAAGGCCCTCTGCATCAGGCACGTCCGCGCCCTCCGCGCCCGGCTCGGTCTCCGGGACACTCTCGGGAGCTGACGGGGCGGGCTCCACCTCGGGCGGCCCCGGTTGCTCCTCCGGCACGACCTCCACCAGCACGTCGTCCAGGCGTCGGCGGAACTCGTTGCCCTTGTAGTCCGGCAGGACGAAGGCGAAGCGCATCACGTGCTCGTCCAGCGCCGTCGCCTCCTGGGTGACGCTCGGCTGCACGTCGTCGCCTACCGTCGTAGCGCGCAGACGCGCGTGGAAGCGCCCGTCGGGATCATCGTCGATGGGTACGGTCGTGACCGTGATCATCAGTCCGTCGAAGGTCTGGAATGCGGCCTTGACCGCGTCGTCACGCTCGAGCTCGATGCCCGCCAGGTCAACCACGTCGTCGAAGGTCACGTAGCTGAGCAGGCCCGCCAGTCGGCGACCCTCGGACGGGCTCTTGGGCGCCCGGCCCTCCGGCACCCGGGCCAACTCGAAGTCGGGGTCAGCCTGGTCCTCTTTCCGGGCGATGACCTGTTCCCCGTCGGCATGGGTCAGCACGACCCGCTGCACCCGCTCGACGTCGAAGCGCATCAGCACCTTGTCGATCCAGCCGATCGGCTCGACGGGGACGTCGACGCGCTCCGAAGCCACGTAGGACGGCCCGTCGTCCGGCTTGCGCACGTAGACCTCCTGGCCGCTGCCCGTGCGCGGGTTGCCGATGATCACCGCAGCCAGCACCGCGTCGTTCTCGTCCAGCAGGCGCACCCGGCGGGCGCCCCCCCCGTCGGCCCCCGGCTCGCCGACCCCCAGCCGGTCGTACTTGGTCGGGTCGGAGGTCATGACCTCGACCACCTGCATGCGTTCGAGCGAGAACAGCAGCTTGCTCACGGTCTCGGGGTTGGCGGGGTAGTTCGCCTTGGCCGGGAGGCTCCATGACCGCCCGCTGCCCTTGAGCTGGAAGTGCTCGTCACCCGCGAGCACGTCGATCGTGCGGACATCGTTGAGCACGTCGACGAGCCCCTTGATCACCGGCTGACCGCGCTCGGGAGGACCCGCGGCGCCGGCCTTGTCGTAGCGTGACCAGATGGTCCCGGCGGCCACCAGCAGCGTCACCACGATCAGCGCGAAGAGCGTGTTCGGTCGCATCATCCCTCCCTCCGACGCCGGTTGCGGAAGCTCCACTGGGCCACCGCTGCGATCAGCACGAGCAACGGCACGAGGCCGATGTTGGCCAGCTTGAGCTGCGCCTTGAGCCGCTCGATGTCCTTGTTCAGCGCGTACTGGACGTTGCGCAACTGCTTGCGGATCTTGATCCGCTCCGCCTGGAACAGATCGATCGCTTCGCGTTGCTCGGGGCTGAGGAAGACCTGGCCTGGCGACGCTGCCCCATCGCCCTTCTGGGTCTCGAGGTCGTTGATCTGCTGCTCGGTGTCGCTGAGCTTCTGCTGCAGCTTCTGCTCCTCTTCCAGGAAGCGCTCCTCGGCCTGACGTTCCAGCTCGTCCATGTACACGAACGGGCGCGAGAAACCGGCGCGACTGCGCACGCTGATCAGGTCATCGCTGCCGCTGAGATTCTCCAGCGCGTTGATCACGAAGTCGCCGTTGTTGGCGGACTGCTGGACCATGCGCATGCCCAGGAAGTTCTGGAACTGCACCCAGAAGCGGTCCGTGAGCATGTCGACGTCAGCCGCCACGATCACGTTGATCGGACGCTCCGATCGCTCGATGTGTCCGCCGGCCTGCTCGCCCGCTTCCGCTTCGTCCTCGCTCGCGTCGGCGTCCGGATCGTCGTCGCTCCCCCCCAGCCCGCCGGGGAACGCCGTCTCCGCCGGACCGCGCACGCGCATCGCCACCGCCAGCGCCTCGCCCGTGGGTACGTACTCCCGCAGCATGGCCTTGGGGTCGGGCATGAACTGCACCTTGGTCGCCTCGATCTCCGCCGCGTCGTCACTCGACACGATCAACGGCACGGTCGTGGTCGCGGCGCCGGCCAGCGGCCGCAGGATGCCCGCCGTGCCGAGGTTGATGCGCGTGATCTGGGAGGTGACCGCGTCGGCTGTGTCGAACTGCCCCTCCTGCAGTGCGAGCCACAACACGTAGTGCACGACCTCGGGGCGATCGGGCGTGCCGGCTCGGATCTGCAGCGCGAACTGGCGGTCACCCAGCACGCGGTCGGGCACCATCTCGATGCCCCAGGCCGCGAACAGCGGCCCGAGATCCGAGAGCCGCGAGGCCATCATGGCTGCCATCGGGTTGTTGGGGTCCTGGGGGGGTTGGTCCACCTCGCAGTACGGGTCGACGAAGACCAGCGCGTGCCCGCCGCCGAGCACGTACTGATCGATCGCGTAGAGCGCCTCGTCAGGGAACTCCTTGGGGTGCACGACCATCAGCACGGCGGTCTCCGCCGGGATCTCCGGCGCCGAGGGCAGCACGAAGCGCACATCGAAGAACTCGCGAGCCTGGTCGACGATGTACCAGGCCGGAGCCGGGGGTGGTGCGCCGGGGAACATCGCCGGCGGCCCCCCGTCGATCGGCAGGCCCGACATGATCGCCACCACCGGTTGCTCGGAGCTGCCCACCCGGTGGATCAGGCTGGACACGTCGTACTCGAGCAGGTTCTCCCGTTGCATGTCGAACCAGGGGATCAACTCCCGCTCGTCGACGCTGTTCGAGATCACGAGCCCGAAGTAGATCATCTCGCGGGTCGGCCCCATGGCACCGCGCAGGCCGGCGGCCACGGCCTCGTCCTCCGCCTCGGAGAACGGCTCGGGGTCGACCAGTTCGAGCCGCAGGTTCCCGCCCGAAACGCTCTCGTACTCCTCCAGCAACTCGCGCACACGCTGGGCGTAGCTCACCAGTTCCGGCAGCCCGGCGGCCAGCCCGTCGGAGAAGTACAGGCGTGCGGTGATCGGTTCGTCGAGGCCGCGCACGATCTTCTTGCTGCCTTCGGACAGCGTGTACAGGTTGCCCTCGGTGAGGTCGAGGCGCGCGCCGGTCAGGGTCGTGTCGACCAGGATGTTGAGCAGCAGCAGGAGGATCAGCGCGACCACCAGGCTGCCGAAGATCAGTTTGGTTCTGTTCATCGTCAGGACTCGGTTCAATCCGCCTTGCGCAGGTCGAGCGCCAGCGCGTTGGCAAACAGCCAGAAGGCGATCAGCGACGCGAAGAAGAACAGGTCGCGCGCGTCGATCACGCCCTTGCTGACCGCGTCGAAGTGCGTCAGGAAGCTCATCGTGGCCACGGCCTCGAGCAGCGGCGCCGGCGCCCAGCTCTTGAACACGTCGAGCACTGGCGGGAACCCGCTGGCCAGGAAGCCGAAGCTCACGAACAGACTCATCACGAAGGCGATCACCTGGTTGCGCGTGAGCGACGAGATGCACGAACCGATGGCCAGGTAGCCCCCGGCCATCAGCAGGCTGCCCACGTAGCTTGCAAGGATGACCCCGTTGTCGGGCTCACCGAGGATGTTGACGGTGATCCAGAGCGGGAAGGTCAGCGCCAGCGCGATGCCGGTGAAACACCAGGCGGCCAGGAACTTCCCCAGCACGGCCTGGGTCATGGTGATCGGCAACGTGAACAACAGTTCGATCGTCCCGGCCCGGCGCTCCTCGGCCCACAGGCGCATGGAGATGGCGGGGATCAGGAACAGGTACAGCCAGGGGTGGAACGAGAAGAACGGTCGCAGGTCCGCCTGCCCGCGTTCGAGGAAGCCCCCGAAGTAGAAGGTCAGCACGCCGGAGAGCAGCAGGAAGACACAGATGAACACGTACGCCACCGGCGTCGTGAAGTACCCGGCGAGCTCGCGCCGGAAGACAACCATGGTCGGCCTCATGCCGCGCCTCCTTCCCCACGGGCCGTGATGTCCCGGAAGACCTCGTCCAGGCGCCCCTGCTCGACGTGGAGCTCGGCGACCTCCCATTGCTGCTCGCGGGCGAGCTGACCGACGTCATCGACGATCGACTGGCCGTCTCGCGGGAACACGCGGAAACGTGCACGCCCGTCGGCCGACTCGAGCGCCTCGACTTCGAACACGTTCGCCAGGCCGGCCAGTGCTCCTCCCGCAGCGGACGCCGAAGCGGCGCCGACGGACAAGCTGACGGCGTTGTGGTAGCGCGACCTGGCCTCGAGCTCGCTCGGCGTGCCGTCGGCGACGATCTTGCCGCGCGCGATCACGATCGCCCGGGAGCACACGGCGTGCACTTCCTCGAGGATGTGCGTCGACAGCACGATGACCTTGTCCGCGGCCATCTCCTGGATCAGCTCACGGACCTCGTGCTTCTGGTTGGGGTCCAGGCCGTCGGTGGGCTCGTCCATGATCAGCACGGCCGGATCGTGCAGGATCGCAAGCGCCAACCCGAGGCGTCGTTTGTAGCCCTTCGAGAGGGTCTCGATGCGCTGGTTGAGCACGCTCCGGAGGTTGGCCTTCTCACCGGCCGCGTCCACCCGCCGCCCCAGTTCCGCCCCGCCGAACCCGCGGATCTGGCCCACGAACCGCATCAGGCCCGCGGGCGTCATGTCGGGGTAGGTCGGGGCGCCCTCGGGCAGATACCCGATGGCGCGCTTGGCGGCGATGGCGTCGGTCGCGATGTCGTGCCCGCAGACCGCGACCTTGCCCCCCGTGGGGGCGATGAAGCCGGTGATCATGCGCATGGTGGTGGACTTCCCGGCCCCGTTGGGCCCCAGGAAGCCGAGCACCTCGCCGCTCTGAACGCCGAAGGACACGTCGTCCACCGCCGTGAAGTCGCCGAAGCGTTTCACGAGGTGCTGGATGTCGATGCTCGCCGACATGGCTCGAACGATCTCCGTGGGTGAAACACGAACACATGCGGGGGCTGCTCGCGCCGGGGACATCGGTCACCGCGCTGCATCGCACCGGGCCCCGGAGCCCACCCCCGGGTGCCCGCCCCAACTCTCGCCTCTGCCTTCCCCCCCCCGGCCGGGCCCGGCCACCTGGTGTCCGATCCACGAGGAACCGCGGGCAGTCGACATCGGCGCTCATGTACGAGCCCGTTGTTCTATCTGTGGGGGCACTCAGGTCAAGACCTGTCCACGTCGCCGCCACCGGGCCGGCACGGCATACTGGCGCGCCGTGCCCAGCTCCCCCCACAAGCCGTCGCGCGCTGCGCTCTCCAGACTCGCCGCTTCCGACCCCCTCCTCGGAAGTGCGCTGCGCCGCGTGCCGCCGTTTCCGGGCTTCCCTGAGGCCGGCAGGAGCCGGCGCGAGACCCATTTCGCGCACATCGCACGGACCATCGTCTACCAGCAGCTGGCCGGGAGCGCAGCCCGGGCGATCCATGGGCGGGTCGCCGCCCTCACTCCGGACCCGCGCTTCCCGCGCCCGGAGGTGCTGCTCGCGCTCCCACCCCAGCGCCTGCTCGACGCCGGCCTCAGCCGGGCCAAGTGTGCGGCGCTGCTCGACCTCGCGCAGCGCGTCGTCGCCGGCGATCTGCGGCTGGCCGGCATCGCCCGACACGACGACGACGAGATCATCGAGCGCCTGACCGCTGTGCGCGGCATCGGCGTGTGGAGCGCCCAGATGTTCCTCATGTTCCGACTCGGCCGGCTCGACGTCATGCCTTCGTCCGACCTCGGGGTGCGCGAGGGACTGCGACGACTCGACGGGGCCGACGCGCGACCCACCCCGAAGGCACTCGACGCGCGCGCAGCCGACTGGGCGCCGCTGCGCTCGGTCGCCGCCTGGGTGCTCTGGCGCCTCACCGAAGACTGAGGCGGCCCCTCGCCCTCAGTCGTCGGCGGTCTCCTCCGCCAGCCAGCGCAGGTAGTCCGGGTTGCCGCCCACGATCGGCAGCGCCACGACGCACGGCACGTCGTAGCCGTGCAGCGCCTCCACCCGCTCGCGCACCCGCTCGACGAGCGTCCGGCGCGTCTTGGCGAACATGACCACCTCGTGATCCCGCTGCAGTTCCCCTTCCCAGCGGTAGATCGAGACCGCGCCGGGGACGATGTTGACGCACGCCACCAACCGCTCGGCGACGAGCGTGCGGGCCATCGACTCGGCCTCGGCCGCACCCGGCGCGGTGATGTAGAGCGACACGAAGTCCGCGCCGTGGAAGCCATCCGTCATGCCGATTCCCCTTCCTCTCGCGCTGATCGAGCCGACCCTGCCGACCCAACCTGCCAACCCTGACAACGCTCCCGACCCTGCCGACCGCCGGTCTGCCCAGGATGCGTGTCCTGACTGCCCACGCGGCGAACCGGAACACGCATTCTGCCCGAACCGGCAGCAAGCCTCAGGGCCCCAGCCCCAGCGAGCCGATGATTGTGTGCCGGACGGACGAGCATTGCCGATCTCGACCTCACCGCGCACACTATCGCCCTGTAATTGTAGCTCTTCCCGCCACCCCGAACGCCCACCCGCGCGCTCCCCCACGACCCCACCGTCGTTGCGCCCGGGTGGTTCCGTGTGTTCTCCCTGATGTTGGAGTCTCCGATGAAGTCCCTGTCGCTCCTGGCGAGCCTTTGCGGCGCCTTCGCTCTGGCCGCGCCCGCGTCCGCCCTTCAGGGCAACGGCATCCCGCCCATCGACTTCGACCTGGTCGAGATCAGCGTGGCGGGCCACCCGCAGAACCCCGACATCGACTACACCTACGTCCCGGTCAGCGACTTCAAGGCGGAAGCCGTGGGTGTCGCCGTCGCCGACTTCAACAACGACGGCTACCAGGACATCTTCTTCCCCAGCACCGAGGGCAACGGCAATCACCTGTACGTGAACCGCGGCAACGGCACCTTCCGCCAGCAAGCGCCGGGCTTCGGCGTCGACGAGCCGACCAAGCGCCGCGGCATGGCCGCGTTCTTCGACCTCGAGAACGACGGCGACCTCGACCTGATGACGCTCGGCTACCCGAGCTCGCCGGTCCAGAACCTCGACCTGTACAGCATGTTCCGCAACGACGGCGACCCGCTGTACACCTTCACCGACATCACCGCCGGCGTGGGCGGCTTCGCGCTCGCGCCGTCCGCCGAGACGACGACCGTCGGCGACCCCGGCGGCGTGGCCGTGGGCGACTACAACAACGACGGCTACCTCGACGTCTTCGTGACCTACTGGTACCGCAACGGTCCTCCTCCGGGCATCTCCGACGAGGACCAGTCGCGCCTGTGGAAGAACGTCCCCAACCCCAACCCCGACCTGGGTGAACCGGACTACTCGCCGCGCCTGCTGGTGGATGCGACGGTGGAGTCGGGTCTGGTCGGCTTCGGCGGCACCAACTGGGTCTGGCAGCCCACCTGGGTCGACGTGAACCGCGACGGCCTGCTCGACCTGCACGTGAACATCGAGAAGGGCGAGGACGAGTTGCGCCTGAACAACGGCGACGGGACCTTCAGCGCCAACATCGCGACGGGCCTGGGCATGAACTACAACGGCCCGGACTTCCCCGCCGGCTCGTGGGGCCACGAGATGGGCGCCGGCGTCGGTGACTACGACAACGACCGCGACATCGACTTCTACCTGACGAACCCCGGGACGGGGGTCCTGGGCAAGGCCGACGCGTTCTACCGCAATGACGCCGACTTCTCCCTCGGCGGTCCCGGCATGGGCTTCACCAGCATCGGCCCGGTGACCACCGACACGGACACCGACGGTGTGGGCTGGGGCGCGATCTTCGTCGACCTGGACAACGACTGCGACAAGGACCTGCTGACCGCCCGCGGACTCGGCTCCGGCCGCGCCACCAACCACCTGTTCCTCAACGAGGCTCCGGCGCTGGCCGCCGACGGCCAGAGCACGGCGCTGACCGAGGTGGGCGCCCAGGTGCCCGACTTCTCCCGCGTGGGCGGCGCCATCGACGTGATGCGTGGACTGGTCGCCCTGGACTACGACAACGACGGTGACATGGACGTCGTCGCCACCCGCAGTGGCGACGTGCCGGTGGATCCCACCGACAACATGAAGGCCGGCTTCTTCCTCAACACCCTGAACAACTCCAACAACTGGTTGGAAGTGGACCTGGTGGAGGCGGGCGGCAGCCTGAACACCGTGGGCTCGCGCGTGTACGTGCGCACCGGCGGCATCTCGGGCATCGTGCAGATGCGCGAGGTCATCGTCGGCAGCAGCTACCTGTCCCAGGAGCCCTACCGGCTGCACTTCGGCCTCGCCGGTGGGCCCGCCGACTGGGTCGCCGTGCGTTGGTTCGACGGGACGATGCACGTCCTGCGCGGCAACGAGCTCAACCCCATCGAGGGGCTGACCTCGATCACGCGCGCCAACGACTTCAGCGGCGACCTCGACGGCGACCTGGACACGGATTGCGACGACCTGGAACTGTTCACGCTCGGCCAGGCCTCGGAAGCGGCCGTCGACGCGATCGTTCCCGGCTGGCCCTGGCGCATCGTCGCGGACGCCGATGGCAACGAGGTCGTCGACACGCGCGACTTCGAGCAGATCCGCAACCTGGTGCGCGACACCTTCTGTGACATCGGCGGCGGCCTCTCCGGCTCCCACGGCGTCCCCACGCTGGTCGGCTCGGGAACGCTCACCCCCGGCTCCACGGTGACGCTGGCACTCAGCGACGCGCTGGAGAACAGCAGCGTGTGGCTCGTCGTCGGGCTCAGTCAGGCCAACGTGCCGTTCAAGGCCGGCGTGATGATCCCGGCCCCCGACGTCATCCTCGGCCCGTTCCCCGTGAGCGGCAGCGGTGACCTCGTGCTCTCGGGCCCCTGGCCGGCCGACATCCCCAGCGACTTCCAGACGACCTTCCAGCAGTGGGTCCAGGACCCCGCCGCTCCGGTCGGCTTCTCGGGCAGCAACGGCGTCTCCCTGCGCGCTCCGTAACACGCGCCCCGGCGACTGCCGAACTCCCCCGCGCCCCCGGTGACCCTGCGGTCCCCGGGGGCGCGGCACGTTCCAGGGCGTTAGGCTGTGCGTCCCCGGCCCCCGCACGGGCGCCCTGGAGGCATTCGCTCATGTCCGCCCGCGCCGAGCTCCGTCCACCTGCGCACCGACCCGGTGCCGGTGTCCGGGCCGCAGGCCGCGCCCTGGCTGCCGTGTGCGCGCTGTTGATGCCCGCCTGTGGCCCCGGAGCGCCGGCGCGCGCGCCCGACGAGCAGCCCAACGTGATCCTGATCCTGGCCGACGACCTCGGCTGGGCCGAGCCCAGCTGCTACGGCAACCAGGAACTCGAGACCCCGGCCCTCGACCGCCTGGCCCGGGACGGCGTGCGCTTCACCGACTTCCACGCCAGCTCCCCGGTGTGCGCGGCGACGCGACTGGGTCTGCTCACCGGGCGCTACCAGCAGCGCGCCGGCGGCATGAACGGGAACACCGTGGAGAACGTGCATCAACCGAGCTTCGAGCGGGCCTTCGAGGCGCTGCTCCCCCGCGCACTGCGCGACGCCGGCTACACCACGGCGCTGATCGGCAAGTGGCACCTGGGCCATGGACGCTTCGGCCCGATGCGTCACGGCTTCGATCGTTTCCGCGGCTTCCTCGACGGGATGGTCGACTACGTCACCCACGTCGCCGGGAACGGTCGGCACGATTGGTGGCACGACGAGACCAACGTGCGCGAAGAGGGATACACGACACACCTGCTGACCCGCCACGCGCTGCGTTTCATCCAGGACCACCGGGAGCAGCCGTTCTTCCTCTACCTCTCCCACGCTGCCCCGCACAAGCCGTTCCAGGGACCGGGCGACCGGCCGGTGATCACCGAGGGCCGTGAGGGCGGCGTGGTCGACCCGCGCACCGACGTGGCACAGGTCTATGCCGACATGGTGCGCGAACTCGATCTGAGCGTCGGCGAGATCCTCGACGCGCTGGAGGCGCTGGCGCTCGAGCGGCACACCGTCGTGGTCTTCCTCAGTGACAACGGCCCCGGGGAGCACGGCCGCAGCGAGCCCTTCCGCGGGCGCAAGGGCACGCTCTTCGAGGGCGGGCAGCGGGTGCCGGCGATGATCCGCTGGCCCGGACGCATTGCACCGCAGCGCGTGTCGGCGACGACACTCTCGAGCCTGGACCTGATGCCGACGATCCTCGAGCTGGCCGGCGCAGCCGCCCCCGCTCAGCCGCTCGACGGCCGCGCGCTCACCGGCTTGCTGCTCGACGGGAGCGAGCCCGAACCACGTGCCCTGTTCTGGGAGCACGCCCAGGCCAAGGGCGGCCTGTGGCGCGCCATGCGCGACCGGCAGTGGAAGCTGATCCTGGGCCCGGACGGGCAGGAGCCGCGCCTCTACGACCTGTCTGCCGATCGGAGCGAGCGCGTGAACCGGGCGACCGCGTTCCCCCAACGCACCGAGGCCATGACCGCAGCGACCCTGCGCTGGCGCGCGAGCCTCGAAGCGGACGCCCACTGGACCCCCGGGAACTAGGTCCCTCGTGCCCGCGCCTCCTCTTCGGCCTCGGCGGCCAGCCGCGCCAGCTCGCCGTCCACCCAGCGGTCGACGTTGCGACGCAACAGGTCCAGCGTCACCCCGCCGTCCTTGAGCACGACGTCGTGGAAGTCACGCACGTCGAACTCGGGACCCAGGCGTCGGCGCGCGTCTTCGCGCATGTCCAGGATCTCGAGCTGCCCGACCTTGTAGGCCAGCGCCTGACCCGGCGTCGTGATGTACCGGTCGACCTCGTTCTCGATGTTGTTCCGCGCGAGCAGCGTGTTCGCGTACATGTAGTCGATGGCCTGCCCCCGGCTCCAGCCCATGGCGTGCAGCCCGGTGTCGACCACGAGCCGGCACGCACGCCAGGCGTCGAAACTCAACACGCCCAGGCGATCCAGGTCGCCGCTGTAGAGACCCATCTCGTCGGACAGCCGCTCGGTGTACAGGCCCCAGCCCTCCGCGTAGGCGGTCACGCGCATGTGCCGCTGGAATGCCGGCAGCCCGTCGCGCTCGGAAGCGATCGCGATCTGCAGGTGGTGGCCGGGAATCGCCTCGTGGAAGGCGAGCACCTCCGCCTCGTAGCGCGGGCGCGTCTCCGGCGCGTAGGTGTTGATGAAGTAACGACCGGGCAGCGAGCCGTCGGCGGCGGGACCGCGGTAGTAGGCGATGGTCGTGTCGCGCTCCTCGACCTCCGGGATGCGCACCACCTCGCAGGGCGCCTCGGGCTGCAGACCGAACCACCCGTCCATGGCGGTCGCGGCCCGCGCGAGCGAGTCGCGCGCCGTCTGCTCGACCTCCTCGCGCGTCGCGAAGTGCAACGCCGGGTCGTCACGCAGTCGGCGCTGGATCTCGGCCACGTCGTCGGTCCCGAAGACGCGCTGCCCCAGGACGCTCATCTGGGAGCGGATGCGGGCCACCTCCTCCAGGCCCGTCTCGTGCAGTTCGTCGGCCGTGAGCTCCAGGCCCGTGTGGTACTCGATCAGTTCGTCGTAGAGATCGAGACCGCCCGGCAGGCTCGCCAGGCCGGGCGCGTCGTCGCCCCGCGCCTCGGGCAGCACCTCCAGGCGCAGCACGTAGCGATACTCCTCGAGCGCCGGCTTGACCTCCCGCTCGAGCAGGTCGTCGATCTTCTCGGCGAGCACCTTGCGCGAGAGCGCCGGCAGCGTGGGCGAGAGCTCGACCTCCGCCAGGGGCCACTCGTCGATCGGCCGGGCCAGCACACGGTCGAGCTGTTCGAGCGTCTTCACGACCGAGGTCTGGTTGGCGACCATGCCGCGCTTCAATCCCAGGCGCAGGTTGGCGCTGGCGTCACGGATGTACTGTCCCATGGCCGACCAGCGCTCCAGCAGCGCCGCGCGCTCCCGCGCCGTACCGGCCGGCTGGTCCTGGGCGATGCTGAACAAAGCCACGTGCGGCGCGCTGCGCGGGCTGACCACCCAGCGCTCGAGGTGTGCGTCCTGCATCAGGATCGCGTTGCGCAGGAAGCGCCTCGCCATGGCCAGCGTGACCTGGTCGTCGGGCGTCAGTTCGCCTGCGTAGATCAACTCGGCTCGGGTGAGCAACTCGGCCAGGCGTCGGCGGTGCTGCGCGACGCCGTAGGGCGAGCGGTCGGGCAGCTTGCCCAGGTAGCGCTCATCGCCGAGGCGGCTGGCCCAGGTCGGTCCGGCGCGCAGTGTCTCCTCCCAGATGTCGACGGAGAGCACGCCCAGCTCATCGTCCTGGACCGCTCCGGAGGCGTTGGCCCACAGGGGGTTGTCCGACTCGACGACGTGGGGCAGCCCGACACAACCGGCCAGGGCGAGGCACAGCACGGCCCATGCGAGACCGGGCGACGACCTGCCACCGCCCTCGCTCGCCGAGGCGCCGGAGGCATGGGAACGGGGGCGCGGGGCGACGCCGAAGCGATGCGAACGTGAGGACATGCAGGACACTCCGGCTGCGAGAACGGATGATGGGCAGAATGTAACCTCCGGCCGGTCGCGACCGACAGAGGCCCGCCCCCGACCCCACCGGGGGAGCCGGTTCGGCCGGTCGATCCCGATCGTCGCCCCTTCGCCATCCAGGAGACTCCCGCCCATGACCGCAGCTCCAGGGGTCGTCGTGATCACGGGTGCCTCGGCCGGCATCGGCGCCGCCACGGCGCGCCTCTTCGCCGCCCGGGGTGCGCACCTCGTGCTCGGCGCGCGACGCGTCGACCGAGTCCGAGCACTCGCCGACGAATTGCAGGCGGCCCATGGGATCCGGGCCATCGGGTCGTCGCTGGATGTGCGCGACGTCGCCTCGATCGAGGCCTTCGTCGAATCCGCGCGGGCGTTCGTGGGAGCAGCGGGCGTGGCCGTGCTGGTCAACAACGCAGGCCTGGCACGGGGCGTGGCGCACATCCCCCATGCCACCGAGGACGACGAGCGCGGCTGGGAGGAGATGTTCGACGTCAACGTGATGGGCCTGCTGCGCGTGACGCGACGCTTCGTCGGCGACATGGTGGCGCGCGGCGCCGGGCATGTGATCAACCTCGGTTCGCTCGCCGGTATCGAGACCTACGAGGGCGGCGCGGTCTACTGCGCCACGAAGTCGTCGGTGCGCGTCGTCACCCGCGCCTTGCGCCTCGAGCTGCTGGGCACCGGCGTCAAGGTCACCTGCATCAACCCGGGCCTGGTGGAGACCGAGTTCTCGGTCGTGCGTCTGGGCACGCAGGAGCAGGCCGACGCCGTCTACGCGGGCATGACGCCGCTCACCGGCGCGGACGTGGCCGAGGCCATCCTCTGGACCGCCTGTCTCCCGGCGCACATGAACATCGAAGAGGTGCAGCTGCAACCCACCGACCAGGCATCGGCACAGAAGGTGCACCGACGGGAAGCGCAGGCGTGACCAAAACGGCCCCCCGCAACGCACTCCCGTGGCTGCTCGTCTGCATCGTCTCGGCCTGCGGCGACGGCCGTGACGAGCCCGGCCCCGGCCTGCCGTCGGCGCCCCCCACCACCCCCGCCGGCGACGACGGGCTGCCGCCCGGCGCCAAGCCCTTCATGGTCGACGACCTGCGCGCCGACCTGGCCGCTCCGCGGCACGCATCCGACGGCGGGGGCCGGGCCGTGATCACCGCCGGCGGCGAGGTCCGTGCCGGACACGCCGGCAGTTGGACGATCGTCTACACGGCGGGCCCCGAAGGCATCGCGGTCGGCGGGCGCGTGTTCCTGCGCGTGTCGCCCTTCTGGGATTGGAGCGAACCGCAGGACGAGCGGCCGGACGCGCTCGGCTACACGACGGTCAGCACCGAGGCAGCGGGCATCACGTTGCAGGTGGAACCGCGCATGCCGCTGGCCCCGCGGCCCCAGTCCATGATCGTCACCCTCGGCGGGCGAGCCCTGGAGCAGGGCGAGACGGTCACGTTCGTGTACGGAGCCGGCTCGGCCGGCGCCCGCGCCGACCGCTACGCCGACCGGGACACGCCGATCTGGATCCTGGTCGACGGAGACGGTGACGGCGTGTCCGGAGTCGTGCTCGACTCGCCGCGCATCGACGTCCTGCCCGGTCCGCCCGACCAGCTCGTGATCCACGCCACCTCGCGCCCGCGGCCCGGCGACGCCGTGCGGGTCACGCTCGCGATCCTCGACCGCATGGGCAATGCGGGCTGCGAGCTGGAGGGAACCGTCAGCCTGCGCTGGGATCCCGAGGGGCCGCTCCTGCCGGACCTGCACCTCGGCCCGGACGACCAGGGCTGCCTGACCACGACGATCCCGGGCCCACCGGCCGGCGTCGCCCGACTCGTCGCCGAAGGCCCTGATGGGCTCACGGCCGAGAGCAACCCGATCGAGGTGACCGATCGCGCCGCGCCGATCCTCTGGGGTGATCTGCACGGTCACTCCCAGCTCTCCGACGGAACCGGCACGCCCGAGGACTACTACCGCTACGCCCGGGACGTCGCCGGCCTCGACATCGCCGTGCTCACCGACCACGACCACTGGGGCATGCTGGCCCTCGACCGCTACCCCGCCCAGTGGGAACGGGTGCGCGACGCGACCCGCGCGTTCCACGCCCCCGGGCGCTTCGTGACCCTGTTCGGCTACGAGTGGACCAACTGGATCCACGGTCACCGTCACGTGCTCTACTTCGACGAGGGCGGCGAGCTGCTGAGCTCCCTCGACGAGCGCTACGAGACACCTCGGCAGCTCTGGGACGCGCTCGAAGGACAGGACGCGCTGACCATGGCGCACCACTCGGCCGGCGGGCCGATCCCCACCAACTGGGCCGAGTACCCGCCCGACCCGGTGCTCGAACCGGTGACCGAGGTCGTCTCGGTGCATGGCAGCAGCGAGGCCTGGGACAGTCCGCACCGCATCTACAGCCCCGTGCCGGGCAACTTCGTGCGGGACGTGCTCGACCAGGGCCAGCGCCTGGGCTTCGTCGGCAGCGGCGACAGCCACGACGGCCATCCCGGCCTGGCGCACTTCACCTCGTCCACGGGCATCGGCGGACTGATGGCCCTGCTGACCGATGACTGCAGCCGGGCGGGCGTCCTGTCGGCCATGCGCGCGCGGCGCTGCTACGCCACCAGCGGCCCGCGCATCCTGCTCGACGTGCAGCTCGACGGGCACGGCATGGGCTCGTCCCTGCCCGCCGCCGACGAAGCCCTGCTCCGCGTGGCGGTCGAGGGCACCGCGCCCCTGGACCAGACCACCGTCGTGCGCAGCGGCCAGGTCATCGCGACCGAAGCGACGCGGGACCGCGCGCGCAACGCCTCGCTGACCTGGCGCCTGGAGGACCTGCGGGCGGGCGAATACGTCTACGTGCGCGTGCTGCAGCGCGACGGCGGAGCCGCCTGGTCGAGCCCGATCTTCATCGACTGACCCACGACGGGGGCGAACGGTCCGCACCGGAACCGGAGCGCCCGGCGGACGCGCCCGGTCGACGCGACCGAACCTCAGTCGACGCAGCGGAACTTGGTGAAGACGTACGGATAGCGATCCTGGAACCAGTTGCGCAGGCTGCGTCGCACGAGCCCCGCGTCGGTGGCCCAGGACGCACCGAGCATGACGTAGTGTCGCTCGTCGAAGAAGTCGGCCGAGTAACCGGGGTAGTGCGGCATGTAGGCGTCGAAGCCCGGCAGCGGCCCGAAGCGCGTCGAGGTCCACTCCCAACCGTTGCCCACGAGTTCGTGCACGCCGAACGCGCTGGCGCCGGCCGGGTGGCTGCCCACCGGCACGGGGGCCCCGCGGCGCATGCCGAAGTTGCCGTGCTGCGCTGCGGGAGGCTCGTCACCCCATGGCCAGCGGCGGGTCGTGCCCTCGGGCGTCCCGTACGCAGCCCGGTGGTACTCCGCTTCCGTCGGAAGACGCCGTCCTTCCCACAAGGCGAACGCGCGGGCCTCGATCCAACTGACCGAGACCGGCCACGACGCGCTCTGGTCCCAGGGCACGTCTCCCTGCAGCGTGCGCACGAACGTCTGCCCGTCGCGCCGGCTCCAGAAGTGCGGTTGCTCGAGCCCGAGCCGGCGTCGCGCCTCGTCGGCGCCGTCCGGCCACAAGCGCGCATCGGCGTAGCCCCCGTCGGCGACGAAGGCGGCATAGCGCGCATTGGTCACGGGCAAGGCGTCGATGCTGAACCCGGGCACGGGAACCTGCTGTGTGGGGAACTCGTTGTCCCATCCGAAGGGCTGGGCGTCGAAGTCGGCTCCCAGGCTGGCCGTCCCGGCGGGGATGGCAACGGCTCCCGGGCGGGCGGCGCTGGTGTCAGCCTCCGGCCCCGCACGCGACGCGGCGACGGCGGCCCACGCCGGTCGCGCGGCGTCCGCTCCGCGCAGCGCACCACCTCGCTGCTGCAGCATGTACAGCAGCGTCTCGTGGTGCATGAGTTCGTGCTCGAGAACCACGTGGTAGACCCGATCGCCGGCGGCCATGACGTCCTGGCTGCTCCGAGCGCGCACCGCGGGCAAGGCCGCGCACAGCTCGTCGCGCACCCGATCGCGGTAGGCCAGGATCTCCGTCACCGGCGGCCAGGCCTGCTCGCCCGCCGCGCCGGACGCGCTCTCCTCCAGCGGATCGATGCCGCGCTCGAACAGGTCGTCGAACAGCGGCTGGAAGCCCTCGCGTCCGAGCAGCCCGCGCACCACCTGGTTCCAGCCGAAGGCCGGGAGGTGACCGAGGTAGAACACGAACGGGTGCCGCAGGGAGATCGGCCGCTCGTGCAGCGCGTCGCTGCCCACGAGATCGAAGATCTCGTCACTGCGAGACCAGGCCGCACGCAGCCGTTCGAGAATCCGGTCGGACATGGCGTCAAGCGGGGCTGCCGGTCAGCAGCCGTCCTTCTCGAGCAGGGCGAGCGCAAACAGCTCGTCGTCATCGGTGTACCACTCGCCGAGTCGCAACCCCGTGCCCGCCAGGCGGTCCGCCAGGGACTGGCGCGTGAACTTGCAGCTGATCTCGGTGGAGATGTCGTCGCCCACCTCGAAGTCGAGTTCGAGCGCGAGCTGGGGGATCCTCACGCGTTGGCTGCGACTGCAACGCAGGCGGATGTCGACCCATGCGTTCTCGGCATCCCACGTCGCCACGTGATCGAAGCCATCCACGTCGAAGTCCGCGCCCAACTCACGGTTGACCCGGTGCAGCAGGTTCTTGTTGAACGCCGCCGTGACCCCGGCCGCGTCGTCATACGCGGCCTCGAGACGGGCGGGGTCCTTGACCAGGTCGACACCGAGCAGGAAACCGTCACCCGGCGCGAGCAGCTCGGCGACCTTGCGCAGGAAGGTCGAGACCTCCCCCGGATGGAGGTTCCCGATCGTACCTGCCAGGAACAGCACCAGGCGGCCGCCCCCGGGCCCGAGCAGTTGGAGATCGGTGTGGAAGTCACCGTGCAGCGCGGCGGCCCGCAGCGTGGGGTAGGCCTCGCGCAGTCGTTCGACCGACTCGTGCAGGAAGGACGCGTTGATGTCGAACAGCGTGCAGGACTCGAGCAGACCCTGGTCGTCCATCGTGTCGAGCAGCAGGCGCACCTTGCGCCCGACACCGGAACCCAGTTCCACGAGTTCGCGCGGTCGCACCCGGCGGATGATGTCCCCAGCGTAGCGCTCGAGGATCGCCAGCTCGGTGCGCGTCTGGTAGTACTCGGGTTCACGCGTGATGCGATCGAACAACTCGCTTCCGCGATTGTCGTACAGGTACTTGCAGGGCAGGCACAGCACGGCGGCGCCGAGCCCCTGGCGCACGTCCGCGGCGAACTCCTCGAGGGCCGCGGCGCGCTCGGCGACATCGGCGACGGCGCGCTCGGCGGTATCGGCCGCAGCGCGCGCGGCGGCATCGGCGGCGTCAGCACCCGTCGCCGGGCAGCCTGCGGTCTTCTCCGCGCGCCCTGGCCCTCCAGCCGGCCCCACCGCTGCGCGTACGGATGACCTCGCGCCCGGACCTGGCTTGCCGGCTCCTGCGTCCGGTTCCTGGTGCGCCTCCTCCGACATCAGCGCCATCATAACGTCTGCGTGCGCTGGATCCAGGCGGCCCCGCGGCAGGGCGCACGGCTGCTGACAACATGGTGAGAAACTGCTTTCACGAAGCCGGGGGGGGGCTCGCGCGGGCGCAACGCCGGGCGGCGGTGCAGCGTCGGTCAGCCCTTCGGCTCAGCGAGTCGGCTCAGCGCAGGATGGCCCGCTTGGCCCCATCGAACTGGAGCTGCGACGCATCGTTGGCGTAGCGCACGGCCATGTCCTTGCTGATCACGTCGGCGCGCACCAGCTCCACCAGGTGGCGCTCCATCGTCATCATGCGCTCCTTCGCCTGGAGTTGCATGGTGGCGTAGATCTGGTGCCAGTTGCCGGTGCGGATCAGGTTGGAGATGGCCGAGATGTTCTTCAGGATCTCGAACACCGGCACACGACCCGTGCCGTCCTTGCGCGGAACGAGCTTCTGCGCGATCACGAACGCGAGGCTGAAGCTCAGCTGCGACATGACCTCGCGACTGCGCTCGGCCGGGAACAGGTCGACCAGGCGACTGATCACTCCGGCCGCATCACGCGTGTGCAGCGTGCTGACCACGAGGTGACCGGTCTCGGCCGCGCTCAAGGCGAGCGACGCGGTCTCGATGTCGCGGATCTCACCCACGAAGATCACGTCCGGGTCTTCACGCAGCGCCGAGCGCAGGCCCTGATGGAAGGTCGCCGTGTCGGCGCCCAGCTCACGCTGGGAGATCAGGCACTGATCAGGCGTCATCACGTACTCGACCGGGTCCTCGAGCGTGATCACGCGCAGGCGTTGGGTCGTGTTCAGCTTCTGCATGATCGAGGCGATCGTGGTCGTCTTGCCCGAACCGGTGATGCCGCTGACGATGACCAGGCCCTGGCGCAGGTTGAGGATGTCGTCGACCACCTGCGGGTCGGGGAAGCCCAGCGACTGCGGGTCGGGAACCGAGCGTGGCAGCGAGCGGATCACGGCTGCGAGACCGTCGCGATCGTGGAAGACGTTGATGCGGAAGTTGAGGTCGGCCTCGTCGTAGTGGTATGCCGCGTCGACGTCGTCGGCGACTTCCTGTTCGAGGGTCTCGATCTGATCCTGGCGCAGCAGCGGGTAGATCAGCGCCTTGATGCAGTCGTTGGTCAGCGGCTCGCCGCCGTCGAGCACGACCAGGTCCGAGTCGAGCCGGTAGCGCGCAGGCTGGCCGACCTTGAGGTGCATGTCCGCCAGCCGGGAGATCTCGCCCTTGCGGAATTCGTCGTCGTTGAAGCGGTTCAGCATGTCGAGGATGCTGAGCTTCTCGCCGTTCACCTCGTAGACGCTGGAGGCGTGGAAGCGGCGGCGGCGGTCACGGTAGCTGCGGCGATCCGCAACGCCTTCGAAGGGGCTCTGGCTGTTCGACACGGTCGCTCGATCTCCTGAGGGGGCCGCGGGGCCCGGCCGGGCGGAATGACCCTCCCCTTCTCGGCATTCGAGCGGTCGGGACTTGCGGACGAAGCAGCGCTCGAACGCTCGCGGCCCCAGGCCCCAGCCAGCCCCCGGCCAAGCCCCTCCAGGGCCGATTCCCGCCGATCCGGGGCCGCCTCGCCGATCCGGGGACGACGGGCCCCCGGGGCCGCCGCCTCGCCGGATCGCCCGGGCCGAGCCCACCCCCCAGCGGGAGCCCGCGCCGGTTTCCCGGCCGTGGCCCGCGCCCTATGCTCTGCCCCACCCGGCTGCCGCACGGCTGACGAGCGACGACCACGACCGCTCGGTGCGTGCGTCTCCTGCGTCGCCCCCTCTCCCACCGGAAGTCCCATGGAACGCTGGTCGATCGAACTCGCGAAGGAGTACCACAAGTTCTCCTCCGCCCACTTCCTCATCTTTCCCGACGGCAGCGCCGAGCGGCTCCACGGCCACAACTACCGGGTCTTCGTGGAGGTCGATGCCGCCCTCTCGCAGTTCGGGCTGGTGGTCGACTTCAAGATGATCAAACCGATCGTGCGGGAGCTCGTGGACGAACTCGACGAGCACTGGCTGCTCCCCGGTGAACACGAGCACCTCCAGGTGACGCGCCGGGACGACGGCATCACCGAGGTGCGCTACATGGAACGCTACTACGCCGCCCCCCACGAGGACGTGATCGTGATGCCGATGAACAACATCAGCGCCGAGAACCTCGCCACCTGGATGGGCCGACAGTTGCACAAGCGCCTGGGCGCACGCTTCCCCGACCTCGCCGTGCGTCAACTGCGCTGCGCGGTGGAGGAGACCGCGGGACAACGCGGCGTCTACCACTTCGAGCACGGGGACGACTGAGTTGCCACGCCTGCTGGTGACGGGCTTCGAGCCGTTCGGCGGAGAACCGACGAATCCGTCGCTCGAGCTCGTCCGCTGGCTCGAGCAGGGAGCCGCGCGGGAACGCGGCGTGTCGCTGGACACGGCGGTGATGCCCGTGGACCGCAGCCGCTACGCCGCAGCCCTGGCCGAACTCATCGAACGCCGACGCCCGCATGCCGTCATCGCCCTGGGACAGGCCACCGGCCGGCCCACGATCGACCTCGAGTCCACCGCGCACAACGCGATCGACTACCGCGGGCAACGGGACAACGGGGGGCACGAGGCCCTGGGAGAAGCGCTCGAACCGAACGGGCCCGAGGCGTTGGAGACCCCCATCGCCCTGGGCACCGTGCGCGCGGCGCTGGTGCACGGCGGACACCCGGTGGCCCTCTCGACGGACGCCGGTCGGCACCTGTGCAACGCCTTGTACTACGACCTGTTGCGGCGGCGCGTCCCGGCCTTGTTCGTGCACGTCCCGCTGCTCCCGGAACAGGCGGCACGGCGGGGTCTCGGTGAGCCCAGCCTCGACGCCGACGTCACCCGGGCGTGCCTGCTCGACCTGCTCCAGCTGCTCCCGGAGCATCTCCCGGCTCGCCCGTAGGACGCCGGCCGGGGGACGCCCGTCGCGGCGGGCGCGCCGCCTCACGCGCCTCCCGGCGCGCCGCAGCACGACGGCTGCGCAGCTCCGCCAGGCGCTCGGCCAAGGCTGCTTCGGCCCCCGCGCGGGTCGGCTCGTAGAACGTCTCCCGGGCCAGGGCCTCGGGCAGGTGGAGCTGAGGCGTGAGCTTGCCCAGGGCGCCGTGCGGATTCACGTAACCCCGACCGTGCCCGGCCGCCTGCGCGAGAGCGTCGGGAGCGTTGCGCAGGTCCAACGGGACGGGCAGCGAGCCCGTGCGCTCGACGGCCTCGCGCGCCTTGCGACAGGCGCGGTAGATCGCATCCGACTTGGGTGCCAGTGCCAGATAGACCGCCGCCTGGACGAGCGCCGCGTCCCCTTCGGGCAGACCCAGGAAGCGCACGGCCTCCAGCGCCGAGAGCGCGACGCCCAACGCCGCGGGGTCGGCCAGGCCGATGTCCTCGCTGGCCATGCGCACCAGGCGGCGGGCCACCACCGTCGGGTCTTCGCCGGCCACCAACATGCGCTGGACGTAGTACGCAGCCGCATCCGGGTCACTGCCTCGCAACGCCTTGTGCAACGCGCTGAGCAGGTCGTAGTGGGCGTCACCGGCCTTGTCATGGCGCGCCACCAGAGCGCCTCGCGCCCGCTCGACGTGCTCGGCGCGCAGCAACCCGGAGGCGACCCTGCCCGACTCACCGGCCGGCATCGAAGCCTCGACCAGGCGCACCGCCTGCTCGAGGTGATTGAGCAGCCGTCGCGCGTCGCCGCCCGAGGCCGACACGAGTGCCTCGATGGCGCCCCCGTCCGGATCCAGTTCCACACCGAGCGCCCCCAGTCCGTGCTGCGGGTCGGCCAGCGCGCGCCGCACGAGTTCGCCGAGGTGCGACGACTCGAGCGCCGCCAGGCGAACCACACGACAGCGGCTGAGCAGGGCCGCATTCACATGGAAGCTCGGGTTCTCGGTCGTGGCCCCCACGAGCACGACGCGGCCGTCCTCGACCTGGTGCAACAGGGCGTCCTGCTGGCCCTTGTGGAAGCGGTGGATCTCGTCCACGAAGAGCAGCGTGGGGCGACCGGCCGCGAGGCGTTCCTCCGCGGCGCTGAGCACCCGGCGCAGGTCGGCCACGCCCGACGACACCGCCGAGAGCGCCACGAGCTCGTGTCGGGACTCCCGGGCGATGAGGCGTGCCAGGGTGGTCTTGCCGCACCCGGGCGGCCCCCACAACAGCAGCGAGGAGAGCCGGCCCGAGGCGATCTCGGCACGGAGCAGCGCGCCGTCGGCCAGGATCTCGTCCTGTCCCAGGAGCGCGGCGAGGCTGTCCGGGCGCAGGCGTTCGGCGAGCGGGGCTCGCTCCCCCGCCCGGCGACGACCGGCATCGGCGAAGAGGTTCATGGAGTCACGCAGGTGTGGGAGTCGGGGCTGTGGCGCATCGAGCGGCTGGCCGGAGGTCATCCCCCGGGGCACGAAACGCACGCGACCCAGCGGCCTCGGCCGGGCCGTGGTGGAGCGCCGGAGGCAGCGCGCGATGCCGGGAGTCAGTATAAGGAGCGGCGACAGGAGGTCCCCATGGTCCGCATCGACATCCGCTACGAAGGCGACCTGCACTGCGCCTGCACCCACGAACCCTCGGGTTCCGAGCTCACCACCGACGCCCCGCTGGACAACCAGGGCCGGGGGGAGTCGTTCTCGCCCACCGACCTCGTGGCCACCGCCCTGGGCTCGTGCGTGGCCACCACCATGGGCATCGTGGCGGCGCGGCACGAGGTCGACCTGCGCGGCATGCGCGTGACCGTGGTCAAGCACATGGCCTCCGAGCCGACGCGGCGCATCGGGAAGCTGGTGACCGTGCTGCACATCCCCGGGGAGGTCTCGACCGACGACCGCCGGCGCCTCGAGGCGGCCGCCCGGCACTGCCCGGTGCACGCCAGCCTGGCCCCGGAAGTCGACGCTCCCATCACCTTCCGCTGGGGCGTAGCCTGACCCGCGCCCTGCCCGGCCCCCGGCAGATCCACCCGCCCCCATCGATTGGCGAGAAACCCGCTCATGAAGGATGTCGACGTCAAGGACCTGTTCGCGGACCACGAGCCCCTGCTCGGCCAGAAGCTGAGCGTGTCCGGCTGGATCCGGACCGTCCGCAACTCCAAGAACGTCGGCTTCATCGAGCTCAACGACGGCACCTACTTCGGCAACCTGCAGGTCGTGCTGCCCGGCGAACTCCCGGGCCGCGACGAGATCGGCGCCCTGCCGATCAGCACCGGCGTGACGATCGAAGGCGAACTCGTCGCCAGCCCCAAGGAGGGGCAGCCGTTCGAGCTGCGCGCCGAGGTGGTGCGCGTCGAGGCTCCCTCCTCCAGCGAGTTCCCGCTGCAGAAGAAGCGCCACACGTTCGAGTACCTGCGCACCATCGCCCACCTGAGGCCGCGCGGGAACACGTTCTCGGCCGTCTTCCGGCTGCGTTCGCTGCTGGCCTTCGCGATCCACGAGTTCTTCCGTGAGCGCGGCTTCGTCTACGTCCACACGCCCATCCTGACCGCGAGCGACTGCGAGGGCTCGGGAGAGCTGTTCCGCGTGTCGACGCTCGACATGGAGAACCTCCCGCGCGACGAGGCCGGCGCCGTCGACTACGCACAGAACCTGCTGGGCAAGGACGCCTACCTCACCGTGAGCGGCCAGTTGGAGGTCGAGACGTACTGCATGGCCTTCAAGCGTGTCTACACGTTCGGGCCGACGTTCCGCGCCGAGAACTCCAACACGTCACGGCACGCGTGCGAGTTCTGGATGATCGAACCGGAGATCGCCTTCGCCGGGTTGCCCGAGGACATGCAACTCGCCGAGGACATGCTCAAGTCGATCGTCGGTTATGTGCGCGAGCACGCGTCGGCCGAGCTCGACTTCTTCAACCGCTTCATCGACAAGGGACTGCTCCAGCGCCTGGACACGCTGCTCGATGCGTCCTTCGAGTGCGTGACCTACACCGACGCCGTGGCGATCCTCGAGAAGGCGGATCGGAAGTTCGAGTTCCCGGTGGCGTGGGGCAAGGACCTGCAGAGCGAACACGAGCGCTACCTGACCGAGGAGTACTTCAAGTCGCCGGTCTTCGTGGTGGACTACCCCAAGGAGATCAAGGCCTTCTACATGCGCATGAACGACGACGAGCGCACGGTGTCGGCCATGGACCTGCTCGTACCGGGAGTCGGTGAGATCATCGGCGGCAGCGCGCGGGAAGAGCGCCTCGACGTCCTGCAGCAGCGCATCGACGAGACCGGGATGGACATGTCCGACTACTGGTGGTACCTCGATCTGCGCAAATACGGCGGCGTGCGCCACGCGGGCTTCGGCATGGGCTTCGAGCGCGCACTGATGTACGTCACGGGCATGGACAACATCCGCGACGTGATCCCCTTCCCGCGGACGCCCCAACACGTCGAGTTCTGAGGCGGCGTCAGCCGTCCTCTTCGAGATCCTCGTCGGGATCCTCGTCGGGATCCTCGTCGCGCCACATGACCGTGGACACGCCTTCGACCGGCGAGGGGTCCACGTCGAAGCGCCGGACCAGCACGGCGTGCACCTCTCGGTGCCGCTCGCGCACTCCGAATTGCGGGGTCGAGCGGTGGTAGTACACCGGCCGACCGGCGAGCAGGTGCTCGCGCACCAGCGTCGCCACCCGATGGGGCTTGACCACCGGCAAGCCCGCCGTCCGGGACGAGAGGTCGCTCAGTGGAGCGCTGTTGTACGTGTCGAGGTAGATCACCTCGCGTCCCGAGGCAGGCGACGCGCCGACCGGCCCCAGGATGATCGGTTCGACTAATGCGGGCAGGGCCGCCGTGAGCAGCACGGCGTCCGGCTCCAGCGCCGGCCCCGCACGACGCAGGCTCTCGTAGCTGCGCGTCGACTCCCGGTCGATGGCGCTGGGGCCCGGGGCCGCGACCAGGCGCACGGTCACCAGCGCGACGGCCCCGATCAACGCGACGGCCTGCCCCCAGCCTGACGGCATGACCCGCGCCAGACCGCACCCGCCCAGCACGCACAACAGGGGGATCGAAGGGACGAGGTACGCCGCCGAGTGGAACGCGTAAGGCGCGTGCACGGCGTAGGTCGTCGCCACGAGCCCGCCCAGCAGCAGCGCCGCACGAGCACCGCGGGGATCGACACCGTACCCGCGCAAGGCGAGCACCAGCCCCAGCACACCGACGGCGATCACCGGCAGACTGTAGATCGAGCCGAGCCCGAGGAACGAGATGGTGAAGGGCCAGCTCTCCCCGATCGAGAAGCCCGCGGGGCTCCAGATCATGTGGCGCCAGCTGTAGCTGTAGATGCCCCAGCCCCAGTGGTCGTACCCGGTGAGCAACGGGTGACCGTAGCTCCACTGGTTGTGCCACAGCACCAGCGCGCTCGCCGGCAGGGCGCCCGCCGCGAACCAGAGCAGCGGTCGCCAGCGCCCGCGTGCCCCCGGCAGGCCCCAGCAGAGCGCCACCAGGCCGATCCCCAGCGGGATCGCGACGTTGGTGTAGCGGATCAGGATGGAGACGCCGGCCACCCCCCCCGCCGCGAGCAACCGGCCCGGGCGCCGGGCGTCGAGCACGAGCAGCAGCGCGGCCATGGCGAACAGGGCCGACGGGACCTGGGAATGGAGGTTCGACGCCGCGTTGCGGAACCCGTCGGCGGAGAGCAGCAGCAGCACGGCCAGCAGGCCCGCCATCGGACCCCCGAGGCGACGGGCGATCAACAGCGTGAACAGCACCACCCCGAGGGCGCAGGCCAAGATCGAGAACACCCCGACACGCACGTCGTCCGCGACGAACAGCATCGGAATCGCCAACAGGGCCGGGCAGCCGACGGGGTAGGGCCCCGGATACAACTCGCCGCCCACCGAGACCGTATTGCCCGACCCGCTGGCCAGGTGCAGCGCCTGCGAGGCGTAGCCCACCGAGTCGAACAAGAGCGGCACGTCACGCGGCGACACGAACAGCACCCATGCCGCGACGACGATCACCGCCGCCACCTGCCTGGGTCCGCCCGGACTCACCCGGAGAGCGCCGGCTCTGGCTCGGCCAGCGGCGTCTCCCCCTCCGTCCGCGCGATGACGGCGGCGCCGCACGAGTCACTCCAGACGTTGACCATCGTGCGCATCATGTCGAGCGGGCGATCGACGGCCAGCAGCAACGCGGCACCCTCCACCGGCAGGTTGAGGGCGCTCAGGATGGTCAACATCATCACCAGCCCCGCCGACGGGATGCCCGCCGCGCCGATCGAGGCCATCAGGGCCATGAAGACGATCATCGCCTGCTGCGCGAAGGTGAGCGCGAACGGGCTGATGCCCTCGTAGTATTGGGCCAGGAAGATCACGCCCACGCACTCGTAGAGCGCCGTGCCGTCCATGTTGATCGTGGCGCCGAGCGGCAGCACGAACGAGGTCGTGCGGTTGCTGACCTTGCCGCGCTCCTCGACCGTGCGCAGCGTCACCGGGAGCGTGACCGAGGACGAGGACGTCGACACCGCGGTCAGCAGGGCCGGCCCCATGGCGCTGGCCCAGCGTCGCGGCGAGATCCGCGCGAACAGTCGCAGGATGATCGGCAGCGTGATCAGCGCGTGGATCACGAGCCCTGCCGCGACGGTCAGCATGTAGAGGCCCAGCGCACCGAACAGCCCGAAGCCGGTCGAGCCCACGACCTTGACCAGCAACGCGAACACGCCGTACGGGATCAGCCCCAGCACGAAGCCCGCGACCTTCATCATCACCTCGAAGGCAGCCTGGAAGAACTGCTTCACGATCGTGCGATGGGGTTCGGCCGTGCGCGTGACGAAGATGCCGAACAGCAGGGCGAAGAAGATCACCTGCAACATCTGCCCGTTGTCGGAGAGCGCAACGAACACGTTCTCCGGGACCATGCGTCGCAGCACGTCCAGGAAGCTCTGCTCGGCCACGTCCTCGAAGCTCTGCGTGGGTCGCAGTCCGAGAGCCGCGCCGTCACCCGGGCGGATGATGTTCACCAGCACGAGGCCGAGGAAGATGGCCAAGACGCTCGTGGTCACGTAGTACGCGAACGTCTTGAGGCTCAGCCGGCGCAGGTCGCTGCCGCCGCCCACGCCCGCCACGCCGGTGATGATCGAGGTCAGCACGATCGGCACGATCAGCATCTTCAACAGCAGGATGAAGAGATCGGCCACAAAGGCGAAGGGTTCGATCCACCGGGCGCGCTGCGAAGCCGCGTCCAAGCCGACGATCACGGGTGTGGGCTCGGCCAGGCCGCGCACGTGGAACCAGAGCGCTTCGCCGATCGCGGCGTCGTCGAGCACGGCCAGCAGTGCGGACGCATCGGGCGTCTGCTGCACCGCCTCGCGCTCCGCGTCGTCCCGGTGCCGGGTGATCCGCTCGACCACCTGCCCGGCCGCGAGTTCGGCTCCCGCCCCGGCGCCGTCGGGGGCCACGACCTCGATGACCGCGCCGCCCTCGCCGTCCGCGAAGGACAGGCCCACGGTGGGCTTGCCCTCCAGCCCGATCTGGAACCAGCCGCCGACGACGACGCCGGCCACGAGCGCGATGACGATCTGCCAGTGGAGCTTCACGGCGTCACAGGTTACTGGCCTCGGCGCGCCGAAACGAGCGGCGGGGACGCGGGCTCAGGAAACGGGGGCTCAGGAAACGGACGAGCCCGGCGGGACGAACGGCCCCATGACCTTCTTGCCCAGTGCCGACGCGATCAGGTCGCACATGAGCACCGCGGTCCCGTTGCGGTTGTCCAGGATCGGGTTCAACTCGGCCAGTTCGAGGGAGACCAGCATGCCCGAGTCCGCGATCAACTCGCAGATCATGTGGGCCTCGCGCATCGTGATGCCCCCCGGCACGGGCGTGCCCACGCCCGGGGCGTAGTCGGGGTCGATTCCGTCGACGTCCAGGGAGAGGTGGATGCCGTCGGTCCCGCGAGAGGCGATCTCCAGCGCTTCCTGGATCACCGCCCCCGCGCCGAGCACGTCCACCTTCATCATCTCGAAGTAGGTCAGCCCGCTGCGCATGACGAGTTCCCGCTCGCGATCGTCCACGTCCCGCAGACCGATCAGCACGGTGTTCTCGGGCGCGACCTTGGGGGCGAAGCCGCCGATGTTGACGAGCTGCGGGTGCCCGTATCCCAACAGCGCCGCCAGCGGCATCCCATGGATGTTGCCGCTGGGCGAGGTCTCATCGGTGTTCATGTCGGCGTGTGCGTCGATCCAGATCAGGCCGAACTTCTTGCCCTGCTTGCGGAAGTGCGATGCCACGCCCGCCACCGAGCCGATGGCCATCGAGTGGTCGCCGCCGATCACCAGCGGCAGCGCCTTGTCGTCGAGGATGCGTTCCACACGCGGAGCCAGGCGCTCACACACGCGCACGATCTCGCGCAGGTAGCGCGGGCCCTGACCCGGCGTCCGACGCTCGGGGATCGGCACGGCCATGTCGCCACGGTCGACGAAGTCGTACCCCAAGGAGCGCACCTTGGCGGCGAGCCCCGCGTAGCGAGCCGCGGACGGCCCCATGTCGACGCCACGCCGACCGGCGCCGAGATCCATGGGCACGCCGACCAGCCGGACCTCGCGAGGTTTCACTTTCTTGGCGGACATGGGCAATCGAGGGGCCAGATCAAGCCGTTCGGGGCTCCGGTGCATAATCAGAGCATATGCTTACATCGAGCGAGGAACGACCAGATCGTGAGAGAGCAGGTCGTGCCCCACCCCGGATCCATCGGCGGCGGAGACCGCGACGATTGACGTTCGCCCTCGTTTCCGGCCGTTCGGGGCCGACGATGGCGAACTCGGCGCAGCACCGGCTCCGACTCGCGCTCACGCCGTCGCCTTCAACTGACTGATGAATCAGAATTTATTGAGTAGCTGCCGCACCCGGTGGTAGGCCTTGTACTCGTAGGGCATGGAGAAGAACCCCGTCTTCATGCGCCAGCGGGCGGCCGCGCCCAGCACGGCCTTGGTCAGCTTGCCGCACTTCACGTGACCATCCGCCCAGGGAGCGAGGAAGTTGAAGACGCTCCACTCCTTGGCGACGGCTTCGGGGATCGCGCCCTTCCACGAGTCGACCTTGTACTCGAACATGCGGCCCCAATCGCCCGCCGTCGTCGGCGGCTGGTAGCCCGCGTCGAGCGCAGCCTGCCAGAGCGAAGCTCCGGGAATCGGCCGGTACGGGAAGACATCCACCGAGGCGTGCTTGAAGCTGTTCTTGATCGTCCGCGCTTCGTTGAGCGTCTCGAGCATCGACTCCTCGGTCTCGTCCGGGTAGCCGATGATGTAGCTGGCGCCGGCGACGATTCCGCGCTCGTCCATCTTGGCGATCGCCTTGAGGGCCTCACCCGGACGGATGCGCTTGCCGATGCTCTGCTGCGTCTCCCAACTGGCGGTCTCGACGCCTGTGGTGACGATGTACAGGCCCGAGTCACGCATGAGATCCATGGTCTCGTCGCTGTACTGGTTGATCTGCTTGATCTCGATCGTGGTGTGCCAGGTCACATCGATGTTGCGCTCGAGCAGGCCGCGACAGAACGCGTTGGTGCGCGCCTGGCTCACGCCGAAGTTGGCGTCCTGGAAGCGCAGGCCGACGAACGGGTCGCGCTCGTAGAGCTCCTGGACGTGGTCGAGCAGATCGTTCGCCGGCATCATCTTCCAGGCCCGCTCGGTCAACTCCGGGGAGTTGCAGAAGGTGCAGGGCTCGGGACAACCGAACGAGCTGTGATAGCTGATGGCGGGGTACGCCGAGCGGCCGGGCGGGTCCGGAAAACGGTGGCGGATCCCACGCCCGCTCGGGCTGAGTTCGGATTCGCACTGACGACGCTGCTCGGCGTAGTAGCGCTGGAGGTCGAGCACCTCGTGGAACGGCGCGCGGGGGAACTCGTCGAACCCCACCACCTTGCGCTTGGGCGTGACCACCACGTGGCCTTCACGCAACAGTGCGAGACCCTGGATGTCGTCCAGCGGCACCCGCGACTCGTGGGCGTCCAGCATCTCGCCGAAGGTGATCTCGCCCTGCCCCATGCAGACCGCGTCGGCCGACGCGCCGTTGAGGAACAGCTCGGGCACCGCCGACGGGAACCAACCGCCCCACCAGATCTGGATGTGCGGGTTCGTCTCGCGCACGACGTTGCTGACCTCGACACCGTCGTACACCTGGTAACCGAGGATGCAGCTGCTGCAGTACACCGCCGCGTCGGCGCAAGCCGCGACGACACGCTCGAGCGGTTTCTCCTCGACCATCGCGTCGATCAGCTCGACTTCCCAGCCCCGAGCGAGAGCCACGCCGGCGATCTGCTGCAACTCGAGCGGCAACAGATCAGCCGAGATCAACTCGCCCTTCACCGGGTCACCCCGGTGCGGCAGGAACATCACCACCTTCTTCTTCATGGGGCTCGCGAACGCAGGAGCACGACGCGCAGCGCGTGCACCGAAGAGGGGACCGGAGTACAGGTAAGGCATCGGCCAGGGACATGCCGCCGGATCTCCTAGTGTAACATGCATCTTTCGGCATGAACCGCTCCCGACCGTGGTGACAATCGACACGAAGCCCGGAACCGATCCCGGCGTCAGGTGACCTCACCGGGGCAGCGACCATGAGCCCGAGCCCGCGGCATCCCCTCCCCGACGAGGACTGGCCCACGCGCGCCGCGGCGGCTGCCAGCCGCCTGTTCTCGCCGCTCACCCTGCGCAGCGGGCTGACGCTGCGCGACCGCACCTGGGTCCCGGCGATGGTGCCCTGGCGCGCGACCGAGGAGGGCTTCGTCAGCCCGGACGTGGTGGCCTGGTACGAGCGCCTGGCCCGCGGCCGCCCGGCCGTCCTGGTGGTGGAAGCCACGGGGATTCGCGACGTCCCCAGCGGGCCCTTGCTGCGCATCGGCCATGACCGTTTCCTGCCCGGGCTCCGGGACCTGGTCCGGGCTGTGGCGGAGGCCAGCGACGGCTGCACGCGGCTGCTGATCCAGGTCATCGACTTCCTCGCGATCCGACGGCGACCGGCACGCGAGCGTTTCCTCGGCGAGTTCCTGGCGCTCACCGATCGACATCGGGAAGCCCTGCATGCGCGCGGCGCCTTCGTCGATCGCCCCGCCGGCGCGATCGACGACGGCGTCGTCCGAGCCGCGCTCAGCGCGCTCCCCGACGACGCCCTGCCCGATGTGCTCTCCGAGCGCGAACTCGAGGACCTGCACCAGGGTTACCGCGAGCGCGTCACCGACCTTCACCTCGCGCACGTCGCGGAGCTCCCGCGCGTGCTGCCCCGGCTCTTCGCGGACGCCGCCCAGCGTGCCCAGGCCGCGGGTTTCGACGGCGTCGAGTTGCACTACGCGCACGCCTACACGATGGCGTCGTTCCTCTCCCGTGCGAACGACCGCGAGGACGGCTACGGAGGTTCACGCGACGCACGCTGCCGCCTCCCCCTGGAAGTCCTCGCCGCCGTGCGGCAGCGCGTCGGCCGGGCCTACACGGTCGGCTGCCGCATGTTGTCGGACGAGGTCATCCCCGAGGGCAGCCGGGTGGACGACGCGATCCACTACGCTCGGCGCTTCGCAGCGGAGGGCATGGACTACCTCTCGATCTCCCGGGGAGGCAAGTTCGAGGACGCGCGGCAGCCGCGTGTCGGCGCCGCTGTCTACCCCTACACCGGACCCAGCGGGCACGCCTGCATGCCCACGGTCTTCGGCGCCGCCCCACCGTTCGGGCTGAATCTCGACCTCACCGCCCGCATCCGCAGCGCGCTCCGGGACGCGGGCCTGGACACTCCGATCGTCGCGGCCGGCGGCATCAACGGGTTCGGCCTGGCGGAACGAGCCCTCGCGACCGGGCAGGCCGACCTGATCGGCGCGGCCCGTCAATCGCTGGCCGACCCCGACTGGTTCGCCAAGATGCGCGAGGGGCGAGGGACCGAGATCAACCGCTGCCTGTACACGAACTACTGCGAGGCGCTCGATCAGCAGCACCGCCAGGTGACCTGTCAGCTGTGGGACCGGCTCGCACTCGATGCCGATGCGACACTCAGCGCCGACGGACGCCGCAGACTGGTGGCGCCTCCCGACGGGTGGCGGGCGCGCACGCGCTCCTGACGTCAGCGTCGACGGGCCTGTTGCGCGCGAGACTGCGGCCCCACCCGCGGCCATGGGCGGCTCAGTTGGCGGACGGGTCGCCACCCTCCATGGACAGCCAACCGTAGTGTCCGCCGAGTTCGCGCAGCACGGTGACCCAGAGATCGTCCGACGGGACGTCGAAGACGTGTTCGGGCCGCGCCGGCGCAATGATCCACGCACCCTCGGCGGTCTCTGATTCGAGCTGCCCCCCCCCCCAGCCCGCGTACCCCACGTAACCGCGCAACCCGTCGCCCTCGGGTGCCGAGTCGAGCAGGGTTTCCAGCTCGGTGCCAAGCGCCACGCCCGGCAGGATCATCCGGCCGCTGCCGGCATGTCGGGTCAACACCTGGAGCATGTCGTCCTGCACCGGGCCACCCTGGAACAGGGGGATCGAGCCACCGCGGGGATCCACATCGGGCAGCACGTCGACCAGCGTCCTGTCGAGCGGACGATTCAAGACGACCCCGAACGTGCCCCCGTCATCGTGCGTGATGATCAGCACCACCGTCCGAGCGAAGTTCGGATCGAGCAGACTGGGACTGGCCACGATCAGGAACCCCGGTTCGATCTCGCGCTCGTTCACCTCGTGCACCACCTTGTCGTGCCGACGCTCGCCCCCGCCCTCCCGGCCGGCAGCAGACCGGCCCCAAACCAGCGTTGCCCACCGCTCGGCGGCGGAACATCAGGGGAGAATGGCGCATGCCGCCCGGTCATGCGTCCATCCTCCTGTGCGACAAGCGGCCGTCAAGTGCGCAAAGCAGACCGGCGGCTCGTCTGGCCGCACCGCGACAGGGCTTGGGCTGGAAGCTCTTATGGGCTACACCAAGGCGTCGAAGACCCCGGCTCCGCACCAGGGCGACGAACACGAGGCAGGCGACCGGGCCACCGGCGCCCCCAGCCAGGAGACCAGCATGTACGACCCCACCATGACCGCGCCGATGCGCGACGAACTCATCCGCGCCGGTGTCACGTCACTGGAGAGCCCCGAACAGGTCGACCAGATCCTGGGCCAGCCCGGCACCGCCATGGTCGTCGTCAACTCTGTGTGCGGTTGCGCGGCCGCCAACGCGCGCCCCGGTGCGATCATGTCGCTGAACCACGGCACGCTCCCGGACAAGTCGGTCACCGTCTTCGCCGGCGTGGACCGCGACGCCGTGAACCAGGCGCGCAGCTACTTCCGCGGGTTCATGCCCAGCTCACCGTCGATCGCACTGATGAAGGACGGGGAGTGCGTCTTCATGCTGCAACGCCACGAGATCGAGGGCCGCGACCCGAACGACATCGCCACCCGCCTGACCGAGGCCTTCGACGCGCACTGCGCCTGAGGGCCCCGGGCTCACTCGCCCGCGAGTTCGAGCACCGCCAGTTCCACGCCGCGCGCCACGGCCAGCAGGAACGGCAGGTCCAGGGTTTCCGGCACGTCCGTCGGGCGGTGGTAGTGCGGATTGCGGAAGTTCGCCGTGTCGGTGAGCATCAGCGCGGGAATCCCGGCGTCCCAGAACGGTGCGTGATCGGAGCGACGGGTGTCGGGCAGCAGGAAGCCCGCGCCCGGGACCCACGAGAACACCTCGACGCGCATGGCGTCTCCCAGGCCGGCCTGCCGCTGGAGCGCCGCGCCCACCGAACGCGCCAGGTCTGACGACGCCACGTTGCCGACGACCAGCAGGAAGTCGCCACGGTCCCCCGGGTCGAAGAACGCACGCACGCCCGGCGGCATGCGCTGGGAACCCGCGTGGCGCGCCGCGTACCCCACCGCTTCCAGGTTGATCACACCGGCGATTCGGGTTCGTTGCTGCTCGGACAGTCCCTTCAGGTAGGACACGGAACCGACCAGCCCGACTTCTTCGGCGTCCAGGAACAGCAGTCGCACCTCGGCTGACAGGGGGTGGGACGCGAGGCTACGCGCGAGGGCCATGAGGGTCACCACTCCGCTCCCGTTGTCGTCCGCGCCCGGCGACCCCCGCACCGCGTCGTAGTGCGCGCAGACGACGAAGCTCGCCGGGCTGTCCTGGGGCCCCAGTCGCACCTCCAGGTTGGCGAGTTCCGCCTTCCGCCACGCCTTCCAGGCGACGGGACGGACGACGGGTTGAAGCCCCCAGTCACGCAGGCGCTGCAGCAGCCACTCGCGCGTCGCGCGATGACCGGGGGTGCCCAAGGCGCGCTCCCGCGGGAGTTCGGCGAGCAGCGTCGCGAGCAGTTCGGCGCTCGTGCCGGTCGGCTGTGGAGGCGCCTCGGCGGCGGGCGGCGGCACCAGCGGAGCAGGCTGGTCCAGGCCCGGCCGCGCACAGGCCGCGAGCAGGAGGAGCAAGCCGAGACCAAGGCGCGGACGAGCCCCGGCCCCTCCGCTGTCCGGGCAGCATGCGCCCGACCGCAGCGAGGTCCTGCGGGACATGTGACCGACCGCGCACCTCGGCCAACGCCCGCTCGGACTGATCACGTGGCGGCAGGCATGGCCAGTCGCGCGGCCCGCCGGGCCTGCCGCCGCCGCGTCCGCTCCTGCGCGCGACGCACGACGCCCGGCGTCAGGCTCCGCCCCGCCACGCGCTCGTAGGCGCGCACGAAGCGCAGCTTGTCGGTGCGCGTGATCCAGGGCGGGACGTCACCGATCTGGCCGAGCATGCGGGAGAGTTCGCGCTCCCTGAACGCTCCGCCAAGCGACATGTTGTCGAGATCGATCAGGAACACCCGCGGCGCATCCACAGGTGGGGCAAACCGCAGGTCTGGGATGCCATCCACAGGCTCGTCCACAATCAGCACGTTCTTGGCGGAGAGGTCGTGGTGCCAGGAGCCGCTCCGGGCGAGGCAGCCGACCGCGTGGCCCACGGCGCTCGCCACCCGGCGGCGCATGCAGGGCGCCGGGTCATCGCCCCAGCCGGTGAGCAGGGCCCGCAACGAGACGGCCGCGTCGAGCGCGCGCGTGACGAGCTGCGCGGAACCGTCAGCGCACTCGAGCAACGCCATCCCGGGCGGCGTGTCCACCCCGATGACCTCCAGCCGTCGCGCCCCGATCCATGCGCTGCGCGCACGACCACGCCCCAGATGCTGACGCACGCGGCCCCACAAGCCCCGTGCGGAGAAGTGTTTCACCACCATGTCGCCATGGGGACCGCTCACGCGGCGCACGCCGCTCGGTGCATCGTGCGCCGCCAGCTCGAATCCGGGCGCGGCGAGGTCGCGTTCGAGGTCGTCGCGACCGTAGCCTGTGCGCAAAAACAGACGGTCCTCCTCGACGCGAGCGCGGGTGAAACGAGATCCGTTGCGCACGCAACGCGCCGTCCGTCCCCGCACGTGGTCGCGCTCGAACGCATCGAGCCCTTCCATCACGGGGCCGACGAGGTGATCCCAGGGGCAGCCCACGCACTCCGCGTAATACCGGACGTACCCCGGGACCTCATCGAGTCGCAGGACATCGCGGATGGAGAACATGAGCCGCGCGAGATTGGCGACCCGGATGCGGCGCGTCAGCCGGGGGACCCGCCACACCGTGTGCAGATCGGTGATCAGCATCTCGCCGGTCGTCGTCAGCAGGATGTTCTCGGCGTGCAGGTCCCGGTGGAAGTAAGGGTGCCGGTGCATTTGGGCCACCAGTCGCAGCCCCTGCCGGATCATGGCGCCACGCTCACTGCTCGGCGTGGATTTGAGCCTGTCCGCCAGCGTGGTCGCATCAGGCACCAGCCGGCCGATGAACCATGCCTCGACCAACCCGCCCGATGCCCACCGCTCGGCGAACGCGAGCGGGCGGACCGTGGGCAGGCCGAGCCGGCAGAAGGCCTCCATCACCCGGTATTCGCGCCGCGCCCGGCTCGGGCGCAGCAGGAACAACCGGCGGTCACGGGGCGGGACCTTGAAGTGCTTGAGGATCACTCCACCCGCAGTCGTCGGCACGCGCCAGACGGTCCGTGCACGATTCGACTTGAGCACCTCTGCGTCCGGCGGGACACGCCCCTCGGCGAGGTCCGCTGCGACGCGCCGAGCCGCCGCGTCCGGTGGCGACGCCCAGAGCCACCGCACGGACGAGGGCGCGGGTGCGTTGAGGCTGGCCTCCGGCTCGAGCGGCGACATCCATGAATTATACGAGAAGTCTGCCGGCACCCGGTCCAGTTCATCTTCGCGCCTTGCTAACGTGGTCTTCGATGCGGATCGCGTTGGTGTTCAAGCGGTTCTCCCGCCACGGGGGCTCGGAACGGCAGCTTCACCTGCTCGCCGCGCACCTTGCCGAGCAGGGGGACGATGTGCACGTCTACTGCTCGAGCGTGCGGGCGCAGACGCCGCCTGGAGTGACCCTGCACCGCATGACCTGGCGCCCGCCCGGTCACATGCTGCAGATGGCCACCTTCTCCGCCTGGGCGAAGCAGGCCATCGCGCGCGATGCGCGGAAGAACGGGCGCTTCGACATCACTCACGCCTTCGGTCGCACGCTCGGCCAGGACGTCTATCGAGTGGGCGGTGGCTGCCATCTGACCTACCTCTCCCACGCCCACGCCCTCGATCGACCGGCAAGCTTGCGCTGGCTGTCACGCCGAAGCCCCTACCAACTGCTCAAGGCGAACATGGAAGCCCGAGCCCTCCAGGCCGAGGCGACGCGCGGGATCATCACCAACAGCAACATGGCTCGTGACGACCTGATCGCCAGCTACGGCCTCGATGCCGACCGGCTCCACGTCGTCCGCAACGGTGTCGACCTGGCCCGTTTCCGGCCACCGCGGCCCGGCGAACGAGACGCGCTGCGTTCGGCGATCAGTCTTGCCCCGCAGGACGAGGTGGTGCTGTTCCTGGGCACCGGCTACGCCCGCAAGGGACTCGATGTCGCGCTGCGAGCCGTCGCGCGTCTCGCTCCGGCGCGCCCCGCGCTGCAATTCATCGTGATGGGCAACGACACACGCGGGAGGCACTGGCGGAACTTCGTGCAGCAGCTCGGCATCGGAGGCCGAGTACGCCTGCTCGGACCCGCCGACGAACCCGAACGCGCGTACCGCCTGGCGGACGTCTACCTGCTCCCCACGGCCTACGACCCGGCCGCGAACACGACCCTCGAAGCGCTCGCAAGCGGCACCCCCGTCGTCACGTCTGCGATGAACGGGGCCGCCGAGATCATCGACACCGCCAGCTACGGGAGCGTCCTGCCCAACCCGGTCCATCCCGATGACATCGCGGCGGCCTTGCAGCACTGGCTCGACCTCCCCGACCAGGCCGCCGTCCGTCGGGCCGCCCGCGCACGCGCAGAGCAGTTCCCCACCGGCTCGAGTTCTGGAGCGATCAGGCGGCTCTACCTGGATTGGATCGAAGCCGGTCAGGCCTCCGCCACGCCCACCGTCGCGAAGTAGTTCATCATGGCGTGGAACTGACGGTGCAGGTCGTGTTCACCGCAGTCCAGGGGGGACTTGAAGTACGGCGCGAGATGGGACATCGCTCCCTTCTCGCCGCGGCGCATGGCCAGCTCGGTGAGGCGCACCATGTCGAGTACGAGCGGCGCGGCGAGGATCGAGTCGCAGCCCTGCCAGGTGAACTGCATCGACATCTTGTGATCCATGAAGCCGCGGAAGTGGATGAAGTCCCACGCCGTCTTCAGATCGTCGAGGGACTCGACGTAGTCGATGCCCACATGGGTGTGCAGCGGATACCCGAGGATCCCCTGCAGCACGGAGTCCTTGGAGACCACCTTGGACTCGAGGTTCTCGGGGTTGGCCAGGATCTGTCCGTCTCGGTCACCGAGCATGTTGTAGCCCTGCCAGGAGAGCACCTGGAGGTTGCGGTACTTGAACATCGGGGCCAACGCGCTCTTGACCAGCGTTTCGCCGGTCTTGCCATCGTTACCCATGAACGGCATGCCGCACTGCTCGCCCATCGCGCGCATCACGGGACACAGCGCACTCGTGGACGGCGTGAAGTTGATGTACCCGCAGCCTTCCTGGAAGGCAGCGTAGGCGTAGAGCATGCTGGGGCGCACGCGGCTCGTATCGCCGTCGTCGAGCAGGCGTTCCAGTTCGTCCCGATCGACGATGGCGTCCGCCTCGGCCAGAGGCGGTTCGGTCGACGCGAGGTTGACGACGACGATGTTGTCGACCGACTCGCGGGCCCGGAAGGAGCGGATGTCCGATTGGATGCGTTGGATGATTGAACGCAACCCATCGTCCAGGCGCGTCACCGGGTTGGTGGCGATGTCGTGGATCGCGTCCCCCGCGTGGACAGCCGTGCCCGGCTTCAGCGCCTCCGAGATGTCCAGCAGGTCTTCCTTGATCGCCTGGATGACCTCGAGATCCAGCGACCCGCTCTTCTTGTAGATCTCGTACGCACTCTCCCAGTAGTTCGACTGACGCACCTCGTGCCCGCCGAACACCATGTCCGCGATGGGTACGAGATCGAGCGGCTCGAATTCCTGACGCGTGGTCACCAACCCGGTGTCCGACACGAGCCCCTGCGCCATCGCGCGCGCCCCCACGACCATCGTGGTACCGATGCCCCCAAGGGCACCGATCGTCCAAACTCCGAGGGGCTCGCTCACGAGAAGGGGTCTCCAGGGCCCGGGAGGGTCGCGGCCGTGGCAACCGGTGGCGGGCAGGGGGCTGGGAAGGCAGGTGGCACGAAGGGGGCGGATTCTACGCATCAGGCCGTGGCAAGCACGGACCGAGCCGGGGATGATCACCCACAACCCGGGAAACAATCCGATGGAACACCAGCCTCATACCTACGATGACCTCAAACCCGGCCAATCGTTCCTCGCCGGACCGCGCACCATCTCGGCGGCGGACGTGGCCGCCTTCGCGCGACTCTCGGGCGACCAGACCGCACTGCACACGGACGAGAGCTACGCCGCGACCACGCCGTTCGGCGGCATCGTGGCGCACGGTGCCTTGGTCCTCGCCGCTGCGACCGGCCTGGCGTACGACATGGGGGTGTTCGAGGGCACCGTGCTCGCCTTCCGCTCCATGGAGGTCTCCTACGATCGCCCCGTCAAACCGGGAGATCAGTTGAGCCTGACGCTCACGGTGGAAGCCCTCGACGAGCGCCCACGGCCCGATCGGGGTCGTGTGTCCTTCCGGGCCCAGGTTGCCAACGGCGACGGCAAAGTCGTCTTGTCGGGCTGCTGGCGCCTGGTTCTCCGGCGTTCGGCGTGAGTTACCCCCGCCCCATCCCGGCAGGCAAATCCTGTCTTTTCGACTGTACTGTTTTAACTCCCTTTTAATTAACCACTTACACGCACAACGATCAACGGATGGCGTTGACACGCTAGATGTGGGGCTGGTATATGTCCCCGTGTCGTACATGTGGTAGGCGGTCCTCGAGTGGCATCGGGGATTGGCAATGGGAGGGTTATGAAATGGTTCGCAAGGAAAAGTCCGCAGCAGCGGCGTTTCTCGAGTCGGCCGAGCAAGTGGAGTGGGTCGAGGTCGTCCTCAGGGACGGACGAACGCTCCAGGGCAACGTGATCCGGAATCCGATCCGGCGGACCGGAACCGTGGTGAACGCGGTCGCCGAGACGCGGCACGATTTCCAGATCGATGAGGTCCAGGCGGTGCACCGGGTCAGTGACCCGCGAACTGCTGGCCTGAGCTAGAGCGCAGGGCCGCAGCCTCCCCGCAGGCTGCAGTCCGGCCGCATTCGTTGTTGGGATCCGCCCCGCTACCCCCGGGGGGCGGGCCTACGCAGCGGCGGTCGCGCGGGGACGTCCGTAGGGGCACTCCCAACAGAGAGCGTCCCGATCGGGCTCGATCCGTCCCGGCGGCGGTCATTGCCGCTCCACCACCCGTCCGGCTACCGGGCGGGATTCGTTATCCAATCCGGGCGAGCTCCTAGCATAATGCGCGTCCGCCTCTCCCCCGCCGGAGAGGCCCAGTCCTCCCCGTCGCCGGCAATCGCCGGCCTGGATACCCAGCAAGGTAGATCGGCCATGAGGAAAGTCCTGTTCGCAGCGCTCTGCGTTGGATTGCTCACGTTCCCTGTGTTCGCCCATGGCGGCCAGTACAAGGGGCCGGGCGATGCCGGTGGCAACACCGGCGGTGGCGGCGGTTCCGTCAACCCGCCAACCAACCCAGGCGGCGCTACCGCCCCGGGCCCGGGAGCGCCTCCCGGACGCAGCAGCGTCGGCACCGTGGGCCGCGGCACCACCGGCGGCCGATCGGTGCGCGGTGAGTCGGATCGCGGAAAGGCCACGACCGGCTCCACGGAGATCTCCGGTCCCGGATACGAGATCTGGGAGTTCTGGTGGGAGAACAACAAGGATCCGTTCCTGAACCTCAAGGGCCGGATGATCAAGACGAGCAACGTGTCGGGCTCCGTAGGCGTCCTCACAGGGCGTGGACGCAAGTCCGATGCCGGCACGTCGCGCCGTCCGAGCGCTGCACAGATCGCAACCGACGTCGTGCCCGCGTTCCTCGAACTGATGAAGGCGAGCACCGACCGGGACATCCTCGACTCGACCGTGCTCGCGCTCGGCCGTATCGGGCGCCCCGAGACGGCAGCCGAGATCATCGAGGCCGCGCGGCCGTTGCTGCGGCACGGCGAGTTGTCGGTGCGCTCGTCCGCCACCCTGGCCCTCGGCGTCCTGGGCTCAGACGCATCCCTCGAGTTGCTCAACGAGATCCTCTCCGACTCGTCCAAGGGCCGCACGGCGGTTGGACAGAGCCAGGTCTCCGATCTCGTGCGGGCCTTCGCCGCACTGGCGATGGGACTGATCGACACGCCGGAGGCGATCGACACCCTGACCAACACGATCAACTCGCTGACCGACGCCGACAAGGACATCAAGGTCTGCTCGATCGTCGCGCTCGGCCTGATGGAGAACGACGATTCGCCCCGCGCGATCGAGTTCCTGACGAAGAAGCTCGGCGACCGCAAGCTCGACCAGACGATCCGCAGCTACATCCCGACATCCCTCGGCAAGCTCGCTCACCCCGGCAATACGGCCGTGGTCGACGCTCTCCTCTCGACCTTCAGCAACAAGGACACGGAGAACCTCGTGCGACAGTCGGCTGCGATTGCACTCGGCCGTCTCGCGACAACGAGCAACGGCGAAGTGATCGAGGTGCTGAGCGATTACATCGAAGAAGGCAAGGACATGCAGACGCGGCACTTCGCGTTCATCAGCCTCGCCAAGATCGGTGCCCGCGATGAGACGCCCGACGAACGTGCGGACGTGCACAAGCAGCTGATCAACCTCTTCACCAACGAGATGAGCAGCCGCAAGGCGAGCGCGAAGACGAACCGGTCGTGGGCCGCGATCGCCGGAGCGCTCTACGGGCGCACCCATGCGGACGCTCAGGTCGAGATCGTCGACCGCCTCAAGACCGGCTACGACGATGAGAAGAACCCGTCCTACAAGTCCGCCTACGCGGTCGCTCTGGGGCTCATGAACGTGCGCGACATGGGCGAACAGATCTTCGATGACTTCAACTCGTCGCAGGATCAGGACCTCAAGGGTTACTGCGCCGTCGCTCTCGGCCTGATGCGTTACGTCGAGGCAGCCGACGCACTCCGCGGTCTGGTTCAGAACAAGACGATCACGCCCACCTTCCGGCTGCAGACCGCAACCGGTCTGGGTCTGATGGGTGATGAGCAGGCGGTGGACGTGCTGATCGACACCTTGCAGGCGGCGGAGACGCTGGGCGTGAGCTCGGCTGTCGCCAAGGCCCTCGGACTGATCGGCGACAAGCAGGCGATCGCACCGCTCAAGGATCTTGCAGCCAACAAGGACAAGACGAAGCTCACGCGGGCCTTCGCCTGTGTCGCGCTCGGGATCGTTGGCGAGAAGACCGAACTGCCGTGGAACACGCGCATCAGCGAGGACAACAACTACCGCGCGCGCGTGCCTGCGATCGACGAGGTGCTCGACATCCTCTGAGCGGCGCCAATCGGGTATCCAGACCGCGTGGCATCTGCACGCGGTGCCGATCGAGACGCGGGGTCGTCCTCACGGGCGGCCCCGCGTTGCGTTGCAGGGGCACGTCTCCATGGCGGGCACACTCGAGCACGGATGCCCACGACCGTCCGTCGCGCCGCCTGAGCCAGCAGGAATGGACTCAGCCGCTGCGTGACCGGAGCAGCCCAACGACCACAACCGCTCCACCGATCAAGATGGCGACCGCCCAACGTACCCGGCTCACGGCGCCCTCGAGTCGGGCCCGACGGTCGAGCTGCTCCTGGGCCAGGATCAGGTTCGCGCGCGCCTGCTCGGCGGCCTGACCTTCCGCAGCGAGGAGTTGCTCGGCCAGCGCGTATTGCGATCTCGACTGCTCGAAGTGCCCACGCTCGTAGGCGATGTTGCCGAGCAGCAGTTCGGCGCGACCACGCTGGGCGGATCCGGTCGAGTGCCGTGGCAGGGCGAGGACCTCTTCAGCCCGGCTCAACAACCCCTGCCGTATGAGCACCCGCGCCTGCTCGAGCGCTGCCCACTCTGCTTCCTGAGCACCGACGTCGCCCACGATCAGGGTCCACATCAGGGTCAACAGCAGGGCGTGACGTGCACCGGGTGCCCTCACTCCTCGCCCCGCCAGGTCGCGTCAGCCAAGGCCTCGACCGGTGCGTTCCCGTCGACCAGGACGCGCCCGTCGTGCGGCTGTCCCGCGGCGAAGGCCTGGGCGTCGGTCATCCAGGCGCAAGCATCTCCGAACGGCGTCCCATCGAGCAGCCGCGCCCGCTCGGCATGAGCGAGTGGGGTCGACTTCCAGGCCAGCACGATCCAATTCCGACTCATCGGTACGCGCGCAAGTTCAACATGGGGGAACACCCGGGCCAGTGTCCCGACCAACGCGGTGACAACAGGCTCCTCGCGAGTCACGGCACTCAGGTTGAGAGCAGCCACTCCGTCGGGCAGGAGGACCGAGGACACCTCCCGGAAGAACTCCTCGGTGCAGAGGTGATGGGGCAGGTAGACCTGCTGCGAGTAGGCATCGATGAGCACTGCTCCGTAACGCCGACCCGCATCGCGTAACGCCATCCGACCGTCGACGCCCGCGGCAACCAGGACGTCCGGAGGCAGCTCCATCCAACGGGAACCAAGCGCTGCCAGTTCCGCATCGATCTCCACCCCGACGATCTCCGCGATCGGATCGGCCCCTCGGATCTGGCGAGCCATGGTCCCCGCGCCCATGCCGATGATCAGCACGCTCCGGCGTCCATCGGGGCCTCGGGGCGCGGCCAGGGCCGGCAGCACGAATGCGTCGAAGTACAGACCCGTCACGAGCCGGCCCGGTCGGAAGGCCGAGTGGAAGCTGTCCAGGCCCTCGTTGATCCGCAGCAGCCGCAGCCCATCGTCCTGTTCTTCGATCGTCGACCATTGGTAGACACTCTCGACCGAATCGAGAACGACGCCGTCCCGGCGGGCTGCGGAAGACGAGTCCACTGCAAGGACGAGAACGAGTGGGACCACGAGCGACGTCGCGGCCAGTCGCGCAGACCGACGCTGGCTCGCGGCGACGACAAGACCCGACAACACGAGGACCGCGCCGGCAAGGCGCACCGCCATGGCAGAACCGACGGCTTCGAGCAGGACATGCGTCGAGCCGAAAGTCCCCACCAGGCTCCCGAGGGTCCCGATGCCCAGCACGCGACCGGCCACCGCACCGGGCGCCTCCTGGGCGTCCCGGAAGAGCCGCACCAACCAGGGAGTGACGGCCCCGAGCGCGAACATCGGCAGCCCAAGCGCCGCCAGGGCGACCAGCAAGGACCCGGCCGAGATGAAAGGGTAGGCGTCGAGCAAGCCGAGGTCCGCGGGGAGCACGACCGCGCCGATTCCATCGACCGCATCGGGGAGGGCAATGCACATCGCGCCGGCCACCACCAGCAGGCTGCCCGGCGCGAAACCGCGCTTGGACTCGGCCCAACGCCCGCCGAGCCACTGCCCGCACGCCAGGGACGCCAGGACGACCCCGATCACGTTGGTCCAGACGACCTGACTCTGACCGAACCAGGGCGCCATGACGCGCACGCCCATGAGTTCCACCACCATCACGGCAGCGCCGGTCAGGAACGCCACCCCCAGGAGCAGCGCCGGGCTCATGACCGCCCCGGCCCGACGACCGCGCTCAGTCGATCTCCTCGATCAACACCATGTTGGTGTAGAGGCCGCAATCGCCCGAGTTGTTGAAGAAGCGATTCTCCAACAGGATCTGGATATCGCGCTCGAAGTGCCGTTTCACCCGCTCCGTACCGTTCACTTCGATCGCAACCGGCTTGTCCATGTCGACCAATGCGTCCGACAGGAAGACGTAGACGCCGCCCAGAACGTTCGTGGTCTCGATCTTGATCGTGTTCGAGCCCTGATCCACCTCGGCCTTGATGCGCGGGAAGTCCTCGTCCGAGGGTTTGGCCGTCGGCCGCTTGTTGATGTTGGCCGCCTTGACCCAGTGCATGCTCTGGTACTGGATGTTGTCGAGGCGGTAGTCGATGTCCGTCGGGCACAGCGAGTGCTGACGGCCCTCGAACCACTCCGCGATCTTGCCCCGCGCTTCGTCCCCGGGGGCCATGGCGGAGCCCTCTTCCGCGACGGTCTCGAGCGCGAGCCCTTCGGCGGCTTCCAGTGCCGACATGTCCGCCTCGCGTCCATCCGACGCGCCGTTCACGTACAGCAGCGGGACATCGCGCAGGTTCTGGAAGATGACGTCGTCCGCCGTGCCGACGTCCCCGGACCGGTTGATCGCGCCGGCGAACCAGAACGGCGCCCGGCTTGCCAATCGGAAGGCGTCGATCCCGGCGTCACCCCAGCCGTCGACGACCAGGCGGGAACGATCGAAGCGGACGTTCTCGAGCAGCGTCCGGAACGAAGTGAAGAGCGTGTAGAGCCCCTCGTCGGTCATCCAACTCGACTCGACCTCGGTGGTGGCCGCCTTGCGTCCCTCACCTTGCTTGCGCCCCAGCGGGACGAGAATGATCGCCTTGTCCATGAGGTCGCCGTACGTCGCCTCGGCCATGGCCTGGACCGCCTCCTCGAGTTCACTTCCGCCCTTCTCGAGCGGAGGCTTGAGCGCCAGGATCGCCGGGTACAGACCGGCGCCGCGCTTCGAGTAGCCGGCCGGAATCGACATGAGGTAGGTGACCGGCGTGCTGTCCCAGCGGTCCTCGAAGGTCAGCGCGGTGAAGCCCTTGCCTGCCTTGATCTTGCGATCCTCGACCTTCGCCTTCTCGAAGACCTGCTCCCAGTCACCCAGGTACTTCAGGGGGGAATCGTCGAGCCGCGCCGACTTGGCCATCTTGGCCAGACTGGCTTCGAGCTCATCGAGCGCCTTGCGCTGATCGATGATCTTGTCCGCCTCGAGGGCGTCGAAGAACTCCACCACGTTGTCAGCCAGCTTGTCGAGGTCCTTGTCCTTGATGGACGAGCGGGGCAGCGAGGAGTCCTCGGCGGAGCTGCAGAAGGCCAGGATGAAAGCCAGGATGAGCAAGCGCATCAGGTTTGAACTCCGGGGAAGCGACGGCGAGACCGGTTGTACCAGCGGGACGGGCGCCGGGAAACGCAGCCCAGCAACGACGGCGGCGGGGCCCCTTGGACGCAGCGAGTGTAGCGGCCCCCGATCGAAACGATCAACGCGCCCCCAGCGTCCCTTACGGCCCTGTCAGATGACGTAGATAGAGCGCCCGATCGCGCTCCGGATTCCGTGACAGGATGGCGTCGAGGAGCTCCCTGGCCCGTTGTGGATCCTCCTCCAGGAGGGCGGCGGCCAGGTTCTCCCGGGCATCATCCGATCCGGCCAGCAGGATCGCCCGCTCCCAGAGGGCCTTCGCCCGCATGACCCGGCCCCCGCCCCAGCTGGTCAACGCGGCGTCGTTGAGCAAATCGGCCCGTCCGGGATGGCGAGCCACGAGCTCATCCCACGCCGCCAGCGCGCCATCGCGGCCGAAGCGGGACAGCGTCAGCGCCCGGTTCGCCCGCGCGCGCTCGTGCCCCGGCTCCACGCTCAGGACGCGCTCGTAGGCGTCGAGCGCGACGTCGTCGTCGCGCGCCAGAGCCGCGGCATCCGCGAGGTCCACCAGATCGTCGACAGCCCCTGACTCACCGCGGGCCACCCAGACTCCGAGGATCGCGACGGCCTCGGAGGGTCGCCCCAACCCGCGCAGCACCCCGGCGTGATCCCGGTCGACGTCCAACCAGAGCCCGGGCTCGGTCGCCTGCGCGAGCACGGTCGCTGCTTCCTCCAACCGCCCGAGCTGTTGCAGGCTGTGCGACCTGTGCCAAGCGACGCGAGCACGGACCCAGTCATCGACGTCGTCGGTCTTCAGCAGCGCCAAGCGCTCGAGGCGGCGGGGCGCGTCGGAACGCTCCGGGAGGATCGCCAGCAGCGACGCGAGCAGCGAGTCGAGCTGGGCCCCTACCCGTCGCGCGTCGTCCCACGCTGCGAGCGCATCCTCGCGTCGTCCCGCACCCGCGAGCGCGCTCGACCACGCCAGGCTGAACTCGGCCCGTCCCGGGTCCAACGCCGCGGCACGCTCGAACCAGGCGCTCGCACCGGCCGGGTCGCCAGCAGCCTGCAACTGGTGCCCGCGAAGGTAGGCGGCATACGCCCGGCCCCGCGCATCCTCGTCACCGAACCAGAGCTCCAGTTCCGCCGCCAGCCCCTCGTCCGCACGCAGGTAGCGAGCGTATGCACTCAGCTCGCGTGCCCGCGCCGCAGCGGCGTCCGAGCCCTGTGCCGCACGATCGAGGTGCTCGATCGCTCGGCTCAGGCTCGCGTGAGCCAGGTCCTGCACGAACGCACTCTGACCCGACGCCAGGAGTTCCTCGGCGCGGGCCAGCCATGCCTGCCCCAGCCAGTCGTGTGCATCCCGGTCCCCTGGAGTCTCGTCCACGACGCGGGAGGCTTCTTCGATGACGTCATCCCAGCGACCATCCGCCGCCCAGGCGCGCCACCGCGCGGCACGCGGGTCGCCCTCGGGGCGAGGGGTCCCCACGGTCGTCTGTGCGCCGATCTCGAGCGCGAGGAGCAGGACCAACGTCAAGGCTGCGGCCCCGCCACGACGCCCCCGCCGGCGCCACAGGACGGAACGCCCGCCAGCGGCGTCCGGTCGCTTCATGTGACCACCCACGCGGTCCGCCGGCACCGGCCAGCGGCAGAGCCGGCGCGCCACGGTTCAGAGCGCCTCGGCGCCCACGTAGCGCACACGCCGATCACCGGCCTCGACATGCCCCATGACCACCGGCGCTTCGCCGGCCTCCGACAGCTGCGCGATGACCCGCTCGGAGGCGTCCGCCGCGACCACGACGATCATGCCGATGCCCATGTTGAAGGTGCGGTCCATCTCGTCCCGCTCCACCGGGCCCCGTCGGGCGAGTTCCGCGAACAAGGGCGGCACGGTCCAGGCATCGCGATCGACGATCGCGTCCAGCCCTTCGGGCAGGATCCGCGGGATGTTGTCGGTGAAGCCCCCGCCGGTGATGTGCACCAACCCGTGCAAGGCCTCATCGCGCAACAGATCGCGCAACGGATTGAGGTAGCACCGGTGAGGCGCGAGCAGCGCGGCGCCCAGATCGACGTCGAGTCCCGGCAGGCGCGCGTCGACATCGAGGCCCGCGCGCTCGAAGAAGACCTTCTGCGCCAAGGAGTATCCGTTTGTGTGCAGACCGGAGGACGCCAACCCCAGCAGCATGTCGCCAGCTCGAACACGTTCGGGCACCAGCACGTGGGGACGATCGACGACGCCGACGATGAATCCGGCCAGGTCGAAGTCCTCGGGCGCGTAGAGCCCCGGCATCTCGGCGGTCTCCCCGCCGATCAACGGCAACGAGAGCTCGCGACAGGCGTTGATGAAGCCCGACAGCAGTTCCTCGAGCTTGCCCGGCCCGAAGTGCCCTGCAGCCACGTAGTCGAGGAAGAAGAGCGGCTGCGCTCCCATCACGAGGATGTCGTTGACGCAGTGGTTGACGAGATCGGCGCCCACGGTGTCGAAGCGCTGTGCACGCCTCGCCACCATCAGCTTGGTACCCACGCCATCGGTCGACGACACGAGCACCGGATCCCCCATGCCGCCGAAGTCCGGACGGAACAGGGCGCCGAAACTGCCGATGCCCGTGAGCACCGAGGCGTTGTGCGTGCTGGCCACGTCCGGCGCCACGTTGCGCAGCGCCCCGGTGACGGTGTCGATGTCGACACCCGCGTCCTTGTAGGTGATGGGCTCTACCACGTGCGCTCCTTGCCGCTGTTCAATCGCTGGAGGATGATCCGGTCGCTGTCGAAAGCCAAGTCCCGAGGCAGGGATCCCAACTCGTGGAAGGCAATCTCGGCCCAACCGTCGCCCGGCAGGAGCTCGCCGTCCAGCTCCTCTCCGGTATAGACGACGAGCACTGCCTGACCGACCGGATCGTCGCGCACGTCCAGTACGTCGAGCAACCCGGTCAGCCTCACGACCAGACCGGATGCTTCGCGCACCCCGCGAACGGCCGCGTTCTCGATGGCCTCACCGGGGCGCTGGGGGCCACCAGGGAGCCTCCAGCCGAGCGGCGCCCTCCGGCTCCGGCACAGGAGGACGTGCTCAGCCCGGCGCACGACCGCCCCGGCTCGCGCGATGACCTGTCCGCTCCCGGGCGGGTCCAGCCTCATGCCCCGGGCTTCCGGCCCGCCCTCGACCTCGCCGGCCAGGCCCGCCTGGCTGGTCAGCCCGCTCCCGGGCTCGGGGTCAGCCCGACTCACCGCCTCCCGCGCGCCACAAGTGGGGCAACACGTCTCTGCACCATCCGCGGCGGTGACCTCCCCCGAGACGTCCGCCGGCAGCGCGCCACCACATGCCGAGCAGAAGCGAGCGCGCATGCGGTCGAATGATATCAGAGCAGCCTCGGCGCTATACTCGCCCGCACGATGATGAAACGTGTTCTCGTGCTCGGATCGACGGGCTCAGTCGGCCGCCAGACCCTCGACGTCCTGGCCGGGCTCGGCGAGACCCACCGCGTGGTCGGCCTCTCGGCCGCCAGCTCCGCCGAACGTCTCGGCGAACAGGCACGCCGCTTCCGCCCCGAGGCCGTTTGCCTGGTCAACGGTGCGCCCCCCGGCTTCGAGCCCGGCCCGGACTGTCCCGTCCTGAGCGGTGCCGACGGCCTGGTCGAACTGGTCGAGCGGACCGCACCGGACATCGTCATGTGCGCGATCACGGGAGCGGCCGGCCTGCCCTCCACCCTGGCCGCGGCCCACGCCGGCGCCGTGCTGGGACTCGCGAACAAGGAGAGCATGGTGCTCGCCGGTCACCTCGTGAAGGACGCTTGCCGTCGCGCGGGTGGACGCATCGTGCCGGTCGACAGCGAGCACTCGGCGCTGGCCCAGTGCCTGGCCTCGGCCCCCGGGGACGGTGCGGGCGCACCGCGTGGAGTGCGCCGCCTGGTCCTCACCGCGTCCGGTGGTCCCTTCCGCGGCTGGAGCCGCAGCGACCTGGCAGACGTCACGGTGGAGCAGGCGCTGCGTCACCCCTCCTGGGAGATGGGGCCGCGCATCACGATCGACAGCGCCACGCTCATGAACAAGGCCCTCGAAGTCATCGAGGCGTGCCAGCTGTTCGACGTCCCGGCGCAGCAGGTGGACGTCGTGGTCCACCCCCAGAGCGTGATCCACTCCATGGTGGAGTTCATCGACGGCGCGATCCTGGCCCAACTCAGCCCGCCCGACATGCGACTTCCCATCCGCTACGCCCTCGGCTATCCGGAGCGGATCGAGAGCGGCGACGGTCCGATCGACATCACCGCGCTCGGCGACCTGACCTTCGAGGCTCCCGACCGGGAGGCCTTCCCGTGCCTCGCCCTGGGTGAACGCGTGGCACGCGACGGCGGACTGGCGGGGACCATCTTCAACGCGGCCAACGAGATCGCCGTCGAGGCCTTTCTCTCAGGTCGGGCAGCGTTCACGGCGATACCGGAGATCGTGGCCGACGCACTCGAGAGCTTCGAGAACCAGGCCGATCCGGACCTGCCCACGATCCTCGACACCGATCACCGCGTCCGCCACCACGCCGCCGACCGACTCGTCCAACTGGCCACCTGACGCCCGCTCCGCGCGGCCCGTCCGCTCACACCGACCGACCGAGGATCCCTAGTGTTCGCCACCGCCGGGAACATCGCACTCGCTGCGATCGGCATCAGCTTCCTGATCTTCATCCACGAGTGGGGACACTTCGTCGCGGCGCGCATCTTCGGCGTGCGGGTGGAGACGTTCTCACTCGGCTTCGGCCCCAAGCTCTGGGGCTTCCGACGGGGCGAGACGGACTACCGCCTGTCGGCCATCCCGCTCGGCGGCTACGTGAAGATGGCCGGCGAGTACGGGGACTATGGAGACGACGTCCCGCTCGCAGCCGACGACCTGATGGCCAAGCCCATCTGGCAGCGGGCGATCATCTTCTCGGGTGGCGTGGCCGTGAACTTCGCCTTTGCGTTCCTGGCCTTCCCGGTCGTGTTCGCGCTCGGCGTCCCCATGATCCCGCCCGTGGTGGGCTCGATGACACCCGGCGGCGGGGCCTGGTCCTCGGGGCTGCAGCCCGGCGACGAGATCGTCGAGATCGACGGACAACCGATCTACGAGTTCAGCGATCTGCGGCTCGAGGTGGCCCTGGGAGACTCCACCGGGCAGCCCGCGCGCATCGTGCGAGACGGTCGCGAACTCGAGTTGATGCTCAAGCCAACGCGCAACACGCGCGAGGGGCGCTACGAAATAGGCATCCTGCCCGCCGACGGCCGCGTGATCGAAGTCGCCGAAGACTCCAACGCCTTCGAGGCCGGCCTGCGATCGGAGGACCTGCTGGTCGCCGTGAACGATCGCCCCCTCGCGGGAGATCCTGACGCGTCCAAGGTGCTGTACGCGCTGTTCCAGGCCGGCGAGCCGATGCGCGTGACCTACGAGCGCGAGGGCCGCGAGGGCACGGCGACATTCACCCCCACCAAGCGCACCCGCGAGGACATCCTGCGCATCGGCGTGCGCGGCGCCACCACCCGCGTGGCCGGAATCCGCATGCCGCCGGAGGCCGTCGGGGGCCTGGGGGACGACGTCCACTTGCGGCATTCACCGCTGGTACCGAAGGACGTGGTGCTCGCCGTCGGGGGCACGCCTGTCGGTTCAGCCGAGGGCATCGAGCGCGCCTTGCGCGCCGCCCCTCCCGGCCCCTTGGCGCTCACGGTCCGAACGGATGCAGGAGACGTCGAGCGGATCCTCGAGGACGCCGACAAGGACTTCGTGCTCGCCGGACACGTGGCATTCGACCTCGACGACTCGGTCTGTCGCGTCCAGGTGATCGAAGGCGGGGCGGTGGCTGACGCAGGCATGCGCGACGGCGACGTGATCCGCTCCCTGAACGGCAGCGAGATCCTCGACTACGAGGAACTCGTCGGCGCGTTGCAGGACACCGACGCCACACGCCACGCCCTGCGTTTCAGTCGCCACGGCGACGACGGAGGAGATCGGACGATCACCGTGGACGCGCGCCCCGCGGTCGACCAGCTCGCCGACTTCCGCGTGCGTCCGCACCAAGAGCGCATGAAGCTCGGGCTGGGCGACGCCGTCGTGATGGGCTTCCACGCCTCGATCAACGGCTTGCGCACCACCTGGCTCACGCTGACCAAACTGATCAGTGGTGACGTCGGCGCCAAGAACCTCGGCGGCATCGTCACCATCTCCGTCGCGACCTACCAGATCGCGTCGTCGGACACGGTGAAGTTGATCTTCTTCCTGGCCCTGCTGTCGATCAACCTGGGCTTCATCAACATCCTGCCCATCCCCGTGCTCGACGGGGGGCAGATCCTGTTCCTGCTGTTCGAGAAGATCAAGGGTGCGCGGCTCTCGGAGCGCTTCCTGAACGGCTCACAGCTCGCCGGGCTCGTGGCCATCCTGACCCTCGTGGTGTACGTGACCTACAACGACATCGCACGGCTCTTCCGATGACCACGCCCGCGCCCTCGCGTACGCGGGCGCTGCTCGAGACCCTGCGCGCTCCGCTGCTGCTGTCGCCCACCGCGGACGTGCTCGCGGGGGCCGCCATCGCCGTTGCCTGGGTCGCACCGGCCGCCACCACGGCCGAGACCGAGACGCGTGGCGTGGGGATCCTGGTCTGCCTCGGGGGTCTCACCTGGAGCGAACTCGCGCTCCCGCTGTTGTTGGCGGCCTGCTGCGGCACGGCACTGCTCGCTGCCGGCATGGCACAGAACGCCCTGGCCGACCTCGACGACGACCGGGCGCGCAAGCCGGAGCGGCCGCTCCCCCGCGGCGCCATCAGCGAGGGCTCCGTGCGCACCGTCCAGCGCGCCCTGATCGTGTTCGCCCTGGTGTGCGCCGGCTTGCTGTCGACCCGAGTGCTCGCTGCGGCCGCCGCGATCCTGCTCGGCAGCTGGCTCTACCACCACCAGCTCAAGCAGTTCCGGGTGCCGGGCTGCATCACCCTGGGCTGCCTGCGCGGTCTCGACCTGAGCCTCGGCCTCTTCGCGGTGGCTGCCGTGGTCGCAGCCGGCGGTCCGTCGAGCGAGCTGATCGTGGGAGCGGAGGTGACGCGGCCATCGCTGTCACTCCAGGGCATCGCGTTGTGGATCCCGGCGGCGCTCTATGCCGCCTACATCGCAGGTGCCTCGCTCCACGCGTCCACCGATGACGAGCCGGCCCGCTCGGTCTGGAGCCCGGTGGGTCTCGGCCTGTGCAGCGCGCTGCTCCTGGGCCTGGCGCTGCTCGGCGTCGCCGGCGGCAGCTCCCCTCGCGGGGGAGTCGACCCGACTACCCAACGCGCGCTGGCTGCCGCCGGCGCGGTGGTGTTCGTGTATGCCCTCGGGCGGCTGATCTCGGCCTGGCGCACCAAGCCGCCACCGGCGATCACGGGCGCTGCGCTCTCGGGCTTGTATCTCTTCGATGCGGGGCTGTGCCTCGTGTTCGGATCAGCCGCGATCCCCGCCGCCATCGCGCTGCTGCTCTTCGGCGCGTCGCGACGCATGCTGCGCACCTTCCCGCCCTCCTGAAGGGTGCGGGTGCCACGCTCCGGGTCATGCCGAGTCGGGGCGCTCCCGCCGTGCCTCGCGTGTCAGCCACGCCAGCGCGGCGCGACGGTCGACGAGTGCGCCTTCGAGTTGGAGGTCACCGGCGCGCTGCAACAGCTCACCGACCAGCGGCCCCGGCGGCACGCCACACGCGATCACATCCTGCCCCGTGATCAAGGGCGGCGGGATCAGGCTCTCGGCCCGCAGCGCGCGGCGCATGCGCTGGATCACCGGCAGGGCCGACAACTGCCCGTGGCACGCCTTGCAGTCGGCCCGATACAGGACCATCAGGTCCTCGAAGTGCTCTTCGGCCATCAACCGTCGCAAGCGCGCAGGCCGCATCTGCGGGACGTTCATGAAGATCAGGTGGTCGCGCACCAGCGCCACCACATGGCGCGTCGATTGCCGCGACATGCGTAGCCGCGCACAGATCTGCTCCGCCATCTCGGCGCCGAGTTCCACGTGTCCGTCGAAACGGATGCGGTCAGGTGCTCGGCAGAACGTGGGCGGCTTGCCCACGTCGTGCAGCAACGTGCCCAGGGCAAGTTCGAACGAGACGCGCCGCGGCAGGGCGTCGAGCGCCATGCAGGTGTGGATCCAGACGTCGCCTTCGGGATGGAACTCAGGCGGCTGCTCGACGCCGTGCATGGCGGTGATCTCGGGCAGGATCACGGCCAACAGGCCGGTGTCGTCCAGGAGTTCGAGCGCGCGGCGACGGCACGCGGACACCAGCATGCGGGCCAGCTCCTCCCGCACCCGCTCGCCCGAGATGCGCCGCAGACCCTCGGCCCCGGCCTGCATGGCCGCGCGCGTCCCGGACTCGATCTCGAAATCGAGCGTGGCCGCGAATCGCACTGCCCGCAGGAGCCGCAGTCCGTCCTCCCGGAAACGCAGGGCCGGGTCGCCGATGGCGCGCACCAGACGGCGCTCGAGATCGACCCGCCCCCCCACGAGATCCTGGATCGCACCATCGAACGGACCCTCCACCAGACCGTTGATCGTGAAATCGCGTCGCTGCACGTCCTCGGCCAGGGTCGCCGCCACGATGGCCGCCGGCCTGCGCCCGTCTCCGATGCCCACGTCCTGACGGAAGGTCGCCACGTCGTAGGTCTCGCCTTGCCAGACCACCTTCACGACACCGAAGGCCTCACCCACCAGCAGGGTGCGTTCGAAGAGCCGGGCCACCTCCTCGGGCGTCGCCGAGGTGGCGATGTCCACGTCTCCCCCGCGGCGTCGCAGCAGCTTGTCGCGCACCGCTCCTCCGGCGAAGACCACCTCGTGTCCCGCATCGCGCAGGATCCTCGCGATGCGCCGTGCCTCACGCCGCGACATGCAACACTCCCCACCTGATCCGCCTGGCCCCGAACCCCGCGCCCGCGGACGTCCCACACCGGTGCGAGCCGGACGCCGGGGTTGCGGCGCGCGGGTTGCTAGGATGGCCGCTCGACTCCATCGGAACCTCGATCACTCGGCGTTTGCACCCATGACCCGTCACGCGGGCCTGATCATCATCATCCTGCTGGCGCTGGTCGGCGTAAGCCTGCGCTGGTGGACCTATGAGCGTACGGATCGGCTGCTGGCCGGGGAGGCCCGGGCCCTGGAGACGTTCATGGCCCTGCACGAGGCCTCGCAGGCGATCGTCGACGCCGGCCGGCCGCACCCCGGACTCGCCGCCCTGCTCGACGCGGGACCGGACCTGGAACTGCTCGAGACCGAGAGCAGCGTCGGCCACAGCTACGCGCGTGACGACGTGTACATGTACGGTCTCGCCACCCGCGACATCGTCAACGAGGACGTGCGGACCTACGGGTACATCCTGCGCGCCTGGCCCCGCGAGTTCGGGAGCACCGGCGACCAGGAGTACCACATCCAACAAGATGGCCGGCTCTGGCTCGGAGCCAACGAACGCGGGCGCAGCGGGATCGAGCGGGGCTTCCCGCCGATGTTCCCCGACCCGCTGCTGGGCAAGCGCAAGGTCGCGTGGTGGCTCGCGGAACCCGATCAACCGTAGATCCGGTGCGCGGGCGAGCGGCGGCCGACACCTCGGCTCACAGGTAGTTCCAGTAGAGCAGCCGGGCCCGCACCGACACGGCCGGATCGCCGAGTTCCGCCACCACGAGGCGCAACGTGTCGGCGCGCGGACCGTCGGACAAGCGGGCGATGGTGTCGATCGCCTCGGCGCGAACCGCCGGCAGCGTGTCCGGGTCGAGGATCAAGCGCTCCAGTTGGGGCAGCGCGGAGCCCACGCGCAACTGCCCCGCCGTGTGGACGTAGAGCAGATCGGCCAGCGGCTGCCCGAGCTCCTGGCCCAGGCGCTCCAGGCCAGCTTCCCCCAGGCGCGGCAGGAGCGGCACGAGAGCGTTCGCCTGTTCGGCTGACTCGGGTGCACCGGCCAGCACGATCTCGACGATCGGGTCGACGGCGTCGTCCGGGGAGATGTGCGCCAACAACCTCAACAGCAACACGCGATCCACCGCGTGCAGCCCGGGAGCGGCCAGGCGATCCCGCGCGATCTGCGCGAACTGTTCGCCCTCGACGTGAGGCGCCTGGATGACCCGGTCGATGACCTGGCTGAGCGCCCCGCCCAACTCGCGCTGGAGCTCGGCGCGCGTGTGCTCGACGACCCGCGGAAAGCCACGGGCGAAGCAAGCGCTGGCCGCTTCGAGGAACAACACGGGGTCCCGCCCCAGGGCCATCTGCTCCAGCAGCGTGGCAGCTTCCGGTGCGCTCGCGTCGCCGGTGTCCACCGAGAGCATGAACAGCTTGATCAGCGGCCGGCGCACATGCGGGCCGCTGGTGTGCACCATCGTCGCCCACGACTCCACGCCGAGGAAGACGCCCGCAGCCAGGCACGCCTTCACGGCGTTGGACCGGGCCAGGTCTTCCTCCTCGAAGAAGATGTGCTCGACCTTTTCGATGGCGTCCGCGTCGCGGCGGGCGAGTTGCACCGTGATCGCGGTCCACCAGGCGGTCTCCGAACCCTCGTCGCGCAAGCGCTCGAGGATCGCATCGACCCGCGGCACGAGGCGCTCGTCCTCGATGCCCGCCAACGCCATGACGTAGGTCACATTGGGGTCGGCGGCGCCGCTCTCGAGTTGCTCCAGCAAGAGTTCCAGCGCCTCGGGGTCACCCCGCCCGGCACGCAGCGCCAGGGCCGAACGGGCGTGGTTGCGCACGGTGTCGTCGGGATCGTCGAGGCGTGGGAAGATGCCCACCAGCGCCTCCTCGTCCGGGTGCACCGCCAGCAAGCGCAGCGCCTCGGCGGCGATCAGCCCACTCTCCGAGTACGCGCGGCGCACCAGTTCGTCCAGCACGCCGGGATGGCCCAGATCGGCCTGACCCAGCAGCCGCAGCAGCTTGGCCACGGGGACGGCGCTGCGGGGCCCCAGGCGAGAGAGCCGGGCGAGGATCTCGGCCGCCAGCGGCTGCCCCGACTCGACCAGCTTCTCCGCTGCCCGGGCCGCCGCCCGATGGCCGGCCCAGAAGAGCCGATCGAAGTCCCGCCCCACGGGGTCCAGCTCATCCAGCGCCCACTGGGGCGGCTCCACCAGATCGAGCGGCGCGAACTCGAGCGGCAACGCGGGCAGCGGGCGAGCGCGCTCGCGCTGAGGCAACAGGAAGACCAGGGCGGCGAGCAGGCCGATGGCCACGAGGGGGACGGACGACGTGCGCATGAGACTCCAGCCTAACGAACAGTCACCTCGACGAGAGCGGTCGCTAGACGAGGCCGTCGGGCCGTTTCCGGCGCGGGTGACTCGCACCACCACCCGCTCCCGCGGCTTTGACACCCCCACCAGCCCTTGATACCTTCCTGCGGCCCGCAACCCAGGGAACCGGAACATGGCACGGAACCATCGCGTCGCCCTCGTGATCGCACTCTGCGTCGCCCTCGGCGCCTGCGTCTCTCCCTTCTCCACGCATGCCGAGGACCACTGGGACAAGTTCTCGAAGGATGCTGAGCAGGTCCACCGCAAGTGGGACCGCTACTTCCTGAACCTCGACTGGGACGACCCCTACCACGACTGGCACGACGAGTCGTTCGCGCGGGGCCCGATGCAGCGCCGCTGAGTCCCGGACCGATTCGCGCCCTGCTCCCTCCTGCTGGTCCTGTCGCCGATGGCGGCAACTGCCCCGATCTCCGGCCCGCTGCAAGCGCGCGGGCTCGCGGGGCGTGCTCGTCCCGCCGCGACGCCCCGCAACTGGGCGCGATCCTGCTGGTGACCCTCGCGGCCCTGCTGCCGCTCCCGGCGTGCGGCACGCTCTCCCGCGCCGCCGTGGCGGACCAGGCCGCCTACGACGCTGAGCTGGACGACGACGCGCTGGCACGACTGCGCGGGGCCGAACCGCTGGTGCCCGCGACCTGGGGCGCGTCCCTCGAGCGCGCCGGGGATCCCCAGACCGCCTCGGTCACGCTCGGGCGGGCGTTGGAGTTCATGCCCGACTTCCCGCCGCTCCTGGTCGGCCGGGTCCAGTTGCTGGGCGAGCTGGGTCGCCATGAAGAACAGGTGGCGGCAGCGCGCGACGCCCTCGCGACGCAGCAGCGGACCCCGACGCGCGGCGCCCTGCGCTGGTTGCTGGTGGACGGGCTGCTGGCCCGCTCCGACCCCGATGCCGCCCGGGTCGAGGCCCTCGCCATGGGCGCAGCGGGCGACTCGACGCCGGCCGATCTCGCTCAGGTCTACGCCCGCATCGCCCTCGCCTACGAAGTCCTGGGACGCCCGGCGGACGCCGACGAGGCCCTCGACCAGAGCCTCGACCTGGGCCCGATGGGGACCGTGCGCCTCGGTCAGGAACTCGAGCGCCAACCGGCGCACCGGGCCGCGGTGACCGAACTCGTCACCCGCGCACGGGCCCGCCACGAGGACCACCCGGACCTGATCCTGTTGTCCGTGGGAACGGACCTCGCCGCGGGGCGCTTCGAATCCGCTGAACAGCAACTCGCACAGATCTCCGACCCGTACCCCAGGCGACTGCGAGTCCAGATCGGCCTCCTGCAGGCACGCCTGGACGTCCAGGCCGGACGCTACGACGACGCCTGGGACCTGCTCAGGCGCCGCCTCGACGCGGTCCCGGCCGACCCGGGCGCGCTGTTGATCCTGCTCGAGTGCCAGGGCCGCGGCGGCGTCCCCAGCGACGACGAGCTGCGCGCGCGGTTGCTGCGCGCGCGACCACGCCTCACGGTCGTGCCCTCCCTGGCCCGGATGGTGGACGCGGTCCTCGAACAGCTGGGACCCGCCACCCCGCCGCCGACCGCCCCCTGATCCCACAACGGCTCAGGACCACTCCAGCGCTCGCTCCACCAGGTCGACCTGGTCTTCCCACGGCAGCTCCGGCGTGACGTCGACCCAGCGCACCTCGGGGAAGGTGGCCAGGAAGATGCGCTGCTTGCGCACGAGCTGCCGCGTGCGCACCGCGATGCGCTCGATCATCGCCGGCAGCGGCAGGCGACCCGCGAGGTGCTCGAGCGCTTCGGCATAGCCGATGGCCCGACCGGGCTCGGGCGCAAACGGTGCGCGCCCCGCGAGGGTGGCGACTTCCTCCAGCAAGCCGTCCTGCACCATGCGCTCCACTCGCGCGAGGATGCGGGTCTGGTGGGACGACGTGTCGTGCCGCAGCGCCGCGACGACGAAGTCGCCTGGGACCGGTCGTTCGGTGTGCTCGCGCTGCCATGTGGTCAGCGCACGCCCCGTGAGCCGGTGGACCTCGAGGGCGCGCAGGAGCCGCTTCCGATCCCCCGGCAACAACCGGCGCTCGGCGTCGGGATCCACCTGCGCGAGCTCGGCGCGCACGACCGATTCGCCGCGCTGCTCCCAGAGCGCGTCGAGCGCGGTGCGCAGCTCCGGATCGGCCGCCGGGCCGCGAAACAGCCCGCGCAGCAGCAGGCGCAGGTAGAACGGCGTCCCTCCTGCGAACAGGACCTCGGCTGGAGCACGCTCGACGGCAGCGCGCGCCGCGTCCGCCCAGCGCCCGGCGGAGAAGGACTCGTCGTGCCCCACGAGATCGAGCAACTCGAAGGGCACGTCGGCACGCAGCGCGGGGCCGGGCTTGTCCGTTCCGATGTCCATGCCCCGATAGACCTTCATCGAGTCCATCGACAGGACCGGCGTGCCATGGCGCCGGAACAGCTCGGCCGCCAGGAGCTTCTTGCCGCTCGCCGTCCCCCCGACGAGCACCCGGTGCAGCGTCACGGGACTGCCCGCATCACGCAGTCGCCGGCATCACGGTGGCGGTGGCCATGGCGTCGTCGCGCACGTGTTCGGTCAGCCGTGCCTGGAGTCCCTCGGGCGTGAGTTCATCGATGAGTTCGAGCGCGGCGAACGGCGGCAGGCCACGGAAGCAGTCGGTGATCAGCCCGTGCGCGACGTTCTCGGACGAGTCGAGGCCGCGCAGCAGCCCGCCCAGCACCTTGTTGCGGATGCGTCCCAGGGCGCCGGCGTCCACTCCGTCGCGAACGGCGCCTGCGAACACCGCTCGCACCCGCTCTTCGAGGCGTTCGGGCACGTCCGTGTCCCCGCCCAGGGTGCTGAAGCCGAAGGTCTCTTCGGCGCTGTAGCTCACCCCGAAGGTCTCATCGACGATGCCGTCGTCGTAGAGGGCTTCGAACGCGGGCGACGACCGGCCGAACAGCAGGTCGAGCAACACCCGCGTCGCCAGCTCACGCCGCAGCAATTCGCGGCTGCCCCCGCCCACGATCGTCTCCTTGATGCCGAGCATCCAACGCGGGCGTGCCACCGGCAGACGCTCCTCGAAGTGCTCGCGGAAGCGGCCCGGCGGTTCGTCAGCCACCACGCGTTCGTGGGCGGGCCGGGTATCGACCGGGCGTTGGGACTGATCGCGCATCACCCGCTCGACCACGGCGTCGCCCGACATGGCCCCCGACACGACCAGGCACATGTTGCGCGGGTGGTAGAACAGGTCGTAGCAGCGTCGGAGGGTGGCGGCATCGATCTCGGCGATCGACTCCACCGTGCCCGCGATGTTGTCGCGCACCGGGTGCCGTTGGTAGAGGCACTCCATCAAGCCGAAGAAGATGCGCCAATCCGGGTCGTCGTCGTACATCCGGATTTCCTGGGCGATGATGCCCTGCTCCTTGGCCACCAGTTCGTCAGTGAACCAGGGGTCCTGCACGAAGCCCAGCAGCAGGTCGAGACAGGGCCCCGCCTCGGCCACGGCCGACATGATGTAGGTCGTGCCGCAGAACCCGGTCATGGCGTTGGTCGAGGCGCCCAGTTCGGCGAAGCGATCGGACACGTCACCGTGCTGGTCCTCGAACAACTTGTGCTCCAGGAAGTGCGCCAGGCCCTCCGGGACGGGGCGGCCGTCCGCTCCACTGACCCGGTCGACCGACCCGAAGTTCGTTCCGAAGGCAGCGAACGTATGCGTCCAGTCCGGGCGCGAATGGACGAAGACGCGCAGCCCCGAGGGCGCGGTCGCGGCCAGGATCGGTTCGTCCAGGGCGTTGGCCACGGGTTCCAGCTTCATGCCGCCTGACCTTCCAGGACGAAGACCGAGTCGAGAGCCAGCGCTCCGGCCACACGGACCACGTCGGCCGGAGTGACCGCACGCACCTGTCCCATGACTTCCTCCACGGCGTGCGTTCGTCCGGACATGAGCGCCGTCAGCCGGAAGTAGGACTGACCGCGCGGCGAGTCCGAGAGGCTCTCGAGTCGTCGCAACAGGTCCCGGCGGGACAGCTCGAGTTCATCCTCGGCCACGCCGTCCTGGACCAGGCGATCGAGTTCCTCGAGCACGAGTTCCCGTGCGCGGCCGACGTTGCCGGCGTCGACCCCGGCCTGCACCACGAGCGCGGCGCTGTCCTTGAGCAGCGCGGCACCGCAGCCGTACGCCAGGCCCTCGGCCTCGCGAATGCGCTTGAACAGGCGCGAGTGCGAACCGCCACCGAAGACCAGCGCGAACATGTTGCTCGCCTGACCCTCCAGCAGTTCGGCCGGCACCTGGAAGCCCATGGCCAACCGACTCTGGTTGAGCTGCTCGCGCTCGATGACTTCCTGCAGTCCCTGCCGCGTGTGCGTGGGCGGGCGGTGGGAGGCAGGCAAGGCGTCACGCGGCCCCGGGCCCGCGAGCTTCTCGGCCGTGCGCAGCGCGACGGCCTCGTCCACGTCGCCCACGATGAACAAGCGCGCCGGCGCGCGGCCGACCAGGTCGGACCAGGCGGCCCGGACGCTCGCTTCGTCCAGCCCACGGGCGTCCTCGACGGTACCCCAGGGGTGCAACGCGTGGGGCGCTCCAGCGTGCATGGTCTCCATCAGCCGGCGAAAGGCGTGCCCCGGTTTGTCGTCCGCCAGGGCCTCCACGGCGTGGACCAGGTTGGCCTGCTCCTGCGCCAGATGGTCGGGGCGCAGCCGGCCGTCGATCAGGGGCGGGTCGTGCAGGCACTCGGCCAACAGGCTCGTGGCCTCGTCGAACAGGGGACGGCCACCGGCGTAGCGATCGGCGACGGTCTCGATGCCGAACCGCACCACCTGGGCCGGCCCGAAGCCGCTCACCGAGCTGACCACATCGGTCGCGTAGAGGTCCTCACAGCGGGCAGCGAAGGCGGCCATGCCCGGCTGGCCCGCCGTGGCCCGGGTGAGCAGGTCGGCCGTCAAAGCCCGCGCCGAGCGCCCTTCGTCGAGCGGCCGTTCGAGGTACCAACCCACGTGGACCGCCTTGTACTTGCGGGTCTGGTGCAGGTGGACCTGGACCCCGGACGGCGTCTGGAGGACGTCGAACGGGTCGGCGAAGCGGTTCGGGGAGGAGCTCACGAGCCGGGGAACATAGCGGATGGCGGCTCGTGGTGGCCAGCGAAGCCGGTCTCCCGGGTTGTTCTCTGCCAGCGAGCGCGGATAATCACGGGGTGCGAGGTCAGCAACCAGCCCCCGAGGCTGCCGCTTCACTGCAGGCGTGCCCCCGCCCCTGGTTGATCGGCGTGATCCATCTGCCCGCCCTGCCAGGCGCTCCTCGGGCCTCAATCCCCGTCGACACCGTCGTCGAACACGCGAGCCAGGACGCCCACGTGCTCGAGGCCAGTGGCTTCTCGGCGGTTCTCGTCGAGAACTTCCATGATGCGCCCTTCACACCCGGCCGAGTCGAACCCGAGACCGTCGCGGCCATGGCGTTGGCAGTCGCCGGAGTTCGCCGGGCTGTGAGCATTCCCGTCGGGGTCAACGTGCTGCGCAACGATGGTCTGTCCGCTCTCGGCGTCGCCGCCGCGACGGGCGCCTCGTTCGTGCGCGTGAACGTCCTCGCGGGCAGTGCCGTGACGGATCAGGGTGTCATCTCCGGTGACGCCTACAACCTGCAACGACGGCGTGCCGCCCTGGGCGCCGAGGTGGCGGTGCTGGCGGACGTGGACGTGAAGCACGCCCGCTCGCTCGACAACCGCCCCGTGGGGACGCGCGCGAAGGAACTCGTGCAGCGTGCCCTGGCCGACGCCGTCCTGGTGACGGGGAACGCCACCGGCGAAGAGGTGGACCGCGCCGCTCTGGCGAACGTGGTCGATGCCGTCGCCCCTACGCCCGTGCTCGCCGCCAGTGGCGCCGACCCGGGCAACGTGTCCGCGATCCTCGAAGTGGCCGCTGGTGTCATCGTTGGCACCGCCCTCGAGGATCCGTCGACCGGCCGCATCGACCCGAGGCGTGCGGCCGCTTTCCGGAAAGCCTGTCCCTGATGACTCCCGACTCCGACCCCGCAACCGATCCCCATGATCGAGCGGATCCTCCCCCGGACCGCACGGCGCCCGACGCGCAGGGCCAACGCCCCCGCAGCGAACACGCCCACGAGCCCCCCCACGTCGAGTCGACTGACCTCGACCGGCACGCGGGTGCGCCCGAGGATGCGGATCGGCAGCGTGACGACGGCGCCCCCCCGCTGGCCGACCACGGCCGCTCTCCCGAGGCTGGGCCCGAAGCGCCGAACGACGCCACGGGACACGTCCCGGACCGGCACGCCAACACGCTCATCTTCCCGGCCAGCCTGGATCCCGACGCGGTCTCCGTCGTCCGCCGGCTGCACGATGCCGGCTTCGAGTCGTACCTCGTCGGTGGCTGCGTGCGCGACCTGCTGAGCGGCAAGATCCCCAAGGACTTCGACGTGTCGACGCAGGCCCGGCCGCGTCAGATCCGCAGCCGCTTCCGCAATTGCCGTGTGATCGGGCGTCGCTTCAAGCTCGCCCACGTGCACTTCCGCGAGAAGATCATCGAGGTCGCGACCTTCCGCCGCACTCCGGAGGACGACGGCGGCAGCCCACCCGAGGACCTCCTGATCGTCCGCGACAACGAGTACGGCACCGCGGAAGAGGACGTGCTGCGGCGCGACTTCACCATGAACGCCCTGCTCTACGACGTGACCACCGAGGAGGTCATCGACTGGGTGGGCGGTTTCGACGACGTCAACAACAAGGTGCTGCGCACGATCGGGGACGCGCAGGTGCGCCTGGCCGAGGACCCGGTACGCATGCTGCGGGCCGTGAAGTTCATGAGCCGGCTCGGCCTCACGCTCGACGACGAACTCGACGCGGCGATGCGCTCGTGCGCCCACCTGATCGACAAGAGTGCGCCCCCCCGTGTCCTGGAGGAGATCTACAAGATCCTCACCTGCGGGCGGGCGAGCGAAGCCCTGACCACCCTCGTCGAGTACGGACTGCTGGAGCACCTGCTGCCAGAGGTCGGCGGCTACTGGAACGATCATCGCGAGCAGATCGCGGCGACCGGCGCGGCGCTCGACAGGATCGACCATGGTGCGCGGCGGGTGTCGAACGCCTTCCTGCTCTCCGCGCTGTTCCTCGACCCCTGGCGCGACCGCGACGAGGACCTCGACGCCATGCCCGCGATCCAGGACATGGTCGGCTCGGCGGCCCGGCGCATGAGCATTCCGCGCCGTGACGTGGCGGGCATGAAGCAACTGCTGATGCTGCAGCCGCGATTGGAGCGCAACCGACGCAGCCGACGTGTGCCGCTGGCGGAGTTCCTCGGCCGCCCCTCGTCACAGGAGGCCATCGACCTGCTCTACCTCGCGGCACTGTCGGGGCGGGTGGATCCCGAGATCCACGCCCGCTGGGCCGAGCGCCTGGCGCAGACGCACCCCCAACTCACCCCGAGCGAAGACAGCGAGGAAGAACAGGACCAGCCGCGCTCACGTCGCCGTCGCTCCCGTGGCGGTCGCCGGCGTCGACGACGCTCGAGTGAGAGCCGCGATGAATTCCTGGACGAGCAACTCGACGAGCAAGCGGACGAAGGCGTCGCGGCATCCGCCGACGGCGGAACGCAGACACCCCGTCCCGAAGACGGCACCCGCTCCGACACGACGCCCGGGGACGGCAGCGGCCGCCGGCCCCGTCGCCGGCGCGGTTCCCGCGGCGGGCGTTCCGCACGGGCTGAGGGCGCAACCGGCCAGGCGCCCGTCGACCCGGCTCCCGAGCGCACCCCGGTCGAGCCGGCGCCCCCGCAGCCGGCCGCCGAGAAGGCAGCCGCCCCCGCGCCCAAGGGCCTGGGACGCATGTTCAAGTCGCTGGTGGCCAAGGTCCTGGGTCGCCCCGACGTGGAGGCGGCTCCGAGCGATCCTGCGATGCGCCCCTCGGAAGCCGCCCGCAGCGAGCCACGCGACGCCGAGCAGCCCGCGGCCGGCGAGAGCCGGGTCGAGGCCGACGATCGCGAGCGGCAGGACGAAGGCGACGCCACCAAGCCCCGTCGTCGCCGGCGGCGCCGCTCGCGCCGCCGCTCCGGCAGCGGCAGCGAGGGGGAAGACCGGGAGGAGGGCGGCTCCGAGAAGGGCGACGCCGAACCGCGCAAGGCGGAGGACGGCGAGCAGTCGTCGTCCGGACGGAGTCGGCGGCGTGGAGGATCGCGGTCCAAGAGCGGCTCGCGATCCAAGGGCGGCTCCCGCTCGGGAGGCGGTGGTTCCTCGTCGAAGAGCGGCTCCGGCGGCAAGAGCGGCTCGCGCAGCCAGTCTCGCCGCGGCGGCAAGAGCTCGACGCGCAAGGACTCCGGCCGCAACAGCAGCAAGCCCCCCAAGAAGGAGTCCGAGGAGGATCCCGCGAAGAAGCGGCTGGTCCACGAGCACCCGGAGGACATCGAGGACCTGTTCGACTGGTAGGGCTGCCCGGGATCAGTGCGGGTTGTAGCGCTGGCCGCCTTCCCGACGGCACTCCTGGCAACGCAGCGCATCGAGCCCCAGGATCGTGGCGGTCTCCGCCGCAGCGGCCACGACGAATCCCTGGCCCGCCCGCACGGGGATCGGGCGCGCGTCGTTGTCGTGAACCAGGACAGCCGGCCCGCGCACGATGCGCACGATGATCGGCCGCTCATCGGTGTGGTGCAGCGGCGCCCGCACCTCGGTGCAGTTGTTGAATGCCACGCCCAACCCGGTCGCGACGCTGCTCCGCGTGACGCTGCGGTAGTAGCCCGTGCTGCCGAACGGCGTGGCGATCACCAGCCCGTCACCGGTCAGCTCCGCGGTGCTCTGTTCTCCGATGGTGAGTTCGAAGCGCACGGCGATGGCCGGGTTGTGGTTGCGCAACACGACGTCGTTGACGGCCAGCCCGCGCCAGGCCCCGACACGCGCCTCGATCTTGGGCAGCACTTCCACGTCGAGTTCATCGGCCAGCAGGCGTTCGAGCACCCGTTCGAGCCGGTGCTGCGTGCACGGTTCGGAACGCGTGCCGGCCCGCACGGGGATCTTGGGCACGCCGGGGTACATGCGCTCGGCCCGCAGCAAGGTGCCGTCGCCACCGTGACACAGCACGAGGTCGGGCCGCGAACGCACCGGCTCGAGCCCCGCAGCCCGCACGACGACCGCCACGAGCGCGGGCACGTCACCGAGGATCAACACCCGTGACCCGCTCACCCTGGATCCACTCCCAGTCCGTCGAGGATCACGTCGTGAACTGCCGTGAGGCTCGGACGCTCGTCTCTCGGCGGGCGCAGCCCGGCCGAGCCGATCGCCACCGGCCACAAACCCTCGTCGTCGGGAACGTGACCATGCGAGCCGGCGACCGGTGTCGGGTCCAGCGGGATGACGTCCAGCAGCGTGCGGAATCCGAGCTTCTTGCGCACCAGGCGCGACGCGATGCGCAGCTTGGGGTGCCGTATCGCCGGGTCCAGGAACAGCTCCGCCGGGTCGTACCCGGGCTTGCGATGGATGTCGACGGTCGGGGCGAAGTCCGGGGCCCGGCCGTCGTCCAACCAGTACGGGTAGGCGAACCAGGCATCGGGCTCGGACTCGAGCACCACCTGGCCGGCGCGCGCATGCTCGAGACCCGCCGCAGCACGCTCCGCACCGCAGAGCACACGGCGCACGCCGGGCAGGCCGTCGAACAGTGCGGCCACGGCCGGCACGTCGTCCGGGCGCGCCACGTAGACGTGCGCCACCTGGTGATCACACACCGCGAACGCGCGACTCGCGCCGGCGTCCAGGGTCTCGCCCACCGACGCCTGCCAGAGCACCCCGAGCCAGCCCGCCTCGCGCAGGACGCGATTGGGGAATACGACACGGGACACGGGACCGATGCCGTACTCGGAAACGACCAGCACCTCCATGTCGCGCTCACGGGCCGCGTCGATCAAACGTCCCGCCTCGGTGTCGACCTGCCGGGCGTGTTCCTGCACCAGCGCATGGTCGGGCCCCTCGCGCTGGAGCACGTAGTCCAGATGGGGCAGGTAGGCGAGCATCAGGTCCGGCTCATCGTGCTCGAGCACGTCGAGGCATGCGTCGGTGATCCAGCGCGTGGCGTCGATGTCCGCGGCAGGCCCCCAGAACTTGAACAGCGGGAAGGGCCCCAGGCGACGCTCCAGTCGCTCGCGCAGCTCGTAGGGCTGGGTGTAGATCCCGGGGATCTTGCGGCCGTCCGCCGGATACTCCGGTCGTGGCGTGACCGCGATGTCGGCGGACGAGTACATGTTGAACCACCAGAACATCTTGGCCACGCGCAGATCGGGTCGGGAGAGCCGCGCCGTCTCCCAGACCTTGGATCCCTGCACCAGGCGGTTGCTCTGACGCCAGAAGAGCACCTCGGACAGATCGTGGAAGTACCAGCCATTCCCCACCACGCCGTGCCCCTCGGGCAGCAGCCCGGTCAGCATCGAGGCCTGGGCGGTGCACGTCACGGCCGGGAAGACCGGGCGGCAGGCGCGCTGCCACCCGTCGGCGGCGAACTCGGCCAACCGCGGCCCCAGCAGCGCGGGGACGAGTCCCACAACGTCGATCACCAGCACCCGCCCAGTCATGGCGGGGAGCATAGCGAACGAGAGCCTGCGTTGATCGTTTCGGCGCCGTGGGAAAGAATGGCGCCAGTGTTCGCTCGGCGTCCGTCTATCAGACCCGGTTCCCTCGCCACGTCGTGCGCGCTCAGCCGCCTCGAGGGACCCTCACGATGACTCTGCACACGCGCATGCTGGAGGTCGCCAAGGAGCTCGATTCCAAGCTGGGCGAGCCCCTCGCCCGCTGGATGTCGGGCCCACGACGTGCGCTGCCCCGCGTCACCCGGGACGCCCTGCTCGTGCGGCTCTGGGGCCTGGGGAACCTGGCCATGCTCGCCCCGTTCATGGCGGCCGCGCGCCGGCCCGGGGGGCCGCGCCTGCGACTGCTCACGCTGGCGGAGAACCGGCCCTTCGTCGAGGCGCACTTCCCTCACGTGGAGCTGCTGGCGGTGCCGGAGCCCCACGCACCCGGATTCCTCCCGGCCGTGTGCCGGGTGGCCCGCTCGGTCCGGCGCGATCCACCGGACGTGATCGTCGACCTGGAGCAGTTCCTGAAACTCCCGCTGGTGCTGTTGCGCCTCGCCTGCCCCACGCCCATCGTGGGCCTGGACACGGCCCGACAGCAGCGCGCACCGCTGCTCGACCGAGCCCTGGGCGACGATCCGACCCGACACACCGCCGACACCTTCGCCGAGCTCTGTCATGCCGCTGGTCTGCGCTCCGACATCGTGCAGACAGACGCTCCGGCGGGGCACTCCACACGGGCGCCCGTCGGCGGCCTGACCGTGAGCCGCGGCGCCTTGCGCGCCGCACGCCGCCGGGCTCCGCCTGGCAAGGGACCGATCGTGGTGGTGCACCCCGGGAGCGGCGACCACGCGCCGGGCCGGCGCTGGCCCGCCAGTCGCTTCGGCCGTGCCGCGGCGATCCTGGCCGCGCGCTTCGAGGCGCGCGTCGTGGTGACGGGGAGTGCGGCCGAACAGGGGCTCGTCGACGCCGTGCTCGCCGCGGCCGGTCCGCGACGCGCGGTAGGCTGTGCGGGTGAGCTCGGCCCCGCCGAGTGGGCCGCGCTGCTCTCACTGGCCGATCTGTTGCTGACCAACGACACCGGCCCGGTGCACGTGGCCGACGCGCTCGGCACGCCGACCGTCGCGCTCTTCGGCCCCAACACACCGCTGCGCTACGGGCCTCGCACAGCCGGTTCGGTGGCACTCTACGCCGACCTTCCTTGCAGCCCCTGTCTCGATCCGAGCACGCTCAAGCGCACGGCATGCCGGACCTTCGCCTGCATCGATCGACTGACAGTCGACGACGTGATCGCCGCCTGCCGGCGGGCCCTGCCGAGGACGTCTTGCGCCGCCCCCCTGCCGTGCCGGACCTCATGATCAGCCGCACCGGCGCCCCCCCCGTCGCGCCCGGCCGGCGCGAGAGCTGGCGACGCTACGCCGCCCTGGCCCGGGCGGTGCTGCGCGCCCGCCGAGCCGCCTTCGATCCGTTCAAGCTCACCTGGATCGTCACCGAGCGCTGCTCGTTGCGCTGCAGCACCTGCCATCTGTGGGCTCGGGCACCTCACCAGGGGCCGGAACTCGAGTGCGTGGAGCGCGTGCTCGCGAGCAATCACCAGCTCACGTGGCTCAACCTCAGCGGCGGCGACCCGGTCGAACGCTGCGATGCCCCCGAGCTGATGGGACTCGTCGCCCGGGAGGGCCGCGACCTGGCACTGCTCGACTTCCCCACCGCGGGTCAGGACCCGAGTGCCACGCTGGCCGCTCTCGAGCCCTTGCTCGCGTCCCCGATCCCGCGCATCTACGTGACGGTGAGTCTCGACGGGCCCGACGCCGTGCACGATCGCATCCGGCGCTGCGCGGGTGCGGCGGCCCGCGCGCGCCAGACCTTCGAGCTGCTCAAGGGCGTCAGGCGACCAGGCTTCCACGTGGTCGTGGGCATGACCCTGTCGGCCGACAACCTGGCCGGCTCCCTGGACGACCCGCGCGCCGTGCTCCCCGAGGGCGTTCCCGTCGACGACCTGCACCTCAACATCGCCCACCATTCCTCGCACTACTACCGCAACTCGAGCGACGTCGGCCCGCCACCGGATGCCGCCCTGCGCGTGGTCGAACACGTGCGCCGTCGGCGCAGGACCCGCTTGTCTCCACTGGACCTCGTCGAACACCGCTACTGGCGGCACGCTCGCCGACACCTGACCGACGGCGATCCGGGCCGTTCGTGCGGCGCCCTGCGGGCCAGCGTGTTCCTCGCCGCCGACGGACGCGTGTACCCGTGCTCGATCTTCGATCGGCCGCTGGGGCACATCGCCGATGTCGACTACTCGCTGCGACGCATCGGCGAGTTGAACGGGGCGGCGACCACGCTCGATGCGGTCGAGCGGCGGGACTGTCCACGCTGCTGGTCTCCCTGCGAGGCCTTCCCCACGCTGCTGTTGGGCCGACGTTGAGGGGCGCGACGGGCTGGATCGTCGCCATCACCCTGCTCGCCCACCTGACGGGACTGCGCGGCGGCTTCGTCTACGACGACCGGCGCTTCGTGGTGGAGAACAGCGCACTCGAGCAGGCTTCGCTGACGGAGCTGGCGCTCGATCCCGCGGCGCAGACCTCGGATGCCGACCGGGACATCTACCGTCCCCTGCGCACCCTGGGGCACGCCTTCGACCGGCGGCGTTGGGGCCTCGAACCGTTCGGTTTCCACCTGCACTCGCTGCTCGTGCACCTGGCCAACGCGCTGCTGGCGCTCTGGGTGCTGCGGCTGTTGCTGCCCGACAGCGGGCCCGCCCCACCCCTGCTGGGGGCCACCGCACTGGCCTGCCACCCCATCGGCGTGGAAGCGGTGGGGTGGATCACGAGTCGTGGCGACCTGTACGCCGTGACCGGCGCGCTGCTCGCGTTGGGCGCCTACGCCCTCGATGCTCCCGCGCGGTCGCGCAGCGTCCGGGTGACGCTTGCAACGCTGGGGGCCACGGCGGCCTTCCTGGCCGTCATGGGCAAGGAGTCGGCCGCGGTGATCCCCCTCGTGGCGGGGCTGCACCGACTCCTCACCGGGCGCGGCTCGCGGCTCGGTCTGGGCGCCTTGATCGCCGGCGTGCTGCTCGCGATCACAGCCCATCAAATCGCACTCGGGGGCGGCGTGCCCCAGCAGACGGCCGCTCACGGCGGGGATCGTCTGACGCAGGCGGGCTGGGCGCTCTACGGCACGGGGCGCACCCTGGGCGCGCTGCTGCTGCCCCAGGGCCTCGCGGTGGAGTACCCCCAGCACACATGGTTGGACGGCGGATCCCCCTGGCTGCGGCTGCCGTCACTGTTCACGCTCGGCGTGATCGGCGCCGCCTGGGTCCTGCGCCGCGGTCGGCCCGCCATGGCCTTCTGCATCGGCTGGATGCTGCTGGCGTACCTTCCCTCCAGCAGCCTGCTGGTGACGCTGCGCGCCCTCGTGAACGACCGGGCGGCATACCCGCTGTTGCCGGCCTTCGGCGCGATCCTGGGCCTGTGGATCGCCAGGGGCGGGCGTCTCCTGCTGTGGATCACCACCGTCAGCCTGACGCTGATCTGGGCCACGCTCGCCGCACGACAGCACCACGCGTTCCACGACGAGCGGGCCCTCTGGACCAACGTCCTGGAACACCATCCGGCTTCGGTCAAGGCCCACCTGGGTCTGGCCTGGGTCGCCTCGCACGAAGAGCCGGACCGTGAGCGCGACCACCTGCAACGCGCCATCAGCGCCGCGATCTCCGGGACGCGCGTCCAGGGTCTGGCCCTGGCCCAGCTAGGCGACCTCACCTTGCGGCGCGACCGGGACGCCGCGGGCGCCGTGCCGATCCTGCAGCGGGCGCTCACGATCCTGCGAAGCACCCGCGAGAAGGTCGCCCCGGCGCCGGAGGAGACGGCAACGGCCGCCTCACTCGCGTGGGCGCTGTGGCTCGACGGGCGCGATGCCAGCGCCCGCGCCGTGCTCGAGCGTGCCATGCGGGACGAGCCGGACGACACATTGCTGCTCGTCGTCCAGGCAGTCCAGTCGTTGCTGCGCGCTCGACAGGTCGGGGACGACGCGGCGCTGGATCAGGCCCGCGCGGCCATCGAGCGGGCGTCCGAGGCCGCACCCGGACACCCCGCGGTCCAGGCCGTCATGACCTGGATCGAGGAAGCCGAAAGCGGCGGCTGAGACGCAGCGCGTCCACCCTGGCGACCTCGGATGTCGAGTCGCCCGGTCGTCGACCAGGAGCGAGCGCGGGTCTAGTTGCCCGAGCCCTCCTCGCCGTCCACCACCGTCACCGGCTGTTCGGCGGCCGGGTCCACGTTCTGCCAACCGGCCTTCGCGCCGGAGGGCACGCTCACACCCGGGAGGTTCGTGATCGGACCGACATTGACCACCGTGGGCTTGAGGTGCTCGGGCGTCTCGCGCCGACGACGCATCTCGCCCATGGGGACGCGCTGGGCCTGGACCGTGGCGTACAGCGGCTCGCCGTTGCGCCCGATGCCGGAAGCCAGTTCGCCCGCGTAGAGGACCTTCTGTCCGCCTTCGTCCATCTCGTACATGCTGCCGACCGGCTTGCCGACCTGCTTGATGCGATCGATCTTGTCCAGCGCGCGCTTCAAACGGCGGTCCTTCTCACGCTGCTGGGGCGTGAGGTTCTTGATCTTGATCTTCTTGGGCGTCGCCGGTGCGGGGATGGCAGCCGGCTCGGCCCCGGAGTTGGCCTGTGAGACCAGCTCGGCGTCGTTGGAGGCATCGCCTCCGGAGTCCTGGTCGGACCAGAGTGTCAGCCCGCCGCCGATGAGGGCGATGAGCACGACGAGCACACCAAGGAGCAGCAGTGGGCGGTTCACGTCGGAGATCCTCCGAGTCGGATCCGGGGGCGGTCAGGGTGTGCCGGCCCGGGAAGCGGATGTGGGTGAGGGAGCGGGAGGGAGGCGGCCCGTGGGTTGCCTGGCCGTCTTCGGGGGCGCGTGGCATCCAGGGTGGGAAGGCCACGCGTTGACCATGCGCAGGTGAGGGCCGATCTGTTGGGAGTATAACAGCCGGAGAGGGGTGAGGCCGGATCCAGCACGGGGGCCGATCCCGGCGTATTGGTACGATCCAGAGTCGAGCCATCGGCTCGATATCCCGCACAGATGGACGGAAGACCGATGATGAGCAGGTTCTCAACGAGCATCCTCGCCGGGGCCGTGCTGCTGGCCGCCCCCATGGCGACCCCCGCCCAGGCCGCCGCGCCCCTTAGCGCGGCGCCGGCCCAGACCATCGAGATCTCCCCGGAGGCCGTCGATTTCGGCGATGTCTTCTCGGGTGAGGATCTCAGCCAGTGGGTCACATTCACCAACCGCAGCGACACCGATTGGTGCATCCAGCGCGTCAAGCCGTCCTGCGGCTGCACGGTGGCGACCGTCCACGGGCCCGATGACACCGAGGTGGACGCCCAGCACAGCGACGGCAGTGCGATCGTGTGCGTGCCTCCCGGCCAGAGCCTGAAGGTCCAGGTGGAGTTCCACACCCGCAACCAGGTGGGCTCGGTCGAGAAGTCCCTCGGCGTCTACCACATGGACAAGGCGATGACCGCGTTGAGCGTTCCCGTCCGCGCACGCATCAGTCGCGCGATCATGGTCAACCCGACGTTCGTCCAGTTCGGCAACGTGGCCAAGCGCCAGCCCGCCGAACAGGAGGTCGTGATCGAGGCCAACAACATCGGCGACTTCGAGATCATCGGCTTCGAGTCGGCTCTCGACGGCAACCCGCTGCCGGAGGCGCTGAAGTTCGAGTTGCTCGACAAGGAGGGCGCGTCGCGCCGGGTGAAGGTCTCGCTCGAGGGGCCGCGCCCCGTGGGCCAGCTGTTCGCCAAGGTGCGCGTGAAGCTCGACCACGAACGCGTCAAGGAGACGGAGTTCACGGTGATCGGCATCGTCGACTCGGACGTGCAGTTCTCCTCCGGGCACCCGACCTTCCCCGAGGCCCTCGTGTTCGACAAGGCCGCCGCCGGGTCGGAGCTGACGCGCACGCTCAAGGTGTCCAACTCGGACCCCGAGACTCCCTACGTGCTCGAGTCGGTCGAAGTCCTGTCCAAGAGCTCCGACTTCTTCGACACGAAGATCCGCACGATCAAGGAAGGCGAGTCCTACGAGATCGACCTCACGGCCCGACTCGAGGCCGACCTGGGCTCCTTCTTCCGCGGCAACCTGAGGCTCAACGCCAACCACCCGGACATGCCGGCCAAGACGATCGCGTTCCACGGTTGGGTCCAGAAGGCCCAGTGACGCGGGACGACCCGATCGGAATCGTCTGCGCGACCGCATGTGCCGCGCAGCAAGGCCCACGACCGTGAGCCCTGCGCCGGGCTCGCCCTCCGGGCCCGCGCGCACGCGCCCCTCGACCGCCGAGCCGCGGCCGGGGGGCGCGGTGCTTCGCGGCCTGACGCTCGCGCTCGTGGCCTGGATCGCGTCGAGCTGCGGCTCGGGTCGCGAGCTGACGATCATCGTCATCTCGCTCGACACCACCCGCCCCGATCACCTGACTCCGTACGGCTACGACCGTGCCACGACCCCCACCCTGGCGCGCCTGGCGGACGAAGGCGTGGTGTTCGACAACGCCCGCTCCACGACCTCGTGGACGCTGCCAGCGCACATGTCGCTGTTCACCGGGCAACCCGCCGCGGTGCACGGGGTGGAGATGGACTTCCACCAGCTCGACCCCAGCCGACGCACCATGGGCGAGTACTTCGCCGACGCCGACTTCCGCACCATGGGCTTCTTCTCGGCGCCCTACCTGCACGGCCACTTCGGCTTCGACCGCGGCATGGACTACTACGAACGCTGCGTCGACCCGACGATCTTCGACATTCCGCCGTCGTTGCGGTCGAAGGAAGTCGGCACGCGGGAGGTGCTCTCCCACCAGTCGATCTCCAGCAACCGCATCATGCGCCGTTTCCTGAACACGCTCGATCAGCGGCGACGCCCGCGGACGCTGGGATTCCTGCACTTCTTCGATCCCCACTACGACTGGCTGGCCCCCCCGCGATACGTCAAGCGATTCGCCGACCCCCGTTACGCCGGGATCGTCGAGGGGAGGGAGGTCACGTACCAGGACTGGGTCCTGGGCGACGGGCTTCCCGACGCCGACCTCCAGCACGCCAAGGACCTCTACGACGCAGAGCTCGCGTGGGTCGACGAGAACCTCGCGACGCTCGTGGCGTACATCGAGGAGCAGGGACTGTCCGACTCCACCCTGATCGTGATCACCGGCGACCACGGTGAGGAGTTCTTCGAGCACGGACGCTTCGGCCACCGGGTCGGCCTGCACGATGAGGTGCTGCGCGTCCCGCTGCTCATGTGGGGGCCTGGGTTGCTCCCGGAGGGCTTGCGCATCGACGATGACGTCGCCCTGTACGACATCCTGCCGACGGTTCTCGACTATGCGGACATCGAGGCCGGCGAACACGTCTACGGGCGCAGCCTGAGGCCCCTGATCGAGGGCGCCGCCCTGCCCCCTCGCCCCGTGTCGTCGTCTCTCACCATGATCCCGCACCCGCCCGTGGGCTACTACGAAGCGCACGACGCTGTCGTGTACCAAGGGCTGAAGGCGATCCGCACCGTCAAGCGCAGCTGGTCACCCGACGACCAGACCAACCTCGACGGCGACATGCTGGACGGCAGCCTCGTCATCCACGTGTACGACCTGGAGCAGGACCCGGCGGAGACGACCGATCTCTTTCCCACCCAGGATGCGCGCGTCCCCGCCATCGTGGAACAACTGGACGTCGCGCAGCGCAGCCAGCGTGAGGCTGCTGACCGGATGAGCCCCGTGGGCGACGGGATCGCCGACGACCTCGGGCTCTCGATGGCCGAGGTGATGAAGGCCGTCGGGTACCTCCAGGGAGAAGACGTGTCGTCGTCCGAACCCCCGGACGGCCGATGAACGCAGGCGAACGGCCGCGACGACGGCCGCGACGCTTCGCGCGTCGGCTGGTGGGCGTCTTGGTGCTGCTGCTGCTCGTCGAGCTGTCGATGCAGCTTGCGGCGCCGCTGGTGCAGCGCAGCATGCTCGATCGGGGTGACGGCCCAGTCGACCCGGACACCAGCCTCAGCATCCTGTGCGTGGGTGACTCCAACACGTTCGGCCTCAACGTGCCTCGGGCCTGGGCCTACCCGGCCCAGCTCGCGTCGCTGCTGCGAGCGCGCTTCGCCGCGCCACCCGCCGTGACCAATCGCGGCGTCCCCGGCCAGAACGCGGCGCAGCTCGCGCGCGACCTGACGCGCGACCTGGCCGACACCGATGCCGACCTGGCCCTGATCCTGGTGGGCCTCAACGACACCTGGAACACGGGCGCCGAGCAGAGCGGACTGGCGGGGCTGGTCGGCCGGCTCAAACTCGTGCGTCTGGTGCGCGTGCTCGCGTCCGGCGTCACCACCGCCAAGCCCTTCGAGGTGGTCAGCGACGAGCGCGGCGAGTTCTCGGTGCGCCGCGGCGACGAGGCCCGTCGCGTCAACCTGGGCGAGGACGACGGCACGGTGCGTTCGGGCGCCGAGCTGGAACAGAACCTGCGCCGTTGGATCGGCCGTGCAGTGGACACCTGCCGCGACCACGGCACACTCCCCGTGCTGCTGACCTACCCGGAGTTCCAGGGATTCCACGGCGAGGTGAACGCCGTCGTCCGGGCCCTGGCCGCGGAGCAAGACGTGCTGCTGGTGGACCTCGAACGGCGCTTCGCAGAGCACTTCGCCCGGGAGAGCTACGAGTTGCTCATGTTCAACGACCACCACCCCAACGTGCGCGGCTACCAGCTCGCCGCGGCGGACGTGGCGGCCGCGCTGGAGACGGCGGGCCTGGTGCCCCCCGCCACCGACGGCCCCGACGCCGGCGGACCCGTTGCCCTGGAGCGTCCCCCCGCCGTGCTGGCCGAACCCGGCGGTCGCCTGGCCCTCACCGGCCCGCCCGGGTTCGCCTTCCAGGTGGCCGTGGGCCGTCCCGCCCCGGATGGCGGCGGCTTCAGCGTCGGTCCCGTGACCCTGCCGCTCATGGACGACGAACTGCTGGCCATGTCGCGGCTGCAGCCCGACCTGTCCGGCTGGCTGGGAGACGATGGCACGGCCGCCGTCGTGGTCTCCCCGCTGATCCGCGAAGGCGCCCACGGGACGAGCGTGAGCGCGTGCCTGCTGCTGCTCAACGATCCCTCGAGCGGGGCGACGGAAGCGGTCGCCGCGGCCTCGCCCGCCGTCTCCGTGGACTTCTCCCCCTGACAGCGGGTGAGGCCCTCTCGGACAACCAGGCAGTGGACGGCAGCGCCGAGGGACTCGCCGCGGGCCGTTCGGAACCGCAGGGGCGCAGGGCGCAGCGCCTCAGGAAGCGAGCGTGACCGCGTCCCCGCCGCGCGCCACGACCTCGGTCAACGCCGACTCGGCGCGCTTGAGCACCGTGTCGAAGAAGATCGAGTCGTCGCCGTCGAGGGTGGCGACGCCGATGCTCGCGCTGATGCGCAGTGCCCGGTCGTCGACACGGATGTCGAGTTCCGCCACCCGGTCGTGCAGTCGTTGCGCCAGCAGCTGGGCGCCGGTCGCGTCGGTGTGCGGCAGCAGGATCACGTAACGCTCGCCCAACCGACCGATGAAGTCGCAACTGCGCGAGTGCCTGTTGAGCAGGTCCGCGACGGCGAACTCCACCGCGTCGCGCACGTCGGAGCCGTGCATGTCGCCGAGGTGCCCGAGGCGATCGATCTCCAGCAGCACGCAGGACAACTGGTACTGGTAGCGCCGTGCCCGGGCGAACTCGATCTTCAGCAGGTGCAGGATCTGGGTGTACGAGAAGAGCCCGGTGTCCGCACCCGATTCACGCTTCAGGGGATCCATCATGTTGGAGATATCGACGCCCCTTCAGGCTGGCTGAACGGCTCGCGCCGACCGCCCCCGTGACGGTCCCGACGCACTCCTGTTCCTAAGCACGGATCGTGGCAGACGCACGGGGCCGAAGAGAACCCGGACCAAAAAAAGAGTTGGCCCTGCCCGACGACGTCGGACAGGGCCAACCGTGTATCGGTCGGTGGCCCATAGGGCTGGAGATGGCGGTTGGGGAGGGGAAAACGGCTCAAGCCCCACAAGCCACCGACTTGAATGGATCTCGTCGTCCGGGCTTCTCGCCCGGTCAGTGGTACAGGAATGTTGCCCTCTGTACACATGGCTGTCAACTCGCCCACCGCCAACCCACAACATTTCCACAACGGAGCCCACACCTCGCCGGCATCGCAAGTCCTTGAGGCCCAAGGACTTTGAACGGCATGGGCGGCGACATTCCCCATTTCGTTTTAGGCCCACCCGCGTCTCTCAGGGCCCATCCCCAGCGCCCTCGGTACCAGCCTCCGGCGTGCCGGGTTCCGCGCGGCCCGGTGAAGCGCCTTCGCGACTGCCCGTCTCAGCCCCTGGTTCGCCATCCGCCCCGAATGCCGGCGCCTCGCCGCCCAGCATGGTGGCCAGCAGGGCGTGGTAGTCGGCTCGATCGCGCAAGCTCACCAGGTCCCCGTCCTCCTCCATCCAGGCCGGCATGAGGTAGCCCACGTCGTAGGCCGCCTGCAGGTGCGCGATGGCGTCGGCCGGACGCTCGGTGAGCGCTGCGATACAGGCGAGGTTGTAGTGCGGCGCGCCGGTCCAATCGTCCCCCGGCAGGGAATCGCAGAGCGCCTCGTACCAGGCCCGCGCGCGCTCGTAGTCGTCGAACTGCTGGTAGTGGTATCCGATCTGGAACCAGGTCCAGCGCCCCAGGCGTACCTTGCGATTGCGCCGCGACGACACGAGCGGGTCGAGGATCTCGAAGCGCTCCTTGCGCACCGCCTCCTCCATGACCTTGATCTTCTCGCGGATGCGCTCCGGCTGGCCGTCCTTGGCCAGGGCGAAGCGCGCGTACGACGACAGGTCGGCAGCCAGGATCTCCTCGGTCCAGCTCTCGTCCTGGCTGAATCCGGGATCGGCGTACGCAGTGCGCTCGATCTGGTACTCCCGCGTGGCCGACATGATCAACGGGTCGAGCACTGCCGCCACGGCCGCGCCGTCGCCGGCTTCCTGCAGCGCCATCACCGCCAGCATGCGCATCGTCGGGTGGATGTCGGGATCCGACGCGAGGCGCGCCAGCGCATCGAAGTCACCCGCCGTCGCGGCGAACTGACCGTCGTAGAAACCGGGCAGGCGCCCTTCGTCGCGAGTCAGCCGAGCCAGGGCGAAGGCCACATCGATCTCGGCCAGATCGTCGTCGGGGCGCGGCAGGCGACGCCAGGGGCCACGTTCCAGGTACCACGGCGACGTCGGATCCCCGCTCGGTGCATCCTCGGCCAGGGGCGCCGGCTCGATGCCCGTGCGCTGCACGACGATTCCCTCCGGCTGCGCCTCGACCTGGGCCTGCACCTCAGCGGCCCAGCCCAACCCCACGGCGAGCAGCGCCACGCCCATGGGCATCAGGCGGCGCGCACGCGGGGGCAGCCCGCGCCGGCCGACGCTGTTCGCCCTCACGCGCGTCTCGCCCGCGTTCATGGGACCCGCACCCGATGGAAGCGCCGCTTGCCCACCTGCAACAGACAGTTCGCTCCGCGCTCCAGTCGCCGCTGTTCGTCGCCGACCTTCTCGCCGTCAACGCGCACGCCGCCCTCGCGGATCAAGCGGCGCGCTGCCGAACTCGACGGCGCCAACTCCAGGTGCGTCAACGCCTTCACGACCCAGACGCCGTCGTCTCCGACGAGTTCACCGGGCAGGTCGCTCTCGGGGATGTCGTCCGGCAGCCCCTTGTCCCGGAAGATCCGGTCGAACTCCTCGGCTGCCAGCTGCCCCGCCTGCGACCCGTGGTACAGCTCGACCACGCGACGAGCCAGGGCGCCCTTGGCTTCCCGCGCCGAGCCCGCCAGCAGTTCGTCGACGCGCTCCGGCGCCAGGCCCGCGACCAAGTGGAACCACTCCGCCATCTGGGCGTCGGGCACGCTCATGGCCTTGCCGAACATGTCGCGCGGCGAGTCCGTCAGTCCGATGGCGTTGCCCAGGCTCTTGGACATCTTCTGCACGCCGTCCAGCCCGGTGAGGATCGGCAGCGTCACGCACACCTGCGGTTCGAGGCCGGCATCACGCATGAGGTCGCGCCCCACGAGCAGGTTGAAGGTCTGGTCGGTGCCGCCGATCTCCATGTCGGCGCGCACCTCGACCGAGTCCCTGGCCTGCATGAGCGGGTAGATGAACTCGTGGATGCCGATGGGTGCACCCCGCTTGTAACGGGTCGCGAACGTGTCCCGTTCGAGCATGCGCGCCACGGTCATCGAGGCGCCCAGCCGCACCGCGTCCATGAAACCCATGCCGTCGAACCAACGGCTGTTGGGGACGATCTCCAGGCGCTCCATGTCGAGCACGAGCGCCGCCTGGGCCAGGTACGTGTCCGCGTTGCGCCGCACGTCGTCGCGTGAGAGCTGGGGCCGGGTCTTGTCCTTGCCGGACGGGTCCCCGACCATCGCGGTGGCCTCACCGATGATCAGCACGGCCTGATGACCGAGGTCCTGCATGCGGCGCAGGAAGCGCAACTGGACCGCGTGCCCCAGGTGCAGATCGGCCGACGAAGGGTCCACCCCCAGCTTCACGCGCAAGGGGTTCCCGCGCGCCAGCTTGCGCGCCAGTTCCTCCTCGGTGTGACAGGTGACGGTCCCGGCCAACACCTCACGCAACGCCGCGCTGGAACGGTCCCCGGCCGCCGGCGGCTCCCCCCGCGACGAGTCACTCGTCGGGGAGCCGTCGCCGTTCAGCCGCTCGCCTGTCGGTCTGCCTGCCGGGCTCTCCACCATGTCATCCAACGATACTCGCTCCGACCGTGGGTCTCACCGGTCAGATAGAGCAAGGCGCCGAAGGCCGCTTCCCGCGCCGGGCCGCGCAGACCGCCCAGACCGCCGATCAGCTGACCGATGACCCCCTCGCGTTCGCCCGCGTCGGCGGACACGGCGGCCAGGAACAGCTCCTCGGGCTCACCCTCGACCAGCAGCTCACTCAACGGCCGCGAGGCCGGACGCGCGTAGCTCTCGACGACCGTGGCCGAGAACGGGACCAGCGCACCACCGGTGCGCCCCTCACCGTCGGAGAGGTCGAGCACGTACAGCCGCCCGCTGACCTCGACCCGCCGCGCCAGCACGTCCTGGGGCGGGGTCAGCGACATCTCGAAGGCACGCTGCAGCGGTGCACCGGGCAGGGCCACGCCGCCGGGCCCGAAGGGCACGAGTTCGTGCACCGTGCGGCCCGAGGACACCGGGCCCCGACCGGAGAAGTCCTTCCAGCGCAGGGTGAAGTCCAGCAGGGCGTCGTCGCCCGCTTCGCCCGGCCCGCGCTGGGTGACCGCGGTCAGCGGCAGCTCCCCCACGGCTTCCAACGAGGCCACGACCCGCAGCCGGGTCGCGAGCCCGTCACCGACGACCGTACCGGCGAGCGTTCCCACCGGCTCGATGAGCTTCAACGGCAGCTCGGTGGCCTCGACCACGTCATCGGTCACCGGCGGCGAGGCGCAGCCCACCACCAGCACGAGCCCCAGCAGAGCCGCAGCGGTCGACCGCCCGGGGGCGATCGACCACCGCATCGGCTCAGGCAGGCTTCTCCGCGCCATCGGCAGCACCCTCGTCCGCCGCCGGAGCGGCATCCTCGGTCGCGGGTGCAGCGCCTTCCGCAGCCGCCTCCTCCGGCGCCGCGTCGGCAGCAGCCGCCTGGTCATCGGTCGAGCCGGCCTCGGCCGACGCGTCGCCGTCAGCGCTCGCCTCAGCAGGCGCATCCTCAGCAGGCGCATCCTCGGCCGGTGCATCGGCAGACGAAGACGTGTCCTGCTCCTCGTCGAGCAGGTGACTGTGCTGAGGCACCCCGATCATCGACAGGCCGATCTTGCGTTCCTCGGTGTCGACCTTGAGCACGCGCACGTCGACCGCCTGGCCGATGTCCACCACCTCTTCGGGCGACTCGACCTTCTTGTCGGTGAGCTCGGACACGTGCAAGAGACCCTCGAGGCCGTCCTCCAGCGAGACGAACACGCCGAAGTTGGTGATCTTCGTCACCCGTCCCATGACGATGTCGCCCGGGCCGTAGCGGCGCGGGATCTCGTCCTGCCACGGGTCCTGCTCGAGCTGCTTCATGCCCAGCGCCACGCGCCGCTTCTCGGTGTCCACCGAGAGCACGACCGCGCGCACCAGGTCGCCCTTCTTCATCACGTCGCTGGGATGCGTGACCTTCTTGGTCCACGACATGTCGGAGACGTGCAGCAGGCCGTCGATGCCCTCTTCGATCTCGATGAAAGCGCCGTAGTTGGTCAGGTTCCGGACCAGGCCCTCGATGATCGTGCCGACCGGGTAGCGCTCCTCGACCTCCGTCCAGGGGTTCGCCTCGGTCTGCTTCATACCGAGCGAGATCTCCTGCTTCTCCTGGTTGATGTCGAGCACCACCACCTCGACGTCGTCGCCGATGGTCACGATGTCGGACGGATGGCTCACGCGACGGGTCCAGCTCATCTCGGAGATGTGGACCAGCCCCTCGATGCCGTCCTCGAGCTTCACGAAGGCGCCGTACGGCATGATGTTGACCACCTCGCCGCGCACCCGCGAACCGACCGGGTACTTGCGCTCGACCTCAGCCCAGGGCGAGGCCTCGAGCTGCTTCAGTCCGAGGGCGATGCGGTTGCGCTCGCGATCGAAGCGCAGCACCTTGACCTCGAGCTCCTGCTCGAGCGAGACGACCTCGCTCGGGTGGCTCACGCGGCCCCAGGACATGTCGGTGATGTGCAACAGGCCGTCCACGCCGCCGATGTCGAGGAACGCGCCGAAGTCGGCGATGTTCTTGACCACACCCTTGCGGATCTGGCCCTCCTCGAGCTCGGACAGCAGGTTGTCGCGCATGGCGTTGCGACGCTCTTCGAGCAGCTTGCGGCGGCTGACCACCACGTTCATGCGCTCGCGATCGATCTTGATGATCTTGCACTCGAGTGCCTTCTCGACGTAGATGCTCACGTCGGGCACACGGCGGATGTCGATCTGCGACGCGGGCAGGAAGACCGAGACGCCCTCCACGTCCAGCAGCAGACCGCCCTTGATCTTGCGCTTGGCCGTGCCGGTGAGGATGTCGCCTTCCTTGTGGTTCTGGACGATCGTTTCCCAGCCGCGCACGCGCTCGGCGCGGCGCTTGCTGAGCAGCAGCAGACCGGTGCTCTCGTCCATGCCCTCCATGAGCACTTCGATCGAGCTACCGGTCTCGGGGACGTCCTCCCCGTCGAACTCGTAGAGCGGGACCAGACCCTCGCTCTTGTAGCCGATGTCGACCAGCAGGTCCTCGGCGACCACCCGCATGACCGTGCCCTTGACGAGCGCGTTGGGTGTGAAGTCGCGGACCGAGTCGAGGTAGAGCGTGTCCACCTCTTGGGTGGAGAGCGTCTGCATCGCGTCGGCGACCACGCGATCGAGCTGGTCGTCGTCGACCTTGAAGCGCTTGAGGAGTTCCTTGTTCTTCATCAAAGGGATCGTGTCGGGGACGTCTCCGTCCCCTCTCGCGTCGGTAGAGGAAAGTCTCCCGTCGCGCCGTGTGCGCGGGGGAGCCGTCCGGCACCGACCATCTGCCGGACCGCGTGACAAACCGTCCAGCATAGGAAAAAGGGCGACGCCCAGGCGAGGCTCAGCCTGCGCCGGCCGGCGAGGGGCCCCCCGACGCGCGCTCGACGAGCTCCTGGAGCCGGTCGATGACCTCGTCCTGGTCCACGCGCAGAGTCAGGAT
>JAJDEQ010000233.1 GCA_029259695.1 Planctomycetota bacterium
TCTGCCACGCGTAGACGACGTTGCTGGGCAGGCCCTCGCCGCGATGGGCGGCCGCCTCGAAGCGCATGGCCGGCGCTTCCTGCAGGGCCAGAGCCTCGGACATGTAGAGCACGTCGTCCAGGTCCTCGCGCACGAACATGACCGACGACGCGAGCAGCACGACCACGACCGGCACGAGCACCACCCGCGCCGCCAGCACGACACCGCGGGGCACGGTCTGGATGCTGGCTCCGCGCCCCGCCTGCACCCAACCGCGGCGCGCCACCAGGGCGGCGGTGAGACCCAGCAGGGCGCAGGCCGAGAAGGCGATCGGCCGCGACACCACGTCGCCGGCCGCGAGCCAGCAACACCCCAACCCCGCCGCGAGCACGAGCAGCACCGACGCGGCCGACGCCCGGGAGGGCAGCGCCAGCGCCGGGCCGTCCGCAGGCCCCTCGGCGCGATCGACCGCCGTCCAGTTGCTGTGCTCGGACGCCTGGGGCGGCGCCGCACGGCGACGCCGGGCGATGCCCTCCACCGTGAGCGTGGTGATCAGCCAGCCCACCGCCGCGAACCCGATCGCCCACGCGAACGGCGCCTGCGCCAGGAGCAACGGCCCGGTGAGCGCGGAAAACGAGCCCAGGGCCACCACGAAACCCAGCGCCAGGCCACCCAGCGGGCCAAAGCGTTCCTCGGTGTCCCACAGGCGCACGAGGCGCACCGCGGGCATGACGAACACGAGGACCAGGGCAAGGAAGGCGAGCGACGACATGAGGTCGGGGCATGGTCCCGCCCACTCGGGGCCCGTTCAACTGCGGGTCCCATTCAACCACGGGGCCCGGTCAACGGCGGAACCCGTCCCCCGCGGAGCCCATTCCACCTGCGAGGCCTGCTCAAGGGCGGCAAGCCGTCCTGTCGAGGGAGATGGTGAGGAGATCTCCCTTGAGCGCGTCACCCGCACATGCCTTCGACGACGACCGCAGGCACCACCTGCTGACCATCGCGCTCGAGGACTACTTTCACGCCACCGCCCTGGGACCGCTGATCCCGGTGGAGCGCTGGGAGCGCTTCGAGTCCCGGGTGGAGCGCAACACCCTGCGCACCCTCGACCTGCTCGACGAGTACGGCGTGCGCGCCACCTTCTTCGCCCTGGGCTGGGTCGCCGACCGGGTGCCCGAGGTGCTGGCCGAGGTCGTGCGTCGCGGCCACGAGGTGGCCAGCAAGGGCTACTACCACCGCACGATCCAGCAGATGTCCGCCACCGCCTTCCGCGAGGACAGCCTGCGCGCCCGGGACGCCATCGAGCGAGCGACCGACCGTCGCGTGCTCGGCTACCGCGTCGCCCAAGGGTCGATCGGCCTGGAAGACCTGTGGGCCCTCGACGCCCTGGCCGAGCAGGGCTTCGCCTACGACAGCAGCATCTACCCGCGCCTGCGCTCGATCGCCGCCCAGCCCTGGCGTCGCTTCCCGCACCACCACACGACCACCGACGGCGGCGACATCTTCGAGTTCCCCTTGTCGAGCTGCGGCACCGACGAGCTGCTGCTGCCCAGCGCCGGCGGCAACGTGTTCCGGCAGTTGCCCATGGCCCTCGTGCAACGCGCGGTGGCCCACTGGGACAGCGCCTACACGTCGCCGTTCAACATGCACTTCCACATCTGGGAGCTGGACCCCGAGCTGCCACGCATCACGGCGGCCGGCTGGCTCACACGGATGCGCCAGTACCGCAACATCCGTCGCATGCCCGACGTACTGCGCGGCTTCTTCGAGCGCTACCGCTTCGTGGGACTCGCGCGACACCTGGAGCTGGAGCAGGAGCCGTTGCCGGCGCCCGTGGTGGCACGGCCGAAGCGCGCGGACGGCGAGCCGCTCGTGGTCGTGGGTCCGTTGAAGAGCCCCACCCGGGAAGCGACCGGCGACACGCCGCAGGGCACACCGTCCGGGTCTCCGTCCCCCCGGCGACGCCTGGCCCACCGGGCCGGGCGCTCGGCGGCGAACGACCTGCCCACCACGGCCTGGGTCGACGACGCTCCCCACGCACCCGACCGACCGCGAGCACGCCGCGAGGCCCCGGCGATCATCCCCGTCCCCGTGACGCTCGTCGTGCCCTGCTTCAACGAAGAGCTGATCATCCCCTACCTGGCCAACACCCTGCGCAAGCTCGACGCCGAGCTGTGCGACCGCTACGCACTGCGCTTCGTGTTCGTGGACGATGCCAGCAACGACCGCACCTGGGAGGTCTTGCACGAGACCTTCGGCGCATCCGAACGCTGCCGGCTCGTGCGCCACGCGAGCAACCGCGGCGTGGCCGCCGCCATCACCACGGGCCTGCGCGAGGCCGAGACCGAGATCGTCGTCTCCGCCGACTGCGACTGCACCTACGACCCGCGCCAGCTCCAGGCGCTCGTGCCGCTGCTGGGCGAGGACGTGGACATGGTCACCGCGTCGCCCTACCACCCGCTGGGCTCGGTGGTCAACGTGCCCCGCTGGCGCCTCGCCTTGTCGCGCGGCCTGTCGCGCCTGTACCGCGCCGTGCTGCACCACCAACTGCACACCTACACGAGCTGCTTCCGCGCCTACCGCCGCGAGCGCGTGCTCAACCTGCCCGTGCGCCACGGCGGCTTCCTGGGCGTGGCCGAGATGCTGGCCCAACTCGACCTGGCCGGTGGCAGGATCGTCGAGTGCCCCGCCGTGCTCGAGGTGCGCCTGCTCGGCCACTCGAAGATGAAGCTGGCCGGCACGATCTTCGGCCACCTGCGCCTGCTCGGCCGGCTCGCACTGCGCCGCTTCGCCGCGCGCGCCACGGCGATCGAACCGACGATCCGAGCGCCGGGAGCGTCGGCCTGAGCACCGCGCGCGGGTCGGCAGCGACTCGGTGCCAAGAGAACGATGGGCCCCGGTCTGAGGCGCACACACCGGCCCATCGAACGGAGTTCGGCGCACCGCACGGGATGAGTACACTCCCCCGCCATGACCGCCCCCTTCACACCCATCCGCGACGGCACGCTGAGCGCGCTGCTGCGCACGCTCGCAACGCAACGCGGTGACGCCGAGGCGCTGGTCTACCCGGCGTTCGCCCACGGAGGCAGGGCGATCCGGCGCAGCTTCGGCGAAGTCGATCGCTACGTGGATGAGCTCGCCAAGGGGCTGATGGCGATCGGCGTGGAGCGCGGTGAGCACGTGGTGCTCTGGGCGCCCAACGTGCCCGACTGGGTGGCCCTGGAGTTCGCCCTGGCACGCATCGGGGCCGTGCTGGTCACGGCCAACACGGCGCTCAAGGGCGAGGAGATCGCGTACCTCATCGGACAGAGCGGAGCGCGCTCGGTGCTGCACTCCACGCGCACCGGGACCAACGAGGCCAGCGCGATCCTGGACGAGTTGTTCGAGCGTGGCGATGCCTCGGTGGCCGGCGTGGAGCGGCGCGTGTGGCTGCCCGCCGGGCCGGACGCGGCAGCCCCGGAAGGTGAACGCCCCGGCGACCACCGTGGCCCGCTCACATCCATCGCCGACGTGATCCGCACCGGCGCTGCGGTGGACGACGACACGCTCGCAACGCGTGAAGCCGCCTGCACCACCGACGACGTGGTCAACATCCAGTACACCTCGGGCACCACGGGCTTTCCCAAGGGTGTGATGCTGAGCCACCGCAACATCCTGGCCAACGGGTTCGCGCTGGGTGACCAGATGCGCACCGGCCCCGACGATCGGGTGGCGCTGCAGGTGCCGCTGTTCCACTGCTTCGGTTGCGTGGTGTGCGTGCTGGGCGCGTTCAGTCACGGAGCCACGCTGTGTTGCGTGCAGGCGTTCGACCCGCGCGACGTGCTGGAGCTGATCGAAAGCGAACGCATCAGCGTGCTGTCGGGCGTACCCACCATGTACAACGCCCTGATCCAGCACCCCGACCGTTCCTCCCGAGACCTGTCGACCCTGCGCACCGGCATCGCCGCCGGCGCCCCGTGTCCCGTGCCGCTGATGCGCGAGATCGACGAGGTGCTCGGCTGCACCGGCATCGGCGTGGCCTACGGCCTGACCGAGGCGTCACCCGGTGTCTCCGGCAGTCGACCGGAGGACGACTTCGAGCAGCGCTGCCACACGGTGGGCCGGCCGCTGCCCGGCACGCGCGTGCAGATCAGCGACCCGGCGACGGACGCCCCGTTGCCCGACGGCGAGGCAGGCGAGGTGCGCCTCGCCGGATACAACGTGATGGTCGGCTACCACGACGACCCGGACGCCACCGCCGCGGCGATCACCGCCGACGGCTGGCTGCGCACGGGCGACCTGGGGTTGATCGACGAGCGCGGCTGCCTGCGCATCGTGGGCCGCATCAAGGACATCATCATCCGCGGCGGCGAGAACATCGCCCCGGCGGAGATCGAGAGCCTGCTGCGCGAGCACGAAGACGTGGTCGACGCGGCGGTGGTCGGCGTGCCCCACGATCACTTCGGCGAGGAGGTGGCCGCCGCGATGATCCTGCGCGCCGGCGCGACCCTCGACGGCGACGCCCTGGCGAGCTTCCTCGACGACCGCATCGCCGGCTTCAAGATCCCCAAGGTCTGGAAGCAGTTCGATGCGTTCCCGCTGACCGGCTCCGGCAAGGTGCGCAAGTTCCAGTTGCGCGAGATGTTCTAGGCTGGACTTCTCACCAGCTCCTGCTGCGGTTGCGCCTGAGCCTTCAGGGCAGCGCCCCCGTTCGGTCGCCGGCCGGACTCCTCTTGCAAACCCGAGTGCAACGTCGCAGAGGCCGAGGTGCGCACAACCACACACTCCACGCTCTCGGGGAGTGGCGCTACGCGGGCCGGCTCGACGCTGCTTTCCAAACGGGTTGCACGTGGTTTGCGGCCCGTCGCGCTTCCGTGCGAGACTCGACCCGGTCACGAGGAAGGGCTCGCGACTCACGGGGAACTGACTCGCAGGGATCACCCTCGGGGTTCGGCCGTCGCGAGGCGGCAAGGAGGAGGAGGAAGAAGATGCGTCACGAATTCACACAGACCCAGCGTCGAGTCATCTCCGAAGAGGGACCCAGCGCGATCGAATCGGTGCTCGAGGTCCACGAACTCGAGGGGCCGGTGCGCGACGTCACGGTCACGCTCGACGTGCAGCACACCTGGACCTCCGACCTGCGCATCATGCTGACCGCGCCGGACGGCACCGAAGTGCTGCTCGTGTCGGGCGAAGGCGGCAGCGGCGACAACTTCTTCCAGACCACCTTCGACGACTCGGCCACCGACTCCATCGCCGGCGGCACGGCGCCCTTCAACGGCACCTTCCGTCCCGAGCAGAGCCTGGACGCGTTCAACGGCAAGAGCGGCCAGGGCGGCTGGCGGCTGCGCGTCGAGGACCAGCAGTGGGCCGACGGCGGCAGTCTCGAGTCGTGGACCCTGTCGATCGAGTCGTGCGTGTTCCGCTACGAGTCGGACGAGCCGGTGGTCATCTCGCCCCAGTCGCCCAACACCGTGGCCTCGCCGATCGAGATCGTCGACGTGCCCGGTCTCGCGATCCAATCGCTGCGCGTGGGCGTCGACCTGGAGCACACCTGGGACAGCGACCTGCGCATCTCGCTGATCTCACCCGACGGCACGACGATCCCCCTGGCCGATCGCCGCGGCGGCAGCCAGGACGACTTCCGCCACACCGTCTTCGACGACGAGGCCGACAAGAGCATCGCCGAGGGCCACTCGCCCTTCGCCGGTTCCTTCCGGCCCGAGGCGCCCCTCGCCGCACTGCAGAACCACCTCGCCATCGGCACTTGGTACCTGCAGATCGAAGACCTCGCCCCGCAGGACGGCGGCACGCTGCACGGCTGGTGGCTCGAGATCGAAGCACATCCCTTCCAGCCCCGCGTGCCGTCGGAGTTCGACATCGAGGTGCGCTTCCTCGGCGGCCTGACCGCGACCCAGCGGGAGGTCTTCAGCCTCGCCGCGGCCCGCTGGCGCGAGATCATCACCGGCGACATCCCCAGCGTGACCGTCGAGGGCGAGGTCGTGGACGACCTGTTGATCCTGGCCGAGGGGCGCCGCATCGACGGCCCGGGCGACATCCTGGGCCAGGCCGGCCCCACGCACGTGCGCACCGACAGTCAGCTCCCGGCCCGCGGCATCATGTCGTTCGACACCGGCGACCTCACCGCCATGGAACTGGACGGCAGCCTGATCGACGTGATCATCCACGAGATGGGACACGTGCTGGGCGTGGGCACCCTGTGGCGCAACCAGGGTCTGATCCAGGGCTCGGGCACCGCCGACCCGGTGTTCACCGGCCCCAACGCCCGGCGCGAGTACGCCGCCCTGCGCGGCACCAATGACGACAGCGCGCCCGTGCCGATCGCCAACACCGGCGGCCCCGGCACGCGCGAAGGTCACTGGCGCGAAGCCACCTTCGACAACGAGCTGATGACCGGCATCATCGACATCGGCACCAACCCCCTGAGCCGACTCAGCATCGCCTGCATCGAGGACATGGGTTACCAGGTCAACTACGACGCCGCCGACCCCTACCTGATGCCCGGCCTGACCCCGTTCCGCCGCCTCATGCGCGACACCGGCCGCCGCTGCTCCACGAGCTGCGCCGTGCCTGCCCCGGTGGTGGTGAGCTAGACAGGGTGTCGAGCAGCTTCATGGCCCGCACTCGTCCGGGACGCCATCGAAGTCGACGTCGAGGCTGCTGCCACTGGCCACATCACAAGGATCCGGAATGCCGTTGGAGTTGCAGTCGGGAGGAATGACGTAGGCGTCGAAAGCGCTCGCGCTGAAGGCAGGCGTCTGCATGACGAAGTCAACCTGCAGAGACTCGTTTCGCACATCGGCGCCCGCCGGCAGGATGAACCCACCGCCCGACTCGCCGGTGAGTTCGTGGAGCGCCGCGCGCTCCAACGACTCGGTGGTGACACCGGACGCTGCCGCGCCTCCCGACGGCATCGACGAGCTCACGCTACCGGGGAAGGGGTGCAGCTCACTGCGCGTCACAAGCAGGTTGACGACGTCATACGGTCCGTCGAGCCCCGCAGAGCCGATCGTGCTGCCATCGAAACGGACCTTCAGCGATGATGGGCCCGGGGGGAGCGCCTGCGATCCCGAAGTGGACGCGAGCACCAGGGCGCAACCGCCTGACGACGTCGAGAGCTGGACGCTGTAGTCCAGGACTCCTGCGGCGTGGGCGTCGACGCCGATGGAGACGTCGACGGCATCGAAGTCTCCGTCACCATCGGTGTCGTGCGCGACAGCACCATTCACACCCGTGAGGACCAGATGCGCGTGCTCGAAGTCGAAGTGAGAGTACGGGGCGGTCACGTACACGTCGGTCTGATGGTCGACGGTGGCCAACACCTGGCCGCCGGTCTCGACGAGGCGCAGATCGGTCAGCACATACGGACCGTCAAGGCCACTCTCGAAGACATCCTCTCCCTCGAAGGAGAGCGCCCATGTGGTGGGCCCGAGCGGGAGTTCCATCTGCGCTGATGCAAGGGCGACGAGGTCACCCTGTGATGTGACCAGGCGGCCCGAGAGGGCGAACGTACCCGCAACGTCGACGTCCACCATCACATCGAACTGCAACGTGTCGAGCAGTCCGTCGACATCCACATCGGTGGCTGTCACACCCGGGACTCCGACGATCACCGATGAACTCGCGCTGATGATTGTCGAAAGCTGAGCCTGCCGATGGAATGGCCCTGCGGCACGCCCCTGGGCGCTCACATCGAACAGGTAGACCCCAGGCTGCGTGGTATCGACGAAACTGTTGGCGTACGTGCCATCGCCTGCGCCGCCGTCCCCGTGCAAGCCGTCGTCCAGGAGCGCGAGGCCACCCGCATTGCTTCCATCCGGACGCGATATGGTCGCGGTGACGCCCACTCCAGTGATCGGAGTGCCGGCATCGTCCAGCATTGCCGAGATTTGGATCACACCTCCAATCGGATGCACCGGGGCGTCCACCTCCACATCCATCGTGACATCGGTCTCCCCCACCCAAGTCGTCACGGAGAAGCCCTCGCCCCGCGGGGCCGCCACGTCAGCACCGAACACACGGACCGTCCAAGTACCGGGTTCGGGCGAAGACACGTGGTACCACTCGCTGCGTCCGCTCGGCTGCGCCTCGTTGGAGACGAACAAGACTCCTGGCATCGACGCAGCACTCACAGGATCGATCATCACCCCGCTGGGCGACTCCAGGGTCAGGTCCAAGTCTCCGTTGCTGTAGAACAGCGCGAAGGAGGCGTCCGGAGCGGCATCGATGAGGGCCTGGCTCATGGTTGTTCCCCCTGCGACCGCAACACCCATCAGGAGCTCCGCCTGCTGACCGGCCGAAGGGGGCGTACCTCCGTCCCCCATGGGCGCACGCGAACCAACCGTGCCGGGGACCGCGATCTGGCGCGTTCCGGTTGGCAGGAAGAGATAGGGCTCGAGTTGGTCGAACACGAGCTGCGAACGAGGGAGGTTGTCGTGCAACGCGTCCTGCTGCGACCCGGCGGTCACGATCGGCCCGAGGTGTCTGGCCGCGTCCATGGCGAACACGCTCTCGACGGTCACCAACCAATCGTTCGGCATCATCTCGCCGTGGACCAACTCCAACCACTCATCGGCGCAACCGAGGAACGGGATACAGAGATCGAACGAGTAGTCGCCCGCGAGGGCAATGAAGTCCACTCCCTTGGTGGACGCGTACGTGGAGTTGAATACCTCCATGTGGGCGGGAAGCGCCTCGACGCATGCATCGCCATGTTGCAGGAACAGCTGGGTGAAGACACAAATCAGGTAGGCGACGTCAGCCCACTTGGACCCGGCATTCGGAGATCCGGTCTGGATGACCCGAGCGACGTTGGCTGCACCGCCCCCGGGGTTGACGTAGTAGCGGGCGTCCAGCCCCCCCTTGCTCTGCCCGTACAGGATCACCTTGTCGACGCCCCAACGGTTCTGCATCTCGGCCACGCGCAGACCGATCTTCACGGCGTTGTTGCGCATGCTGTCGGTGGGCCCCGGCGGGTCCGGTTCCCCGAGATCGATGGCGTCGTAGAGCAGCCCGCGATCGGTCAACAGTTGTGGCCAGGTCGTGCTGCCGTCGAGCCATGTGTTGCACCAGGTCATCTCGGGACCGCTGTTCAGCCCGTGAAGCAGCAGCACGGGTGGCGCCGCCTCGAAGTCGAGGGTCATCCAATCGACCACGAGACAGACATCGTCCGGGTCGACCATCGACCCGACGTCCAGCTCGATCTCCACCAGGTTCACGCCCGGCACGGGACAACCGTAGGACTCTGGCAGCATGAGGCAGACCCTGGCCTGGCCATTCCCCTCAAGACCTGCAAACTTGACCAACTCGATCGGAATGCTGAAAGCGGAACGGAACCACGTGCCTGTCCACTGCGACAGGTAGGGCTGCGTGCCGAAGAGCGAGGGCACGGGCACCCCGTTGAACAGCACCCGGTCCAGCGGCGCACCAGTCCCCGACGTGGCCGTACGTCGCGCGAGTATCAGCAGTCGTGCCGATCCCGAGACCACACCGTTGACAGCGAGCTGAGCCGCGTCGATCAGGTGGCCATCCCCGTCGACGGGTCCGATGTGGCGATCAACGAGCAGCGGAACAGAGAGCCTCCCGCCCGGAACCTGGTCTCGCCTCACACACGTGTCGAGCCAGGTACCACAGTCGACCAAGAACCTGGTGTCGCTGGGCTGCGGCGGAGACGACTGTGACGAATGGCAGGACGATCCGTCGACCGAGGACACGCACCAGGCATGGACGGCTCGCGCCCCCGGGATCCCGACCGCGACGAAGTCGGCACCGATCGCGACGTCCGTGCCGTGGAAGTGGTTTGACGCGGCTGAGGGGAACTCGTGGACCTGGAGCCAGGATCCACTCTTCTGACGGAAGAGGTAGGCGCCCCCGGTATGGCCAGGTCCGTCGGGCGCCCCGATCACAGCCCGGCCTCCCCGCAGGTCCACCGATGCACCGAACTTGGCGTTGATCACGCCGTCGGCGGGCACGAGCTTGGCCTCTTGCTGCCACGGGCCGGCGCTGCCGTGACGGCGGAAGGAATAAGCGGACCCGGAGTAGTTGGCGACCACCGCATCGCCCGGGCGGCCCACGATCACCCGGCTTCCGTCGATCGCCACCGAGTAGCCGAACTCCGTCGAAGGACTCCCATCGCAGGGCAGCAACTTGTCCTCCAGGAACCACGTGACGCGGGTCGCGCTCTGGCTGATCTGGTAGACGAATGCTGCTCCAGCCTGGGTCCCGTGCTCGCTGTCGTGGTGGGCGCCAACGATCGCCAACTCGCCGTCGAAGTCGACGGAGCGCCCGAACCCGTTCGTCAACGTCGCGGGGAGGATCTTGCCCTCGAGGGTCCAGGTTCCCTGCTCGTGACGGTAGACGTAGACCGCCCCGGTGGACTGGCTGCCCGGATGATCCCAATTCGGGCTCCCGACCAACGCCAGGTCGCCGTGAATGCTGACGGCGATTCCGAAGCGGTCACCATTGCCACCGTCGAAAGCGGTGAACATGGCCTCCTCGAACCAGCCGCCCGGCCCTCCCCTGAAGACGTGTGCGGCCCCCGATTGGTTGCCGAGGTCATCCCTGTACGGCGCACCGACCAACACGGTGTCGGAGGTCATCGCAATTGCGTGGCCGAAGCGACTGGGCTCGGGATCACCAGCGACGAGGATGGCGACTTGGGCCCAATCGTCTGCAGTTCTCTCGAACAGGTACGCGGCCCCGGCGTTCGTGCCGGCGATACTGTCGGATGGAGCCCCCGCAGCGATACGCATTCCGTGAATCGCGACCCCAGAACCAAGGCCGGCCGCGTTGGGAGTCTGGGCGTTGAGCACCGTGGGGCCGCTGTCACAGTCGCCGGGGCTGGCAAGCACCGTCGGCCGCACTGCGTGCGCTGGTCCGGCGAGCAAGACTAGGGTGGCACTGACGCACGTCACAACACGCGGTGCGAATCTCATGATTCTCATGATCTCTCGTTGGAACTGAGGTCGGACGTGCTCGCCCCCCGGCAGCAACCACATCGCCGGCTCCGTCGTCAGGCACCGAGTTCGGTGGCTGCGGGGCCCCATCTCAACGCCCGGAAGTGAGAGCCCGGCTGGAGGACTCCACACTTGCGGCGGTGAGGTGGTTGGCGGGCCATTGCGAACTGAGTCGTGCGACGTGGTTCGCGTTCCACTGGACACTCATGCGTGCCCCGTGGTTGGCTGGCCAGCCTTGACGTACGTAGAGCGGGGCCTCGTCGCCGATCGACGGGTGGGCCCTGGCGGCCATCACCTGGGTGTGGTGATCGCGTTTCGTCTCGTAGGTGAGGCGCATCCAAAGGTCAGCGTGCACCAACGCCTCACGGCGACAGACGTCGAAGAAGGCCGTCAGCTCAGCGAGGTCGATGTACTTCCGGTAGGGACTGACGGCGACGCGCTGGCCCTCGAGACCGACGAAGTTCCCATGCGCGTCGATACCCCCGCGGAGATGCACGTATGGATAGGCTGCCTCCAGCATGTCGCGCAGTGGAAGACGAGGCGGCACCTGATCGAACGGTCCGTCGAATGCGTCGTTGCGCGCGACGGAAGCCGTGTCGACCCCCACCAGGAGTGTCCGATCGAAGTCGTCATCGCGGTAGTAGACGAATCCGGTGCGATCACCGAGCAGGAGCTGCGGATGCCGATCGCTGACAGGTCGCAGCTTCTCCACGGGTGCGATGTCGTCGTTGACGAGAAAAGAGAAGCTCTCGAAGACCTCGTCGTAGACCAGGACAAAGGGTACGCCCGATTCATCGAGGACACCGGTCACCGCCACCTCGGACTCACGCAGCCGTGGAGCATCCGGCACGTGCAGGGCACGGTCGGCCAGACGAAAGACAACCTCTGCCTCGTCGACGACGACGCGATACACCCTGTCATCGAGCACCGTGACGATCACTCCGTCGTCGGCCCCGAAACCGGCCGAACGAATATCGCGCGTGGCCGTGTCGAAGTACCCGATGTGGATCACGCCCCGATCGGCGTCGAGCAGGCGCACATTGCCGCTGACGTGACGGGGCCCCAGTTCGAATGCGTAGTAGTAGTAGGTCTCCGTCGGGTAGACGATGGCATAGGGTGGAAAGCTCCGAACGAGAGCCGACAGCACGGTTCGCGGATCGTCGAACTCCGCCGCAAGGGGCGTTGCACCAGCTGCAAGGTTCCTCCACCCCGCGCGCCAAGCCGACCAGGCGGCGCGCAGCCGCTCGCTCGCTTGCAATGCGCCGGCGTCGATCCAGCAGTCCTCGATGTCATGCTGGTTCAGGCGCAGCACGCCCGAGCGCCGACTCCCCAGCGGCACGACCACGACCAGCACGACCAACATCAACAAGCACCCACACACGGCAGTGCGCCGGGACACACGGCGGCGTGTGCGACGTGACGGCTTGCGCTCGCCGGGAGACGTGGTCAATCGTCCGTCGTGGAGGTCGAGTCGCTCGGAGTGCCGATGGTGAAACCGCTGCCCGAACTACCATCCGCAATCGGGTCGGGGTTGTTCTGGACGCACTCCTCGTAGGACACGACGAACTTGTGATTCGGGGGCCAGTCATCAATGTTGACGGGCAGGCATGTGTCGAAGCAGGGCCAGGTGAACGACACCGCGAAGTAGTGCCCGGGCGGCCAGTCCAGACTCACCGAGATGTCGTGATCGGCCGGCGGATCATGCCAGGACTGGCTTGGATCGAGGTGATGACTAGGGGGCCAATCCATCTGCGACGTAATGCCGGCGTGGTCAGGCGTCCAACTGCTCGAGATGCCGCCCTCGTGAATGTCGTACTCGTCGTTGCGACTGCTCGTCTTGTCGTGCTCGGGCGGCCAGATCTGGCTCACCGCCATGTCGTGGTCGCCCCAGGTGTGACTGGTGAACGACGTGTGGTTGGGGGGCCACGAGTGACTGGTGAGGTACTCGTGATCCGGCGGAGTCCAGCTGGAACTCGATGACTCGAGGTGATTGGGCGGCCAGTTGAAGCTCAGGGCCTCGTCGTGATCCTCGTCCCACCACCCCGCCGAGATGGCGGGGATGTGCGGTGCGTCACTGAACGGCGGCGGATCGTCAACAAGCTCCTGCATCGGCTGGACAGTGCCGAACGGCACGGATGTCATAAGGCTCGCATGGATGCCACCACCTCCGGACGGTGAGGGCGTGCGCCGCGGCCGAACGAGCCCCGCGGCCATGAGACGCCGCAGAACCTTCGGACTGTTCATGATGTCAACCGATCGCAGTGAGCGAAGAAACAGCCGCACATCTTCTGCGCCCACGACTCCGTCGCCGTTCAGGTCGCTCTCACTGCAGGCTCCATCCGAGCTTCCCCCGAAACAATCGAGCAGCCGATCGAGCTGCTCGTCGACATCGGCATCAGACACGCCACCGTCGAACGCGACGACAGGCAGGACCACCACCAACAACAGAACCGCGATCAGACGGATCTTCATCACGCCTCCTTCTCCCTCGCGAACGCGCGGCCCCTTCCCTCGGGTCCACGTCTGGTTCGCATTCCCAGGGGACGACCTTAACAGCTAGTCGCCGAACTGACACGAATGCGAATCAACTCATGCGTTGGAGGAGGAGCGACATCAGGTCGCGTTCGGCTCAGCCCTGCTCGCGCAACAGCGACGCGACCGACTCGACGTCTTTGCAGTCACCAGGTGTGGCGGCGGGGTGGTCGATGACCTGGCGTGCCTCCGCGCTGGCGATGTCGAGGGCCGTCTGGCCCTGGGCGTCGACCAGGTCGGTCTCGGCGCGGGCGTCGAGCAGCAGGCGTACGAAGTCGGTGGCGTCGCAGGTGAAGGGCATGGCGGCGGCGACGTGGAGCGCGGTGTTGCCCCGTTCGTCCTGCTCGTCGGGGTCGGCGCCGCGGCGCACGAGCACTTCGGCCACCTGGGCGTGACCGCAGGCGGCGGCGCAGAAGAGCTCCTTGTCGTCCATGCGCGCGCCGCGATCGAGGAGCAGCTCGGCCACGTCGGCCTGGTTGCCGTAGGCCGCCCAGCCCAGGGGGCTCAGACCGGTCGTGCGGTCGTTGGCCAGTTCGACGTCCCGATCCAGCATGGCGCGCAGGTCGTCGATGTGGCCCAGGATCGCGGCGGCGCACACGTCCACCTCGGCGCCGCGCTCGAGCAACAGCTCGTGCGTCTGGACGCGACCGTTCTCGATGGCGTCGTGCAGGGCGGTGCGGCCCTCGTCGTTGCGCGCGTCGAGGTCGGCGCCGGCCTCCACCAGCAGCGCGGCCACGTCTTCGTGACCCACGTGCACGGCGTAGTGCAACGCGGTCACGGCGGTGGACCCGCCCGGCGCGCGACCGGGATCGCACAGCGCGTTGGCCAGCGCGGGCTCCTGGCCCAGGGCCGCGGAGACGGCGGCGGCATCACCGGCGTCGATCGCATCGAAGAAGGCGGCGGGTCCCATGGCGCGGAGGATACCCCCGAACCGCCAGCAGGGGGCGTCCGCCGCCGACCGCTCGCGCACGGGGAGCCCCGCCCCTTGGGTGCACCGGTGATGATGCCGGCGCATGCGGGCGCTCCGGCGGATGTGAGGGCGCCGTGGGCCCGCATGCGGGCGCCGCGGCGCATGTGTGCGAGCCGCGGATACGACCGCACCTCGGGCAGCCCCGGCATGCGGGCGCCGTCAGATCAGCGACACGTCCGCCATGACCTCCACCAGGGCCGGGCCGTCGTGGTCGAGGGCCCGGCGCAGGGCGTCGTCGAGGTCGGCGCGGTCGGTGACGCGGATGCCCAGGGCGCCGCAGTTGTCGGCGTACTTGGAGAAGTCGGGGTTGTGCAGCGAGGTCTGCCACACGTCGAGTTCGGCGGCCCGCTGCTCCTTGCTGATCTTGCCCAGCTCGCTGTTGTTGAGCAGCACGTGGGTGATGTTCATGCCGTACTTCACGGCCGTGGTGAGCTCGCCCAGGTACTGGCCGAAGCCGCCGTCGCCGGTGACGGCGATGATCTGGCGCTCGGGCGCGGCGCACCAGGCGCCCATGGCCGCGGGATAGCCGAAGCCGATCGAGCCCAGGTAGCCCGACATGAGCACGGCCTGGCGCTGGCACTCGAAGTAGCGACCGAACGAGTAGGTGTTGTTGCCCACGTCGACGGCGATCACCGCGTCGGGATCGGCCTGGCGCGTGAGCGCGGCGAAGATCGCGGCGGAGTTCACGCCCGAGCCGCCGTCGTCCTGCTCGCGACTGGCCTTCTCGGCCCGCCACAGTCGCCAGCGCTCGGCCACCTCGGCGCGCACGTCGACGGTGTCGGTGCGGCCGGCCAGCTCGCTCGCCAGCATGCGCGCGGTGACCCCGATCTCACCCCACACGGGCACGGTCACCGGGTGGCCCTTGCCGAGCATCATCGGGTCGAAGTCCACCTGCACGATGGGCAGCTTGGAGGCGATGCCGGTGTGATCGCTGAACGACGAGCCGAACACGATCAGGGCGTCGCTCTCGTTCATGAACCAGCTCGCGATGGGCGTGCCGCTGCGACCGAGCACGCCGCCGCCCAGGGGATGGTCGTCGGGGATCAGGCCCTTGGCCTTGAAGGTCGTGATCACCGGCGCGTTCAGCTGCTCGGCCAGGGCGACGACCGGCTCCATCTCGAAGCGCGCGCCGTGGCCGACCACGATCACCGGGCGCCGGGCCTTGCCGATCAACGCGAGCGCTTCGTCGAGCGCCTCGCGCGGCGGCGCGATGCTGCGCCGGGTGAGACGGCCCTCGGGGCCCGACGCCGTCGCGCCCTCCGCCGCCGGGAGCGTCTGCACTTCGTCGGGGAACACGAGGTGACCCACGTCCCGCTGCAACACCGCGGTCTTGAGCGCGAGCGTCATCAGCTCGGCGTGACGGGAGTTGGCCAGCACGGGTTGGCTGAAGGCGGACACCGACTGGAACGCCGCGCCCATGTCGAGCTCCTGGAACACGCCCGGACCCACCACCTGGGTCTGGACCTGGCCGGTGAGCGCCAGGATCGGCGCGCGGTCGACCTTGGCGTCCCACAAGCCGGTGAGCAGGTTCGTGGCACCGGGCCCGGCGATGGTCAGGCACGCGGCGGGCTTGCCCGTCAGCTTCGCGTAGCCGGACGCGGCGAAGGCGGCCGCGCCCTCGTGCCGCACGCCGATGTAGGCCAGCTTGCCCGCCGCCTCCTGCCGGCGGATCGCGTCGGCCAGTCCCAGGTTGCTGTGCCCGACCATGCCGAACACGTGGGTCACGCCCCAGTTGACCATCGTCTCGGCCATCAGGTCGGTGACGGTGGTGACCACCGGCGCCTCTTCCTCGACGCCGAGGTAGATGCCGTCGTCGCGCTGCTCCACCGGCGCCGTGGGCACACCGTCCCCGAAGCCGCCGGGCGACTTGCCCGTGCACGGGTGGTAGTCCCAGCCGTGCCAGGGGCAGCGCAGCCAGCCGTTCTCGATGCTGCCCTCGCCGAGCGGGCCGCCCTGGTGCGGACACCGGTTGTCGATCGCGCACCACTGCCCCTCGAAGTGGCTCAGGGCGAAGCTGCGGTGCCCGGCGGTGACGGTCTTCACCCGCCCCTCGGGCAGCTCGTCCGCAGCGGCCACCCGGTACCAGCGCACGGTCGTGTCGCTCATGCTCCGTCTCTCCACGTGACTCATCCCGCCCGGTCCCCGGTCAGGCTCGCATCTGATGCCGCCGGCGACGAGGGAGTTACTCCGGCGCCAATTGCAGACGGCGCCGACCCGTCGCGAAGACGAGCCGGCGCCGCCGGTCAGCCGCGTGGAAGCGGCAGCGTTCGGGAACGGGGTCCCGAGTGGGTTCAGCCGATCACGGCAGGTGGGCCTGCAGACCGTTGGTGGACGAGAAGCCCACCGGGCCGCCCGCATCCTGGATCCAGCCCTGCAGGTAGAGCGAGACGCCGAAGGGCACGCCGCCCGGCATCACGAAGGGCAGCGAAAACGAGCCCGCGCCCGTGGGCAGCGCGATCGGATCGAGCAGCAGGTCGGGCACCAGGAAGCCGCCCTTGAACGGCGCGCACAGCTCGGCGATGCCGACCGTGATGAACACCGTGGAACCCGCCAGCATGCTGCCGAACTCGAGCGTGTTGTTGCTGCCGCCCGTCATCGGGCCCGTGCCGTCGAGGGTGGGCGTGATCGCGCCGGTACCGGCGAGGCCCTTGCCCAGGTCGATCCACGGCTCGAAGGTCAGCGTGCCGACCATGCCGAAGTCGAAGTGGGGCGTGCACACGTAGTTCACGATGTTCCCCGGGTTCACGGTGCACGCGTCGAACAGCGCCTTGTCGAAGAGGATCGTGGCAGTCGTGATGGCCGGCGTGAGCGGCTCGCTGAAGGCATCACCGGCGTCGATGATCCCGTCGTCGCCTTCGGTGACATCGTGGTCGCCGAAGTTGGTCCAGGTCCAGACCACGGTGTCGCCCACGCGCAGGTCCGTGTTGAACGGGAAGAAGCTGAGGTTGGACTGGGTCACGCTGTGCGTGGTCTGGGCCGAGACGCCGGCGGCCATCAGGGCGAACACGGCGGCGGCGAGGAGATTGCGGGAGCGAACCATGGACTGGCTCTCCGGGAGGGAGGGAGGGAATCGGAGACGACGCGCCCGTCGGGGGAGCGCGTCGCGGATGACAGGGGCCCCGTAAGATACGGCGGGTCAGGGGATCAGGCCACCCGTCACCCCGCGCGGTGGGGCTCCGCTCCGACTCGGTTCAAGCCGAGCGGCGGGGCGGATCGGCGGTCGTGACCGGGTCGCTGTCGCGCGTTGGATGACCGCGAGGCAGCAGATCTCGTGGTCAGGATCAGGGCAGATGGGCCTGCAGGCCGTTGGTAGCCGAGAAGCTCACCGGGCCGCCCGGATCCTGGATCCAGCCCTGCAGGTAGAGCGAGGTGCCGAAGGGCACGCCGCCCGGCATGACGAAGGGCAGCGAGAACGAGCCGGTCCCCGTGGGCAGCGCGATCGGATCGAGCAGCAGGTCGGGCACCAGGAAGCCGCCCTTGAACGGCGCGCACAGCTCGGCGATGCCGACCGTGATGAACACCGTCGACGACGCCAGCATATCGCCGAACTCGAGCGTGTTGCTGCTGCCGGCCGTCATCGGGCCGGTGCCGTCGAGCGTGGGCGTGATCGCGCCGGTGCCGGCCAGGCCCTTGCCCAGGTCGATCCACGGCTCGAAGGTCAGCGTGGCCACCATCCCGAAGCTGAGGTGCGGGATGCAGTAGTAGTCGACGATGTTGCCGGGGTTGACGGTGAGCGCGTCGAAGGCCGCCTTGTCGAACAACATCGTCGCCGTGGGGATGCTCGGCGTCAGCGGCAGGTCGAAGGACAGCGGCGTCGTCGTGCCCTCGGTGACCGTGTGGTCGCCGAAGCTGGTCCAGGTCCACTCCACCGTGTCGCCCACGCGCAGGAGCACGTCATTGGGCGTGAACTGGAAGCCGGTCTGGTTCACCAAGTGGGTCGTCTGGGCACCGGCCGGTGCGGCCAGGAGCGCGATGACGAGGACCGAGAAGGCGCAGAGGGAGCGTGACATGCCGGGCAACTCCGGGATCGGGGCGACAGGGAGCGGGGGATCAGGGCCGGGGGGAATCGGGGCCGTAACGGCCGGGCCCTGGTGGGGTGACGTCTCAGGGAAGAGTCGTTCGAAGGATAAGGTCGGATTCCCGGACGCGCCAGGAGCCCCGGGACGCCCTGCGCGGGCTCAGTCGCCCAGGGCGAGGCGCTGGTAGGCCCCGGCGTGGGTCGCCGCCAGGTCCGTGAAGGCCTGCGGATGGATGCAGGCGGCCATGATCTCGAGCGAATCGACGATGCGGGGCCCGGGCCGGTTGAAGTACGCGTTGCCGTCGGCCAGCCAGACCGCGCCGCCCGGGACCGCCGGCCAGGGCATGCGTCCCAGCAACTGCTCCAGCGCCGCGACCTCGCTCAGCGTGCGCTCCAGCTTGAAGCCGCAGGGCTTCACCACGACCACCTCCGGCGCCGGGTCGAGGGCGGCCAGCGCCGCTTCGTCCAGCGTCGGCGCGTGATCGCCGGGCGCGGTCACCAGCGCGCTGCCGCCCGCGAGCTGCACCAGCTCGGGCATCCATGTGCCGCCCACCATGATCGGATCGAGCCACTCGATGGTGAGCACCGCCGGGCGGCCGACGTGGACCGCCGCGGCCTGCGCCCGTTCACGCACCTGCGCCACGCGCCGGTCCATGTCCGCCAGCACGGCGGCGGCCGCGTCGGCGCGACCGAGGGCCGCGCCCACCTTGCGGATGTCGGCCCAGATGTCGGCCAGGCGCTTGGGGTGCAGGTTGACGATCTCGACGTCGCCGTGGGTCAGCTTGCGTGTGGCGGCCACCACGTCGTCGAACGAGACGGCGCACACGTCGCACAGGTCCTGGGTGACGATCACGTCCGGCGCGGCCCGGGCCAGGCCGTCTTCGTCGATGGCGTACACCGCGAGCGCGTCGGCCAGCACGGCGCGGATGTCCCGGTCGATGTCGCCGCTGCGAGGCGAGAGCGACACCTTGCTGGAGGTCAGCACCGGGCGGCCCACGACCGAGGGCGGCCAGTCGCACTCGTGGGAGACGCCCACCAGCGCCTGCTCCATGCCCACCGCGCAGACCATCTCGGTGGCCGACGGCAGCAGGCTCACCACGCGCGGCGTGGCCGCGTCATCCGTCTTCGTCATCTGGTCACCCTCCCGATCTGATCACCTCCCGCGACCGGCGCGTTGCGCGCCCGATCGGCCGCGGATCCACTCCGAGCTCAGAACAGTTCCCCGAGCTCAGAACAGGGAGTACTCGAACGGGGAGGCCGACACGTTGGCCGCCTTCCACGCGATCGCTGCGAGCGCGCCGTAGAACACCAGGATCGGCGGCACCCAGTAGCGCTTGTGGGTCTTGAGGTAGCGGGCGACAGCGGTCATGGCGTCGATCATAACCCGAGGCTCAGCGCCGGGTCTGTGCCTCGAGGATCGCGGGCACGATGTCGGCCATCAGCACCAGCCGGGCGCCGGGGTGGATGTGGCACACGTCGGTCATGACCTCGTAGCCGAGCAGGCCGTCCGGCGAGCGCTCGCGGAACAGCATCTCGCAGTCCACGAAGACCATGTCCTCGGCACGCTCGGCGGCCACGACGCGGACCGCGTTGTTGGACAGGTCGGTGCCCCGGCGCGGCGCCCGGTCGGCGTCGTGGGCCTGGGCCCACAGCCTGCGGGCCCCGGGCACGTCGCCCTGGACGTAACGCACCACCCCTAGCTCGAAGAGCGTCATCGGGTGGCCGGGCGACATCTTCAACGCCCGCTGGTAGAGCGCGACGCTGCGTTCGAGCGCAGCGAGTTCCTCGGGAGTGGGATCGGCGTGCACGACCTGGGAGACCGTGTCGAGCACGTCGTAGACCGGGGAAACCCACAGCCGCGGGTCGGGCCAGTGCGCGCCCTCCACCGAGGCCACCCGGTTGCCGTGCGTCTCGGGGGCCTCGGCCAGGGCGCCCTGCAGCGGCCGTAGCACCGGCACTTTGCGCCCGGCGGCCGGCGGGTTGGCCATGCGTCCGTCGCGCTCCTCGGGACGCAGCGTCATGCCCCAGTCAGGCTGGCTCAGGTTGACCGTGACCGGGGGCAACAACGCCTCGCGGAAGCGTGCGGGGATCATGCCGCGGCCCTGCGCCACGGCGCGCATGAAGGCCTGCTCCTGCTGCTCCGCGAGCGCGCGCTGATGATTCGAGACGAACGGCGGCACGAAGTCGTTGCCGATCACCGTGCACAGCACGACGCCCACGTCGGCGTCGCGCGCGATGTCGACCATGCGCCGCAGGTTGCGGCCGTACTGCTCGTAGTACTGCAGCGTCTCGTCGTAGTCGAGCTGCTTGAACTTCTTGTCGCGGAAGGTGTGCGGTTCCGGCTTGCGGTCGCCCGAACGATCGCGCAGGTCCGGCTCGAAGCGGTCGACCAGCACGTTCATCAGGCGCAGGGCCTTGAGCTCCTCGGCCAGTTTGCCGAAGCCGG
>JAJDEQ010000025.1 GCA_029259695.1 Planctomycetota bacterium
GCACCCGCGGCGGCCGCCACCGACGAAGCCGCCGACGAGTCCCTGCCGGTGGACCCGACCGACGAAGAGACCGAGTTGCTCGAGAGCCTGGCGGCCCAGATGGATGCCGCCCGGAGAACGGCCGACGAGACCGTCGGCGAGGAGGTGAGGTGATGCGTCGATCCACTCCCACGTCACTGGGTGCGCTCGCGCTCCTGGGCTGCCTCTCGTGTACGACGCCGGAGCTGGCCACGCGCGACGACGACGCGGCGCTCTACGCGGAGCTGAACGAGCGGCGTTACACGCCGATGGTGGTCGTCCCCGCCCCGGAGGACCACACGATGCAGCCGGGTGAGACCGGCCTGGCGGCGCTGGCGGGCCGCGACGTCTCGATCAAGGACGCGCTGCTGACGCTGTTCCAGGACTCCGACCTCAACATCCTGGTGGAAGACGACGTCAACGGCCTGGCCACGTTCGACATCAAGGACACGACCACCGAGCGCGCGTTCAGCGCGCTGCTGCGCCACCTCGATCTCAGCTACCGGGTCGAGGGCGACTTCCTGCTCGTGGGCGACACCGAGCGTCGCCTCTTCAACCTGGACCTGCTCAACCTCGCGGTGACCTCGGGCGCAGCCTCCGACGCGGACATCTGGGAGCAGATCCTGGCCGACCTGCAACTGTTGACCGGTGACGAGGACACGCTCATCGTCAGCCCGCGCAGCGGCACGGTGGAAGTGGAAGCCGCCCCGTCGACCGTGGCCAAGGTCGACGGCTACCTCGCGAACATGTTCGAGCGGGCCACCAATCAGGTCTCGCTCGAGACGCGCATCCTCGAGGTGCGCCTCAGTGACGAGTTCCGCCTCGGGGTCGACTGGACGATCCTGGACGAGTGGGTCAGCAACGACCTCGTCGGCTTGCTGGAGGGCGGCGGCATCGGCGCCCAGTCGGCGGCGGCCGGCGGCGACGTCTTCAACCTGGGTTTCCTCAACGAAGGACGCTTCTCGCTGTTCATCGACGCGCTCGAATCGCAGGGGCAGGTGCGCATGCTGTCCAACCCGCGCGTCGCCACGATGAACAACGTGCCGGCCAACATCCGCATCGTGGAGCAGATCCCGGTGACCGAACGCGAGGTGATCGACACCGAGGCCGGTTCGCGGACCGAGTACGACATCCGTTTCGTGGACGCCGGCATCGCGGTCGAGATCGTTCCGCAGATCGGCGAGAGCGGCAACATCACCGTCTGGGTGCACCCCACGATCACCGAACAGGTAGGGACGGTGACCACGCCGGACGGCCTGCAGACCGAGCCGATCCTGGCCACGCGGGAGACCTCCACGGTGATCCGCGTGCTCGACGGTGAGGCGATCGTGATCGGCGGCCTGCGCAGCGTGCGCAAGGTCGAGACGCTGCTCGAGACGCCGCTGCTCTCGGACATCCCCTTGCTCGGCTACCTCTTCCGCAGCACGGTCCAGCAGATGCAGGAAGTCGAACTGGTCATCGTGGTCGTGCCGCGCGTGCTCGACAACGAGTGGCGCGCCGAGGAGCTGCGTCGCAGCCTGGGCCACCTGCGCGCGCTGCGCCGACCGTTCATCCAGACCACGATCGACATCGAGCAGCGCCCCGAGACCTACGGGCGCTCGATCCTCCAGGGTGAACTGCACGATCAGCCGCCGGCGACGAGCCGGGCCATGGCCTTCCACGATCCGGTGGCACCCACACCCGGCGCGGTCGCCACGATCACCCGGGCGGGCCTGGCCTCCGCCATCTACGAACAGGCGGTCGACGCGGCGGTGGGCGGTCGCCTGGAGCAGGCCGCCGGCATGTTCGGGGAGGTCATGGCGTTGGCCCCCGAGGACGTCGATGCGCGCATCTACTCGGCGTTGGTGGAGATCGCCCGGGACGACCTGGACGCCGCCGGCCGGCAGCTCGACCGGGCCCTGCGCCTGACCCCCGACGATCCCGTGGCGCTCTCGTTGCGCGGCATCGTCAGCCTGCGTCGGGGCGCCCCCGACACGGCGCTCGGCGACCTGGAGCAGGCCCACGTGCTCGCGCCCACGGCGATCACGGCCTGCAACCTGGCGGCGGCGCTGATCGTGACCGGCGACCTGGCACGAGCCGGACGTGTCCTCGATGGGGACGTGTCGGACGCCGGCTATCCCGAACTCCACCTCAACCGGGCCTACGTGCACCTCGCCGCCGGTGAGATCGAGCCGGGCTCGGACGCACTGCGGCAGGCCCTGCGCGCCGGGGCGCACGCGGGCAGCGAACGGGTGATGGCCCTGAAACGGATGCTCGCGGAGTTGCGCGGGGAGTCCTGATCGGGGGCCGGGGCACGCACGCGCCGACCTCGGCTGCCCGCCTCGGGTCCGGACTTCGCGGGCGCGGGGCGCCTTTGCGTTTCGCAGCAGCGGATGGGATGGTGCGCGCCTTCCCATGGATGCCCGCCCGATCTCACGCGTCGCCGCCGTCCTCAGTCGTCACGGCAAGAGGGCCCGTGGCAAGGCTGCCCCTGGTGGGGGCGGGGCGCAGCGCGGGATCTTCGAGGTCGGCGCCGAGCTGACCGTCTTCCCCGACCGGATCCTGCTCGACGAAGAAGACGCCGACGCGGTCATCGAGGCCCACGGGCGCCTCGACCGCGAGCAGGTGAAGCATCCCGAACGGCTGGTCGTGGTGCCGGGCGGTGCCACCAACCCGAAGCGCCGGGAACGGGTGGCGCGCTTCGCTGCCCGGCACGAACTCGCGCCGAGCTTCGAGCCCTGCCAGGCCGGTCGCGCCGCCGTGGTGGCGGTCGATGGGGGGCTCGTGCGCAGTGATGCCATCGTGATCGGACTGTGTCCGGAGATCGGTGCGTTGGGCGGTCTGGGGGCGATCGTGCTGCGCACCCAGGTGCTCGCCGTGTCCGACGTGCTGCTCGGGCGGCCGGTGGAGACCGTGGTGCCGTCCACCCGGGTGGTGGAGCTCACCGGGCGCAAACGCCAATGGATCACCTCCTTCGACATGGCCGTGGCGGCGGTCGAGCAGGCCGGCGGAGTGGCGGCCCTGCAGGGCGGCATGGTGGAGCTGCGCGGGGCGGCGGTGGCTGCGATGGACGTTCCGGACCGGCTCGCCCTGTGCGGGGCGCTGGCGGCGGCGGGGGTGGCTGCGGTGGTGCCCCCGGACGAGCGCACCCAGGTCTGGCTGCGAACGCGAGGGGCGGAGCGTGCCGCCGAAATCGATCAGGGCGGCGGTGAGGAGGGGGATTCCGGGGCGCAGGACGCTGCCGTGGCGGCAGCCGACTGGGCCGTGGACGTCTCCGCGATCCGATCGTCGGCTGTCCCGGGCTCGGTCTGGCAGCCTGAGAAGGTGCTGCGGGCCGGCGCGGCGGCTCGGCTGCCGATCGCTGAGGCCGTCCTGGGCGGCCGCATCGAGGAGCTGCGGGCCGCGGCGGAGCTGTTGCGCGAACGGCGCGTGGCGCCCGGTGTGCGCTTCTGCGTGATCCCCGGCAGTCCGCGGGTCCTCCTGCACGCGATCGAAGAGGGTGTCGCAGCGGGGCTGGTGCGCGCCGGCGCCGTGCTGCTCCCCGCCGGAGCGCCCGTTCCGCCGCCGCTGAGCAGCCGCCCGCGCCTCGTCAACCTCCAGGTCGGAGCGGCGCCGGACGACGTGCTCGCATCCGGGGTGGTGGTGGCCGCGAGCGCGGCGTCCGGGCGCCTGGCCGACCCCGAGGCGGTCTGGGTCAGCCCGCGGCGAGGCAGCCGGACGGTCTGAGGGCGAGTTGTCGGGATGCGCGCCGAGCCGCGCACGGCTCCCCGCGCTCGTGAACCTGCACGTCGCCGGGTCCGCGGCACGCCGGGGTGCGCGTCCCGCTTCGACAGGATCCGGGACTCTTGCTTATAGTGGGGGGTTCCTGTGCGGAGTGGCCGGCAGGCGCAACGGGAGGTGAGATGGCGTCACGTGTCACCGCATGCGCGCATTGCGGAAAGACCTTCAACGTGCCCGAGACGTACTCGGGCAAGCGGGCGAAGTGCAAGGCATGCGGCGAAGCGTTCGTGGTGCGCTTCGAGGAGGAAGCTGCCGAAGCCCGCGACGTCGTCGCCGCTGCCGAACAGGTGGTGCGCGAGCACGAGGCCGCACGTGAGCGCGTGAAGGCCGAGCTCGATCGACACGAGTCGCAGGCGCGCGCGGCGGCGCAACGGGCGGACGAGCTCGAGCGCTCGATTCGCGACGCGGAGCAGCGTCTGGCCCAGGCCCAGGCCCGCGCCGACGAGGCCGAGCAGCGCGCCGACGATGCCAACGCCATGAGCACCTCGGCCGAGAAGCGCGCGCTCGAAGCCGACGCGTCGCTGAAGGCCGCCGAGAATCGCACCCGGTCCGCCCAGGAACTTGCTGCCGAAGCCGAACGGGAGGCGGATTCCGTCCAGCAGCGCATGCGCGAGGCGGAGCGTCGCGCCGAGACCGAGGAAGGGCGGGCGCGCGAGGCCATCGAGCGCGTGCGCAGCGCCGAAGAGGCCCTGGTCGAGATGGAGCAGCGCGCCGCCGACGGCGAGCGACGCGTCGACGAGGCCCTGGCCACGCTCGAACGGGCGGAGAAGGAAGCACGGCAGGCGCAGGCACGGGCCAAGGCCGAAGCGGATCGCGCCGACGCGTCGGAGGCCAAGACCGCCGAAGCAGCCCGTCGCGCGACCCAGGCCGAGGAGCATGTGGCCGAACTCCAGGCCGAGGCGGACGCGGCGATCGAGCGTGCCGAGCGGTCCGACGCGGAGGTCCGCGAGGCCGGCAGCAAGGTCAGCGAAGCCGATGAGCGCGCACGCCTGGCGCACGCCCGCGCCAAGGAAGCCGTGGCGCTGGTGAAGAAGGCCGAGGCGCGGTCGGGCCAGGCCACCGAGCGGGCTGCTGCCGCGGAGGAACAACTCGTGCAGGCGGCCACGCGCATCGCCGACGCCGAAGCGCGGATCAAGCGGACCAACGATGCTCATGCCGAGGCCCGCGCCCGGCTGGAAGCCGCCGAGGCCCGGGCTGCCGAGATCGAGGAGGAGATCCGTGCGGCCGAGGGCGACCACACCGAGGTGCGCAGCTCGGTCGCCGAGCTCGAGGAGCGCGCGGCACAGCTCAGCCGCAACGTGGCCGATGCCGAGGCCGAACTCGAGAAGAGCGTCAACCAGTCCAAGGGCGCGGTGGCCAAGTACCACACGGCGAAGACGCGCCTGGGGGACATCGAGTCGGCGCAGCAGGCCGCTGAGGCCCGGCGCAGTGAGGCCGAGGACGCCGTGGCGGAAGCCGTCGAGCGTCTGCGTGCCCTCGAGACGCAGCTCGCCGAGGCGTCCCACGACCTGGGCGATGCCCGGGCCGAGGGCGAGAGCTGGGTGCAGCGAAAGGAATCGCTGCACGACGAGGTCACGCGGCTCGAGGAGAAGCTCGCCGCCACCCGTCGTGACTTCGAGACCGAGCGTCGCGCCGCCGAGGCCCGTCGCACGCAGCTCACGCAGGAGGAGCAGAAGCTCACCCAGAAGACGAAGCAGCTGCGGCTCGACCTCGACACGGTGACCGAGTCGCTGGACGCGGCGCGCGACGAACTCGCGTCGGCCGACGACCGCGCGGTCAGCGTCGAGGCACGCATCGCAGAGCTCAGCGAACTCGAGAAGCAGACGGCCCTGCGGCTCTCCGCCAACAAGCGCGAGGCGCAGGAGGCCGAGGAACGCACGGTCGAGCTCCGCGGCCAGGCGGATCTGGCGGCGGAGGAGCTGGCCCGGCAGGTGGAGCACGGTCGGCAGATCGTGCAGCGCTACCAGACCGCCAAGACCAAGCTCGATGCGATCGAGAAGGCGCGCCAGGAGGCGGATGTCGCGCGGCAGAAGGCGGAGACCGCCTACGCGGACGTCTCCGATCGTCGCAAGGACGCGGAGAAGACGCTCACGGCCGTGGCCAACCGGCTGGCGGAGCTGCAGGTCACCACGCAGGAGGCGGAGCGTCGCGGGCAGATGGCCGAGGCGGCCGCCGGGCAGCGCCGCACTGAGATCGACGGCCTCAACGAGAAGGTGGCCGACCTGCGTGACGAGGTCGAGCACCTGCGTGACGAGGCCGACACCCGCCGGGCCGAGACCGAGGCCGTGGCGACGGCGTGGGCGGCCGACGAGAAGCGCTCCGAGGAGCGTCGAGAGCAGCTCGAACAGGCGCTCGAGGCCATGGGCCAGAGGGTGACCGAGGCCGAGCGGTCGGCGATCGAAGCCGAGTCACGTCAGCGCGAAGCCGACGTGCGCTGCCGCGATGCCGAGAGCCGCATGGTCGAGCTGGAGGACGTGGTCGAGCAGACCACCCGGCGGCGCGAGGAACTGGCCGGCGCCGTGGCCGCCCTCGAGGGCGAGATCCACGATCTGGGTCGGGGCGTGGCCCAGGCCGACGCCGATCTGCAGTCGCGGAACGAGGAGGTCGTCCGCGCCCAGGTCGAACACGACGAGCTGCGCGAACGGGCCCAGGCCGCGCGCCACGAGGTCGACGAACTGGCGGCGGAACACCGTGCCATGGAGAGCGAGACGTTGCGGCTCCAGGGCGAGCAGCGCCGCGCGGTGGAAGACGCCGAGGTGGCGCGCACCGAGTCCGAGGAAGCACGGCAGCGCGCCGCTCAGGCCAAGGGTGAGGCCGAGCAGCTCGAGGCCAGCGTGATGGACCTGGCCGATCGGCAGGACGAACTCAGCACGGCGGTGGCGGAGCTCGACACCCGGGCGCGCGACGCCGACAAGAAGGCGGCGGAGGCCGAGGCGCGGGAAGCCGCGGCCGAGGAACGACTGCGCATCGCCAACGAGAAGGTCGAGGCCAAGCTCGCCGAGGCCCAGCAGGTGATCGAGGCGCGCAAGCGCGAGCTGGTCGGGCTGAAGGACGAGCAGGGTCAGCTCGCGGCAC
>JAJDEQ010000026.1 GCA_029259695.1 Planctomycetota bacterium
CGGGCAGGTGGCAGCGATGCCGCACTGCTGGAGCAGGTGGGCGTCACGCTGCGCGCGTTGCACGACGTCGGTCTGCGACACCGCGATCTGCAGGTGAAGAACCTGCTCGTGGTCCCTGACCCCGTGCCGCAGTGTCCGCTCGTGGTGCTCGATCTCGACCGCTGTCGGCTGGGCCCAGCGCTCCGTGTTGACGAGCGGGTGGCCGGCGTGTCGCGCTTGCTGCGCTCGGCGCTCAAGCAGGGCTTGCTGCCCCCGGGTCCCCTGGCCGCATCGCTCGACGTCTGCCTCCCGCTGTTCGAGGCCTACGGCACGACCTCCGGGCTGGCGGCCGGTGAACTGGCCCGCCGCGCCCGGCGCGACCTGAGCCGCGGCCTGTGGCGACATCCGTGGTGGTGGGCGCGGGGCCCCTGAGCCCCTTCTCAGGTGTCCGGAGACACGGCCTGCATATGCGCCCGACGACAGGCGAGCGGATGGTCAGGAACCGCTTGAGACCCGGCGATCAGCGCAGGATGGACTGATGAAGAGTCGTAAGTCATTTGAAGGCAGGTGCTTGAGCTGAACGCTGTGGGTCGGTGCACGGCCTTACGCATAATCGCCGAGAGCCCATCTGCATATGCTTATTGCAGGCTTCTGGGACCCCCGATAGACTCCGCCGGTTGGCTGGACCCGATTCTTCCAACACGGCGGTCTCCCTGACGCCACGCCTTGCAGGTCCGGCCGGCAATTTGCCGATGGTTTCTCTTTCCCGCCGTCGGCGTCACTCACTCCCTCACGATTCCCTGTCCCTCCCTCGGAGCTCACGGCCCATGCGTGTGCACCTCGCGATCGCCCTGACGGGCGCATCACTGCTCGCCCTGGCAGACTTCGCCAGCGCGCAGTTCTTCGACCGCCAACCCGGTCAGAACTTCCCCAACGCCGCCCAGAGGTTCGGGGGCAACCACTCAGAGAATATCGACGTCGGTGACGTCGATAACGATGGTGACCTGGACGTCATCGTCGGCAACGGTGGTGACTCCGGTCCCCAGCCGAACCGCATCTTCATCAACAACGGCGGCTTGCAGGCGGGTTCGCCCGGCACGTTCGTCGAGCAGACGAACACGCGCTTCGCTGGTGTGCCCAACGACACGAGCCGCGACATCGAGTTCGCCGACATCGACAACGACGGCGACCTCGACATCTACGTCTCCAACCGCGGCACGACCGCGAACGGTGGCGAGACGAGTCGCTTCTACATCAACCAGGGCGGCACCCAGGGCGGCACCATCGGCTTCTACGCCGAGGACACCAACGCCCGCTGGGGCACCCTGATCTCCGTGCCCGGCAGCCTCGAGATCGGTGCTCAGGACGGCACTGGCGCGTGGCGTGACTTCAGCTGCGACTGCGACTTCGCCGACTTCGATGACGACGGCGACCTCGACCTGTTCCACAGCAGCTACGGTCCGAACATCAACGGGAACACCGAGAGCCGCATCTTCCTGAACGACGGTGCCGGCGTGTTCCACGAGCTGTGGCCCTGGGCCAACGCGGGCGCGGACATCCGCACCCACACCATGGACCTGGACCCGCAGGACCTCGACGACGACTGGGACATCGACGTCTTCATGTCGAGCCGCGACAGCCAGGCGCGTGTCTACATCAACAACTGCTACTCGCCCATCGGTGACTCGCCCTTCACGGACGTGACCCAGACGGCGCTGCTCGACACCGGTGCTGCCCTCAACGGCAGCAACAACTACGAAGGCGAGTTCACCGACATCGACGGTGACGGCGACTTCGACCAGTGGATGAAGAACTACGACGGTGGTGGCGGCGGCAACGCCGACCGGATCCTGCGTAACAACTGGATCCCGAGTGGTGCCCGGACGTTCACGGAGATCAGCTTCTGGATCAAGGGTGATCCGGTTGTCGACGAGAACGAGATCGACTTCCTCGATTACGACGGCGACGGCGACCTCGATGCCTTCGTGGCCAACTTCCTGGGCACGAACTACCTGTACGGCAACTCGATGGCTGACGGCAACCCGATCGGCTCAGGTATCTTCCACCGCACCGGCACCGGCGCCGGCGGTAGCCTGGCCACGGGGACCGAGCTCCCGACCAACGGGACCAACGGTCAGACGTCGCTCGACGGCGAGTGCGCTGACATGGACAACGACGGTGACACCGACGTGCTGCTCGCCAACGACAGCGGGTCGCAGAACCGTTACTTCGAGAACACCCTGGGTATCCCGGACACGCACGCTCCGACCGTGCACCGTTGGACCGACCAGTGCGACAAGCCGGTTGGCAGCAGCACGGTCATCCACGTGTCGGTGCGCGACAACAGCGCGTACTACATCATCGGGTACTACGACGCCGACCTGATCTACTCGGTCAACGGCGGCGGCGAGACCACGGTGTCCATGTTCAGCCAGGGTGGTCAGCAGTTCCGCGGTGTCATTCCTCCGCAGAGCGGCACGGTGAGCTACCGTCTCGAGATCACGGACCGCGCGGGCAACACCGGCTCTGTCGGTCCGCGCAGCTTCGTGCAGAGCGGCACCACCTACACCAACCTGGGCTCCGCCCTGAACGGTACCCACGGCTCGCCGGCCTTCGTCGGCACGGGCACGTGGGAAGCCGGTACGCCGGGCACGCTCACCCTCTCCAACGCGCTGGGTAGCGCGACGGCCGGTCTGTTCATCGGCTTCGCCGCGAACCCCACGCCGTTCAAGGGTGGCAACCTGGTCCCGGTGCCTTTCCTGGATCCGTTCATCTTCGTGACCCCCGCGGGCGGTGGCCCGGTCTCGCTTCCGCTGCCGGTGGCGTCCTTCCCCAAGGACATCCCCTGCGGTCTCGAGTTGGTCATGCAGTGGGTCATCCAGGACGCTGGTGCCACGGCGGGCTTTGCCCTGTCGAACGCCCAGCAGATCCGCGCTCCGTAAGGAATGCAGATCATCGGTGGGTCTGAACGACCCATCTCGCGAGGCCCTCGGATCCGAGTGGATCCGGGGGCCTCGTTGCGTTGAGGACGCACTCGGGCCTCGTCGGATGTGGGGCGGGGGGCGTCGGCGGGGGCCGGGCCTCGGGAAGAGGGAACTCGCGGGGGAGGTGTGGCTGGACCTTGTTCGCGCTGTGCCTGCGGAGTGCCCCCCGAGGAGGGCACTGGCGGCCGGTCGCGGCGGCCGGTCCCGGAACACCTGTTCGTGGATCAGACCGCTTGGCAGACGTCTCAACCGCCCTTAGGGTGAGGTGATCTCCGGGCAACCAGGGCAGCCCCCCTCCCCCGTTGCCCCACCCTCGTCTCCCTACCTCATCCGGAGTCTCCCGATGCGCTCGTCGACCCTCTGCGCCCTGGGTCTGGCAGCTGTTCTCACCGCGGCCGATGCCGCGGCCCAGCTTCCCGACCTCCAGTCTGGTCAGAATTTCCCCACCGCCGCCCAGCGGTTCGGGGGCAACCACTCCGAGAACATCGACGTCGGTGATGCCGACAACGATGGTGACCTCGACGTGATCGTCGCCAACGGCGGCGACTCGGGCCCGCAGCCGAACCGCATCTTCATCAACAACGGCGGCTTGCAGGGCGGCACCGTGGGCACCTTCACCGAAGGCACCAGCACGCGCTTCGCCGGTGTCCCCAACGACACGAGCCGCGACATCGAGTTCGCCGACATCGACAACGACGGCGACCTGGACATCTACGTCTCCAACCGCGGCACGACCGCGAACGGTGGCGAGACGAGCCGCTTCTACATCAACCAGGGCGGTGTGCAGGGCGGGACCATCGGGAACTACTCCGAGGACACCGACGCCCGCTGGGCGACCCTGGTCTCCGTGCCCGGCAGCCTCGAGATCGGTGCCCAGGACGGCACCGGCGCGTGGCGTGACTTCAGCTGCGATTGCGACTTCGCCGACCTCGACGACGACGGCGACCTCGACCTGTTCCACAGCAGCTACGGTCCGAACATCAACGGCACGACCGAGAGCCGCGTCTTCCTGAACGACGGTGACGGCTTCTTCCACGAGTTGTTCCCGTGGGCCAACGCGGGCGCGGACATCCGCACCCACACCATGGACCTCGACCCGGCCGACTTCGACGGCGACTACGACCTCGACATCTTCATGTCCAGTCGTGACAGCCAGGCCCGCGTGTTCATCAACAACTGCTACAACCCGGTGGGTGACTCGCCGTTCACCGACATCACCCAGACGGCGATGATCGACAACGGTGTCACCGGCGGCGGCAGCAACTACGAGGCGGAGTACGGCGACCTCGACGGCGACGGTGATTTCGACGTCTGGATGAAGAACTTCCCCAACCTCGCCGACCACGTGCTGCGCAACAACGGTTCCACGCCGGGGGTCGGTTTCGACTTCACGCAGATGGACTGGATCCGCGGCGACCCCAACGTCGACGAGAACGAGGTGGACTTCATCGACTACGACGGGGATGGGGACCTGGACGTCTTTGCCGCCAACTTCAGCGGCACGAACTTCCTCTACCAGAGCGGGGTGGCACAGGGCCTGTCCGGAGCGCAGGGTCTCTACCACCGCACCGGTACGGCGCCGTTGTCCCCCGGCAACGAGTTGCCGACCAACGGCACCAACGGTCAGACGTCGCTCGACGGCGAGTGCGCCGACCTCGACAACGACGGTGACCCGGACATCATCCTGGCCAACGACGGCGGCTCGCAGAACCGCCACTTCATCAACACGCTCGGTGTGCCCGACACGCACGCCCCCACGGTGGAGCGCTGGACCGATCAGTGTGACAAGCCCGAGGGCAGCAACACGGTGGTGCACGTCCAGGTGCGCGACAACAGCCCTTACTACGTGATCAGCTACTACCAGGCCGACCTGATCTACTCGGTCAACGGCGGTGGCGAGACCACGGTGTCCATGTTCAGCCAGGGCGGCCAGCAGTTCCGCGGCGTCATCCCGCCGCAGAGCGGCACGGTGAGCTACCGGGTCGAGATCTCCGACATGGCGGGCAACACGGGCTCAGTCGGTCCGCGCAGCTTCGTGCAGAGCGGTACGACCTACACCAACCTCGGCTTCGCGCTGAGCGGCACCCACGGTTCCCCGCAGTTCTTCGGCTCGGGAACCTGGGAGGCGGGCACGCCCGGGTCGCTCACCCTGGCGAACGTGTTGGGCGGCGCCACGGCCGGCCTGTTCATCTCCTTCACCAGCAACCCGACGCCGTTCAAGGGCGGGACGTTCGTGCCCGTGCCTCCGCTGGACCCGTTCATCTTCGTGACGCCGCCGGGTCCGGGGCCGGTGATGCTGCCGCTGCCGGTGGCGTCGTTCCCCAAGGGCATCCCCTGCGGTCTGGAGCTGTACATGCAGTGGATCGTGCAGGACGGGGCGGCCACGGCCGGCTTCGCCCTGTCGAACGCCCAGCAGGTGCGCGCCCCGTAGGCGCGTGACCTCAAGCGTGTCCGTGCGCGCACGGCCGTTGTCCTGAGCAGGGCAGCGGCGGGGCGTCGCGGGCACGATCGAAGCGAGGCCCCTGGACCGTCGAGGTCCGGGGGCCTCGTTGCTTGGGTGCCGACCCGCCCGCTACCCGTCGCCGTGGTGGGCCGGCCGGTTGCCGGTTGCCGGTTGCCGGTTGCCTGCGCCCTGCGCCCTGCGCCCTGCGCCCTGCGCGGGGAGTGGGGAGTGGGGAGTGGGAGCGGGGAGCGGGGAGCGCAGCCGGGGCTCGCCGCGTGGGGGGCCCGGCGGGGTGAGGCGGCAGGCCCTCAGTCGATCAGGTGGACCCAGTCCTCGGGGCGCGGGCCGTGGTCCTCACCGAACAGATCGGTCAGGGCCTGCCGCGCGCTGAGTTGCTCCACCGGGTAGGTGCTGTTGAGCATCGGCAGCAGCAGGGGGGCCGCCGCGGTGTTGCCCGAGCGTCCCAGGGCCGCGGCCATCGAGGCGCGCACCAGCGGCGTGTGCTCGCTCGTGATCAGGGACTCGATGCGCGAGGTGTAGGCCGCATGCGGGTGGCGTCGCGCGGTCGAGGCGGCGTGCATGCGCACGCGTGCGTCGGCGTCCGTGAGCGCGGCGAGGATCGCATCCACCACCGCTTCGTTCGTGCGCGAGGTGATGATCGAACTCAGCGCGAGCGTGGCGTTGCCGCGCGCTTCGGGGTCGTGGTGTCGGGTGGCGACGTCGATGATCGGCTGCAGCGGTGTGTCCTCGTCACCGATCTTCCACAGGCCGAGCATGATGTTGCGCATCATCTCGTCGTCCGCGGCGGGCACGGCGGCGATCAGGGCCGCCACGGCCCGCGGGTGCGGCGAGCGGATGCCAAGGTCGTTCTCCGGCACCCGGGAGAATCCGAGCGCCCAGGCGGACACGAGCCGACGATCACGGACGCCCCGCTCGAACTCGTACAGCACGATGTCGAAGTGCGCCACGACGTCCTGGGTCAGGACCGCCTCGAGGGGCGCCTCGTTGCCGTCCCGTTGCTCGCTCTGCCAGGCGGGCAGCAGGCGCTCCAGGCGGAACATGAGCGCCGCCGGTTCCTCCCGCTGGGGGCTCTCCAGGCGCTGCGCGAGCCGCACCAGGAAGTCATCGAGTTCCGCGGCGGCGATCTTGTCCTCGATCGTCTTGGGCTTGGACTCGAAGACCGAGCAACCGACGGGCAGCAGGGCCAGCGCCAGGAGCAGGCCGGCGGCGGGCCGGGAATGAAGCCAGGGGTTGGTCATGACGTCTCCGACGATGAGGTTCCCGGTTTCATTCCCGCCTTCAGGCGCGAATAGACGTCGCGGGGCAGGGCGCAGGGGCGGTTGTCCTCGTCCATGCACCCGAGTCGGGTGTGTCCGGAGGACAGGACGGCCCCCTCGGCGTCCCAGAGCTCGTAGCGGAAGGTCACCGTGGCGCGGCCGACCTGCGCCAGGGTCACGGCCACTTCGAGTTCCTGGTCGTAGAGCGCCGGGCGGCGGTAGCGCACGGCCGCTTCCACCACGGCGAGTCGGAAACCGCGGGTCTCCAACTCGGCATAGGGCGTCCCCAGCGAGCGCATGAACTCGGTGCGCCCGATCTCGAAGTACGAGAGGTAGTGGGCGTGGTACACGACGCCCATGCGGTCGACCTCGCCGTAACGCGGTCGGATCGTGACGAGGAACTCGGACATGGGTGCCGGTTCACCGGAGCGAGACGTGTCCGCCCGAGGGGCGTGGCGAGGTCGCCGAGGAGCCACTCAGATTCGGCAAAATAGACGTTTCTTGCAAGGCCACCCTCCGGGATCATGAGCGCATGCCGCTGCGCGCCCTGTTTGCCGCCGTCCTCACCTGGGTACTCCCGGGGCTGGGCCATTTCGTCATCGGGCGGCGGGCCAAGGCGTTCTACTTCGGCGGACTGGTCCTGGGCTTCTTCGGCCTCGGACTGCTCCTGGGAGAAGGCGCCTCGGTGTCGACCGCGCGTTTCCCGTACCACTTCATCGGGCAGGTGCTGGTCGGTCTGCCCGCCCTGCTCGCTGACCAGTTCCTGGGCGTCGTGCCCCTCGGTCGCACCGTCGACCGGCTCGAACTGGGCGTGGTGATGACGACTGTCGCCGGGATCATGAACCTGGTGGTGATGGTCGACGCCTACGAGACGGTGCGCGGCTCCGTCCTGGGCCTCGCTCCGGCCAGGGAATCGCAGGGATGATGCTCGCAGCCGTCGGTCCCCTGTCGCTCGGGGAGCACGCCATGTGGTTCGCGCTGCTCTCCCTGTTCGTCTTCCTGGTCTACAACGGATTGCGCAACGACTCGGTCAAGAACGCCGCCGTCACCGGAGTCCGTCGCTGGCTTGTGTTCATGTTGGGCGCCGGGCTGCTGGCCGCTGTGAGCCTCACCCTCTCCTACCTGTTGTAGGGCGACGGGCGTAGCGGTCGCCCGGCAGGCGCTCCACGCTGCCCTGCAACTCCAGGCTCACCAACGCGGCACGCACGTCGCGGACACCGCCCCCCGACCCGGCGGCCACTTCATCGACGGTGAGTGCTCGCGTGCCGAGGGTGTCCAGGACGACCCGTTCTCCCGCAGGTGCCGTCGCGGCCCCGGGTGGACTCCCGCCTTTCGGCGAGCCGGGCACCTCTGTCCGCGCGCGGGAGGTGGTGGTGTCGCCTGTCCCCTCGGCGTGGACGCCCGCCAGTCCGGCGCCCGGTTCGACGTTCAGCCCGGCGCCCGGTTCGACGTCCAGGTTGGCGTCCAGGCCGTCGCCCAGGTGGGCCAGCAGCGAGGCGGTGTCCACGATCGGGGCGGCGCCATCGAGGAGCAGGCGATTGGCGCCCTCCGATTGGGGCGAGTCGATCGGCCCCGGCACGACGAGCACATCCACGTCGAGTTCGAGGGCGTAGTCGGCTGTGATCAGGGCTCCGCTGCGGCGCCCCGCCTCGACGACGAGGACGTGTCGCGCGAGCGCCGCGATCACACGGTTGCGTCGCGGGAACGCGAACGTCGTCGGGCGCTGACCCAAGGGGAACTCCGACACCACGGTCCCCTCGCGCGCGATGCGGTCCTGCAGCGCACGGTGTTCGGCGGGGTAGGCCACGTCGATGCCGCAGCCCAGGACGGCTACCGGCCATCCGCCCCGCCCCAGCGCCGCCTCGAGGGCGAAACGATCGATGCCCCGGGCCAGTCCGCTCACCACGGCTGCGCCTGCGGCGGTGGCGGCTGCCGCCAGGCGAGACGCCACTTGGCGCCCGTACGGCGTCGCGGCGCGGGAGCCGACGACGGCGAGGGCGCAGGCCGGCGGCGGCCACCGCCCGCGGACGTTCAGGAGCAGTGGGGGGCGTTCCAGGCGCCGCAGGCGCGCCGGATAGTCGCGGTGGCGGTGGGCCACCACGCCCACTCCGAAGCGCCTCAACGCGGCACGCTCCTGTTCGACTCGCCGGCGGTCCCGCAGCGCATCGAGGCGCCGGGCGCGCCGGGGCGACAGCCCGCCACGGATCCAGGCCGAGGCCGAGAGCGTCCTCCAGCGGTCGTGTCCGCCGAAGGTGCGCCGCAGTCGGCGGTACTCGTCCGCCGTGCCCCCGGCGAGATGAACCCAGAGCTCGGCGCTCGATACCTCGATCTCGTTGCGTCCCACGGGCCCTCCGTCGCGGCGCCACCGGGCTCGTTACACGGGCGCTCCGGCGCCCTGCCCACCCGGGTGCGGGACGGCTTGCCGACCAAGTGCCGCGGAGAGTAGACTGCGCACTCTGCGCGTCGGTCCTAGATGATTTAACAGCAAGGATTTACGTTCACCATGGTGACCGCTATGCCGTCCCTGCGCCCGCTCGTCCGGTGCGCGACCGCCCTTTGGGGCGCCACGCTCGTTTGCGGCGGCTCCGCCGCGGCCCAGGCCCTGGACGTCGGCGCCTTGGCGGACATCGCCCCCGCGCGCGGGGTCGTGCTGCAGGGCGAGGGCGGTCTGTCCGCGGGTCAGCCCATCGCCGGCGAACTGGGCCACAGCATGGCCTTCGTCGACGCGAACGGCGACGGCTTCGACGACGTGTTGATCGGCGCCCCGGGCCTGGCTCGTGACCCGTTGCTGGGAGTGGACGACGAGGCCGGCCACGCCTACCTGTTCTTCGGCGGGCCGGGCGTGGGCCTGCCGGGCAGCGACCCCACGCTGAGCTTCACCAGCATCCCGCTGGGCGCGGGGATCGACTTCGTGGGTGCCCCGGGCGACCGGGTGGGCAGCGCGGTCGCGGCAGCGGGTGACGTGAACGACGACGGGTTCGACGACTTCATCATCGGCGCGAGCAATCGCACCGAAGCGAGTCGGCCGGCGGCCGGCGGGGCGTACGTGGTGTTCGGCTCGGACGACCTCGACACGCTCTTCAGCACGCAGGTGCTGGCGACGCTGGCGGCGTCCGGCCAGGACCGCGCGGTGTACCTGCGCGGCGCGCGCACCGGGGGGCAGGCGGGGACGTCGGTGTCGGGCGGCATCGACTCGAACGCCGACGGCCTGCCGGACGTGGTGCTCGGTGCGCCGTTCGATTCGACCGACGGCTTCAGCCAGAACGGCACGGCGACGGTGGTGTACGGCAGCGAGAGCTGGCCGGGCCAGACCGTCGTCGATCTGCTCGGCCTGGGTACGGGCGCGAAGACCGAGGTGCGCGGCGTCGAGTCGCTGCAGTTCCTCGGTGCGGCGGTTGCCGGCGTCGGCCGCTTCGACTCCGTGCTGCCCATGACCAACGGCCAGACGGCGGCGCTGGGGGACGAGGTCGCCATCGGCGCTCCGGGCACGTCCCTCGGAGGCCTGTTCGGCGGCGCCGTGTACGTCCTGAGGGGAGACACGACGACGCCCGCGTTGACCTACCTCGCCAGCGATTTCGGCAACGGCGACCAGACGGCCGGCCTCGTCTACACCGGCGCCGCAGCGGGCGATGAGGCCGGCGCTTCGGTCGCGGGCGCGGGCGATGTGATCCCCAATGACGGCGGCTTCACCGAGCTGTACATCGGCGCCCCGTTCAACGACGCCTTGGGCAAGGTCGATCGAGGCGCGCTCTACGTGATCAGCGGCGGCAGCACTCCCCAGGGCTTCAACCTGGGCACCACGGGCACCAGCGGTGCCCATGTGGCGATCCTGGGCCAGGGGCCCCAGAACGGAGCGGGCGGTGTGCACGCCGCCACCGGGGGCGACTGGGACGGCGACGGCCTGGACGACGTGGCGTTGGGCTTCCCCCACGCGAGTTACCTGGACGAGAACCTCGTCGCGCTGCCGTTCTCGGGCAGGGTGCGCGTGATCTCAGGCTCGGTGCTGCAGTCCGGCGGGTCGGTCAACCTCGACTTCCCGGTGGCGGGCCTGAACCTGATCGAGTTCGGCGGGGAGACAGCCGATGCTCGCGCCGGGACCGGCATCGCCACCGGCGACTTCGACGGTGACGGGATCGTCGACGTCGGCGTGGGCGCGCCGGGTGCGCCCTCGGAGCTCAGCCCGGTGGACCCCTCCGGGATCGCCTTCACCCGCACCGGTCGCGGTCATGTGCTGCTCGGTCCGGCCTTCCGCGTGGGCGGCACCACGCCCGGCGAGAGCTGGTTCCGCGGGCCGAGCGTGACCGTCGACGCGCTGAACCTGATCGAGCCGTTCGAGCTCCGCGTCGACGGCCAGTTGGTCAACGTGCTGGACTTCGCCGTGGGCAACAACGGTTCGATCGAGTTCGAGGTGCCGCAGCCGCTGACCTTCGGGGCGACCGTCGACGTCAGCGTGGCGACGCCCTTCGGTCTGGACACGTTCGTCGACGGCTTCCGCTTCGTGCCGCTCGAGATCACCGACGGGCCCACGCCCGATCGCGGGCTGCCCGGCCATGAAGTCGAGTTCATGGGCCTGGCCTTCTCGGACATCGCCGATACGCAGGTGGACATCGGTGGCTTCCCCGCCGAGATCATGAGCTTGGACAACGTGACCGGGAGCATGACGGTCGTCCTGCCCAAGGGGCCGCCGCTCGATCTGCCCGTCGACGTCGCGATCCAGAGCAGCAACGGGACGCAGTTGCTGGCGGAGTCGATGATCTACCGCACGATCATGATCGAGAGTCTCGATCCGGCCAGCGGCTCGTCGGAGTCGGGCATCATCGATCCCGATCTCGCGCCGGAGTTCCCCGGCGTGCCCACCGTGATGGTCGACATCACCCTCGACGCGTCCATCGTCCCGCCCCAGGATCTGGAGGTGGAGATGTCGGAGGACGGTGTGAGCTGGACCACGCTCAACATCACCGGCCAGGACGAGCTCGTGGCCACCGTGGCCATGCCCTTCATGCTGGAAGGGCCCGCGGACCGGGTGTTCGACTTCCGCGTCTCGGACACCACCGGGACCGACATCCTCGAAGACGCCTACACCTATCTCGGCAGCGACTTCCGCGAGCTGCCCGAGTACGCCCAGGCGGGTTTCGGGAGCGCGGCCCCGCGCCTGCTCATGGCGGGCGAGTTCACGGGCTCGGGCGACATCGTGCTGATCGTGCGCAACGTCCCGGACGAGACCGACATGGTGCTGCTGTTCGTCGGCCTCGGCCTCGCCGACCCGCCGCTGATGGTGCAGGGCGGTCCGTTCGGCATCGACCCGAGCGAGCCCTTCTTCCTTTTCTTCCTGCCGCCGCCCGACGACAACGAGCTCAGTCTCTCGGCGACGGTCACGAACCTCATCGACCCCGCCGCGGACGGCCTGCCGGTCTACGTCCAGGTGATCACCGCCGAGTCCATGGGCGACGATCCGGTGGAGTTCATCAAGGGCTTCTCGAACGTGATCGAGGCGATCCTCGACGTCGAGCCGTAGCCGCCCAGTCGCCCGGGCGCTCAGCCGCGGGCTTGGATGACTGCGTGCGCGGATGACTACGGGAGAGCGGGACAGCCTCAGACGAGGTGGTCGAGCACGTCGCGCAACACCGCGCGGCCGACCTGCGGGTCGTGACACTTCAGCCCGTAGAGGTAGTGCAACGACTCGGTCGTGACGCGGCTCACCACGGCCGCGAAGGTGGCGGGAGCGTCGGCGCCCGGCAGGTCGATCTCGACCTGCAGGCGCGTGCCGGTGCCGAACCAGTTGCCGGCGGTGCGCACCAGGCGCACGGCGACGCCGTTGGGTGATGCGTCCACCAGCCGACCGGTCACCGACTCCTTGTGTCCGCGGATGCTGACCGACAGCGTGGCGCGCAGTCCCTGGGCATTGCGACGGCGTCCCCGGCGCCGCTGACAGGGCGCCACGATCACGGGCGAGTCGAGCACGATGCGCGCCGACCGGGGGTCGTCGTCGAAGGGCGTCCAGCGACTCACCGAGGTCAGGAAGGTGTGGATCGAGCCGTCGCCGTCGGCGAAGAAACCGCGCACGGCGGAACCGGTCCGGATCACGCCCACGAAGTCCTCGGGGACCGTGGCGGTGAGCTGCGGACGGCCGTTCGTGTCGGTGTGCATGAACGCACCGGGACACTGGACGACTTCGCCGTCGACGAGCACCCACAGTTCGAGTGGGTGACCGTCCGCGCAGGCTGAGGCCAGGGGCGCGGGCAATACGGGGGGCGTGGTCATTGGTGGGACTCCCGCCTGTCTTCTCGGTCCAGGGCGGCGGGGGAGTTGAGAGATTCACCCCTCCCGGGGCCCTCAGGCCGGGGAGACCGCCAGCAGGGCCCGGCGCAGCTCCTCGGGCGCCGGGGCCGGCTCGATCACGACCCGGCCGGGGGCCAGGGGCAGCACGAGTCGCAGGCTGCCCTGTCTGCGCTTCTTGTCGCGCCGCAGCTCGGACAGCACGGCGTCGGCATCGGCGGAGATCGTCGTGGGCAGGTCCCAGCGCTGCAGGGCGTCCCGCACCTGTCGCTCGAGTTCGGGGGTGGCGTCGCTGCGTCGCGACACGATGCGCGCCGCGCACAGCAGACCCAGACCCACGGCCTCGCCGTGGAGCAAGGCCGGCATGGCCAGGGCCTCGAAGGCGTGGCCGAAGGTGTGGCCGAGGTTCAGCAGGCGCCGGGGTCCCTGGTCGCGCAGGTCCTGGGCCACGAGGGCGTCCTTGGTGGCGATACAGCGTTCGATCGCCGCCACGCCCCGGTCGGTGGCGCCGGTCAGGTCGGCAGGCGTGAGTGCCAGGGCGTCGTCGAACGCGTCGGGGCCGGCGATCAACGCGGTCTTGAGCACTTCGGCGAAGCCCGCGCTGACGTGCCTGGGCGCGAGCGTGGCCAGGGCCAGCGGGTCGACGATGACCGACTCGGGCGGGTGGAAGGTGCCCACGGTGTTCTTGCCGCCACCGAGGTTCACGGCGGTCTTGCCGCCGATCGCGGCGTCGACCTGTCCCACGAGGGAGGTCGGCACCGCGGTCCAGGCCGTGCCGCGCCGGTGCAGCGAGGCCGCCATGCCTGCCAGGTCGGTGACCACCCCGCCGCCCACGGCGAGCAGGTGGCCATCGCGATCGAGCCCGGCCTGATCGAGCGCGGTGAGCAACCGCCCCAGGCCGTCCCAGGACTTGCTCGCCTCACCGGGCGGGAGCACCTGGTGAGGCACCGCGCGCCACCCGGACGGACCGCGCCAGGTGGCGGGCGCGAATCGATCGAGGGCGACGGCCACGTGCTCGTCGGTGACCAGCATCAACCGGGGTGCGCCCAGGTCGATGGTCGCGAGCGCGCCGCGCTGAACGACGAGCTGCGACACCGAGCGCGGCTGCTCGTCGGCGTCCGCGGTCATGGTGTTCCCGGTTGGATCGACCCCGGACCGGTCGCGCCCGGCGGTCCACCCTGCGGCGCGGCCATCTCGCCGGGGGTGTGGGCGCTGTCCGCGAGGCGCCCCGCGGCGCGCTCGTGCAGCAGCCCCGGCTGTTGGATCAGCTTCTTCTTGCGTTGCACGCTGCGGGTGCGCGCCTTGCGGCCCTGGATACGGTCGCGTATGGCACCGATCAGCAGCAGCACGGCGACCACCAACACGATGCCCGCCATGACACCCGCCACGATCGGCGTGAACTCGTTCGGCGGGATGACGAACTCGCGGAACTCGCCGGCGATCAGCACCGCCGCGATGCGCGCTTCGTTGCGTTTGTTCTCGTAGCCGTAGCGGCGGAAGTAGATGCCCTCCACGTCGACGATCGTCTCGTCGGGGATGAAGGCCGGTGGCGGGTCCAGCGACACCGCCAGCGTCGTCACGCCGCTGTTGAACAACCAGGTCTGGTAGGCCGTCGGCACACCCAGCGGGTTCTCGCCCTCGGGGCCCAGCGGGAACGACTGCGAGTGCAACACCCGGCCGCGGAGCTTCACGCGCTTGCCGCGTGTCGTGTCCGAGTTGCGCATGAGCTCGCTGCCGTGCGTGAGCGGCCGCTCCCCGGCGTTGGGGAAGAGCTCCTCGTGCGGCGTGTTCTGCACGAAGGACAACAGCTCGTAGTACGCGCGGCTGGCGAGCGGGCGCGATGCCTCCTGCAGCGTGTGATCGCGCAGGCCGTAGAACAGGTCGGGGCGCAGCTTCGTCACCGGGTCGATGCGGAAGGCCGAGCGCAGCAGTTCCTCACCGACCACGAGTGGTCCCGACGCGAAGCTGCCGTCACCGCGCTGCCGGTCGTGCCGCTTGAAGAAGAAGCCCTTGAGGCGCACGACGTCGTTCACGCGGACGTCCAGCGTCGGCTGGGCCACGAGGAACAGCCAGGTACGGCTGTCCTGGTCGCGGATCTCGCCCCACACCTCGGGCGGGTTGAGCGAGAGGTCGGTGTCGAACCACTCCACCGTGCCCAGCGCCCACACCGGCTTGCCGCGCGCGTCCTCGGGCTCGCCCGTCAGAGCGTCCCAGTCGCCCTGCTCGAGACCGAGGTACTCGAGGTCGCCGTAGATCAGCTCGCTGGCCTCGACCAGCAGGTGCTGCTTGGCGTCCGGTTCGATGAAGGCCCGCTCGACGGGGGAGCTGTCACGGACGTGTGCCAGCAGCGCCGGGTCGACCTGGGCCAGCGGCTCGTACTCCTGCAGGGTCTGGATGGGCTCGCCGGCCTCCGGAGGGGGTTGGACCTCGAGCGGCTCGGTGGGCCGGGCGGCTTCGGGCGAACGGCGCAGCACGTACACGACGATCACCAGGATCACGATCGAGTAGACCTTGATGCGCGTGCTCTCGCGCCCCGCGGGCCGTGCGGCGGCGCGCTTGCCCATGGCCGCGCGGCGGATGCGCTGCTTGTCGATGAGTCTGCTCCTCCCGATCCGGGATGCTGCCGGGGAGCACCGTTCGCGGCGCCCTCCGGGGAACTCTGTTCAGACGGCCACGGCGCTGCCGGCGGCGGCGGTGAGGTGTTCGAACAGTCGGGCTTGTCCGGGTTCGGTGAGCATGCGCTCGGGGTGCCACTGCACGGCCACGAGCCACGGACCGTCGGCACCCTCGAAGGCCTCCACCAGACCGTCGCTGCACCAGGCCGTCGCGCGCAGGCCGTCGCCGAGGTCGCGGATGGCCTGGTGGTGCTCGGTGTTCGCGCCGAACGTCGCGCCGAGGGCCTCACCCACGAGCGAATCGGCCGCGGCGCGCACGGCGTGCAACTCGGTGAAACTCGGGTCGCTGTGCTGGCACGGGTTGGTGTCGAGGTCCGGGATGTGCTGGTACAGGGTGCCGCCGGCGACCACGTTCAGCGTTTGCATCCCGCCGCAGACCGCCAGGGTCGGGGGGCGACGCTCCAGCGCGGCGCGGGCCAGGTGGATCTCGGTCGCCATGCGATCGGGGTGCATCAGGACCGTCTTGGGATGTCGCTCCTCGCCCCACATGGCCGGGTCGATGTCCTCGCTGCCGGTGAAGAGCAGACCGTGGACCCGATCCAGGAGCAGGTGGGCCTGCTCGAGGCTCGAGACCCAGGGCAAGGGCACCGGCAGGCCGCCGGCCCGGTGCACCGCCTGGACGTAGCGCGGGTTGACGCGGGGGTGCCCGCCGGGGTCGCTACTGCACGTCAGGCCGATGAAGGGTCGCATGGGCGCGGATTATAGTGGTCGCGATGACCGCCGTGACATCCGCTGATGCGCTGGCGTTCCTGGACGACCGGATCGACTGGGAGCGCTCCCGCGCCTTCCACCAGGGCCGTGTCGCGCTCGACGCGCAGCGGATGCCGCGGCTGCTCGAGCGCCTCGGCCCACTGCCCTGGCCGGAGGTCTGCGTGCACGTCGCCGGCAGCGAGGGCAAGACGAGCACCACCGAGTTGATCGGCGTGGGCCTGGCCCGCCTGGGCCTGTCCACCGGCTGCTACACCTCGCCGCACCTGCGGGACGTGCGCGAACGGCTGCGCATCGATGGCGGCTTCCCGCCCGATGCGGACCTGATCGCCGCCGCCGCCCGGGTCCGCGCCGTCGCGGACGAGGTGGGCGCCACCTGGTTCGAGTGCCTCACGGCCATCGCCCGGCTGTTGTTCGTGCCCCCGGCAGTCCAGGCCGCCGTCTGGGAGACGGGGCTGGGGGGACGCCTCGATGCGACCCGCGCGCTGCAGGCCCACGCCTGCGTGATCACCTCGATCAGCCTGGAGCACACGGCGATCCTGGGGACCACCCTGTCCAAGATCGCCGCGGAGAAGGCCGGCATCCTGCGGCCGGGGGTCCCGCTGGTGCTGGGCGCGTGGATCGCCGACGAGGCCCGCGCGGTGATCGAGGCGCGCGCCACCGCGCTGGGTTGCGCGTTGCAACTGGTGGAGCCGATCGCGGAGGCAGGCGTCCGCCCGGCTGCCGCCCGCAATCGCGCCCTGGCGGAGGGTGTGCTCGACGTGTTGGCCGCTGCCGGTCGCGTGCCCCCGCGCACGGCGACCGAGGACGCGGCCCTCGCCGCGTACTCCGTGCGCGGTCGACACGAGCGGCGCGGCCGGGTGCTCTACGACGGTGCTCACACCGTGGCCGCCACTCGGCTGCTGGCCGAGAGCCTCGCCGCCGTCGAGGTGGATACGATCGTCTTCGGTGCGACCAGCGGACGTGATGCGCACGCCATGCTCGCCGCCCTGCGGCCCCTGGCCCGGCGGGTGATCGTCACCCGTGCTCCCGGGCCGCGCGGCGTCTCGGGCAACGAACTCCTGGGCGACTTCGCGCCGGATGGGAGCACGCTGATCGTCGATGATCCTCACGCCGCGCTGGCGTTGGCGCGCTCGAAGGCCGACGGCACAGGGGGCGACGCGCTCGTGCTGGTCACCGGTTCGCTGCACCTGGTGGGGGCCCTGTTGGAGGACGACGGGGAGGGCGCGCAGCAGGCCCGTGTCAGAGACGCGGGGGGCGGGACCGTCGACGCCGCTGGTGATGGAGCCCCCCGGCCCGAGGATCGCGGCGAGTGAATGCACCCTTCCTTTGTCTGCTCCCCGCCCTCGTGGCGGGCGCTGCGGCGGCGCTGCTCGAGTTGTGGTGGCTGCGCCACGCGGCCAGCGCCCTGCCCGGGACGGTGCCGGCGGCCGCCCTGGTCGTGCCCTCGTTCCTGGCCTTGTGGACCCTGGGGTCGGCGGTGGCGGGGCGAGCGGCGGACCGGGCGCGCGGCGCGCGGGGACAGGGTCGCGGTGATGCCGGGCAACCGGCGGCCCGACAGCATGTCGTCGCGGCGCTGGACGGGGCCGCCCGCTGGTTCGCACTGGGCGCGGTCGCCGCGCTGCTCGTGCCACGCCTGTTGGAGCTGATCCTCCCCGACCCGGTGCCGTCGAGTTGGCCCTGGCGGTTGGTCCTCGGCACGATCCCCGCGGCGCCGGCCGCGTTCCTCATGGCGGGCACGCTGCCGTGGCTCACGAGCGTGCGCGGGTCGGCGGGGATCGCACCGCGACGGGCGGCGGGGGGCGTGGCCTGCAGCGTGGCGGTGGGCGGGCTGCTGGGTTGCGTGGCCTGGCCCCACGTGATGGGCGCCGAGCCCGGCGCGGTGACCTGGTCGGCGCTGGGCATGGCGGCCGCGGCGGCGGGCGCCTGGCTGCTCGCCCGGTTGGACGCGGGGGCGCGGATCGCGACGAGCGACGGCGAATCCTCGGCGCCGGCTGTCGCGGACGGCCGATCGGAGCGCGTGCTGGCCCTGTGGTTGTTCGTCGGCGGCGGGGTGCTCGTCGCCGGGCAGTTGGCGTTGCTGCGACTGCACATCCAGTGGCGCGGCGACAGCATCGTCACGTCGGCCGAGTTGCTCGCGGCGCTGTACGCGGGGATGGCCCTGGGGGCCCTCGGCCTGGTGCCGTTGACGCGCATGTTGCCGGCGGGCCTGCTGGTGGGCGGCCTGTTGCTCCTGGCTGGGTTGGGACTGGCGTTGCCCGGCCTGGCCGGCGAGGCCCTCGGGCGTTGGCCTGCGTGGGCCGCCGCTCTTGCGCTCGGTGTGCCGCTCGGCCTCGGCACCGGCTCCCTGGTCACCGCGGCCAGTGGTGCGGCGCGACGGGAGCGTGCCCGCTTCGGCTCCTGGGTGGGCGACATGGCGGCGGTCTCCACTGCCGGCGGGGTGGCGGGCGGCCTGGTCTATCTGCACGTCATCTCGGCGGATCCGGACGTGGGCACGGCGGCGGGGCTCCACGCCATGTCCGTGGTGTGCGCGCTGACCGGGCTGTGCGCGTGCCTGGCGGCGGCTCGCGGTCCCATGCTCGCGGCCCGGGCCAGCCTGGCCTGCTGGTGCGGCGTGGCCCTGGCGGTGGTCTGCGTGCCGTTGACGCTCTGGTTCCCGTCCCCCGAACTGCCGTGGCAACGGGCGCCCGACGAGGTGGCGCTGCTGGGTCGCGTGGAAGGCCCCGACGGCGTGCTCTCGTGGATGTCGACGACCGGCGGAGGGGATCGCATCAAGCTCGACAACCTGCGCGGCCTGGGAGGGCAGTCGAGCGCGCCGATCGATCGTCGCATGGGACGCGTCGCCGCGGCGCTCGCACCGAAGGCGCAACGCACGCTGGCCCTGGGGCTGGGTCGCGGGCACACGCTGATGGGGATCTGGACCACGACCCGGGCCCGGGTCGAGTGCGTGGAGCGCAACGCACAGCTGGTGCAACTCGTGCGCGACGAGTTGGGCCTGCCCTATGACCGCACCCGGGTGGTGCGACCGGCCCCCCCGGAGATCCACGTCGACGACGCCCGCTCGTGGCTCTCCCGACACGCCGACACCTACGACCTGATCGTGGGCGACCTCTTCTTCCCCTGGGTCACGGGCGCCGGTGACCTGCTCACCGAAGAGAACTTCCTGCTCATGCGCCGCGCGCTGCGCGCCGACGGCGTGGTGGTGCAATGGCTGCCGCTGCACCAGCTGCCCTGGCCCGCGTTCCGCAGCGTGACGCAGTCGTTCCTGCGGGCCTTCCCGTCGGCGCGGCTGTTCGTCGCATCACCGCTCGCCAACCAACCGCTTGCAGCGCTCGTCGGCGGACTCGAGCGGGGGCTGCCCGAAGCGGAGCTGGTCGACGAACTGCTGGCGGCATCCCGTTCGGCCGGCGGCCCCAACGGCATGGTCGACCTGTACGACCTGCACGTGGCGGGCCCGTGGGTCCTGGGTGAGATGGCCGGCGATGTCGCGCCGTCCACGCTGCAGCATCCCTCCTCCGAGCTGCTCAGCGTGCGGCGGCACGCTGACGAGGCCTTCATCGCGCGCACGAACATGCGGCAACTCGCCGCCCTGGTGCAGCCGCTGACCGGGTCATCCCTGGCCCTACGGCCGGTGGACGACAAGGACCTGCGCAAGCTGAGCCACGAGCTGGTGAACCGGGCCGCCGCGTTGCAGGGGCTGTTGGCTGCGCGGGCCGCGGCGCTGGAGTTGAGCGCCGCCCGCGCCGGCGGTGACGACGAGCCGCGCACGGGCCGCAGGGCGGTGCGGCGGGCCGCACTGGCCGCACCTGATGCGAGCCTGCCGTTGGCCGAACTCGACGTGGACACCTGGCGTCTGCCGCGTGAACGGCAGCAGCTCGACGAGGAGATCGACGCCTGGCTGCGCCACGCCTGGCGCTCGTTCCCGGGCCACACCGGAGTGCGCATCGCCGCGCTGGAGCGCGCTGCCCAGCTCAGTGAACGGGGGGCGTACCAGCAGGCCGGAACGCTGCTCGAGGCGCTGCTCGACGAACGTCAGGACGGCGGGCTGGGGGGCGCCTTCGGAGGCATCCTGCTGCAGCTCGGCTACGACGAGCAGGCGCTGGAGGTGCTCTCGCGAGCGTACGCGCTCACGCCCGGAGACCGGGGCGTGCTGGTGCACCTGGGCAGCGCCCTGGTCCGCAACGAGCGTGACGATCAGGCACTCAGCACCCTGCGCGAAGCGCGCGCGGCCTTCGGCGCCCGTCCCCTGCCCGCGGCCAGCCTGGTGATCCTGGCCCTGCTCGAGGACGAACCGGGGGCGCGGGACCTGGCGCGCGAGCTGATCGCCGAACTCGGCGACGACGAGCGCTGGGTGCCGACGCTGCGGCGCCTCGCGGCGGGTTAGGAGCGCTGCCCGCCGCGCTTCGCGCGCGGTGCGGGTCGCGGTGCACCCAGGCGGATGACCGCGTTGGCGCTCTTGCGCAGGGCTTCGACCTCATCCGGCTCGAGCGGCCGCACCTTGCCCGTGGCCAGTCGACCCAGCTCGATCGGTCCGATGGCGACGCGCACCAGGCGGCGCACCTTGTGGCCGAAGCGTGCGCACAGTCGCCGCACCTCGCGCTTCTTGCCCTCCTTCAAGCGCACCTCGAGCGTGGCCCGGTTGCCGTGTCGTTTGACCAGACGCACACCGATCGCGGCGGTGCGTCCTTCCGACAGCCAGATGCCCTTGCGCATCTTGACCAGCGTGGCTTCGTCCGGCGTGTCCTCGACCTCGACGCGGTAGGTCTTCTCGATCTCGAAGCGCGGGTGGGTGGCGAGGTGACACAGGTCACCGTCGTTGGTGAGGATGATCGCCCCTTCGGAGTCCACGTCGAGGCGACCCACGGTGTAGAGGTGCTGGTCGGCGTAGCGGCGGGGCGCGTAGTCGATCGCGGCCGGCTTGTCCGCGTCGCTGCGGTTGCTGCAGATCACACCGCGCGGCTTGTTGAGCAGCATGTACACGTAGGGTTTGGTGCGCAGCTTGCTGCCGTCGCAGACGATCTCGTTCACCGCGGGATCGACGAGGCTGCCGGGCTTGGTCACGACCTCACCGTCGACCTCGACACGCCCCTCGGCGATGATCAGCTCGCACGCGCGGCGGGAACCCACGCCGCAGGCGGCCATGACCTTCTGGAGTCGTTCACGCGTCATCGAGGCAGTCGCTTCAGGTGGGGAGTTCGGTGGCGAGCAGTTGGAGGTCGTGGCCGTCGAGCAACGCCGGCCCGACCACCAGCACGGTGTCGCCGGCTTGCAGGTCGGTGCTCTCGTCACCCGAGACGATCTCGCCGCGGCCCGCGAGCACGGTGATCAGGCCGAGGGCCGCCTGAGGAGCGTACTCCAGCTCCTCGGCTGCGTCGGCATGCCACAGCCCGAAGGCCAGGCCGCGGACCAGGGGCGTCCACTGGCCGCGGCGACGATGGGGACGGATGGGACGGACCGCAGGGTGGTCCACGACGCTCTCCAGGGCCTGGTCCAGGTGCACATCCCGGCCCCGGCCCCAATCGTGGATGCGGTAGGTCGTGTCCGAGTTCTGCTGGATCTCGAACATGGCCAGCCCGGCGTCGACGGCGTGAACGGTACCGGCCTCGACCACGAGCGTGTCGCCGGGGGTCACCTCCACACGCTGCATCAGCGAGCGCACCTCGTCGTCGTCCGCCCCGGCGCGGACGCGTTCGATCAGGTCGCGCGCGCTCACGCCCTCGCGCGTCCCCAGGTACACCCCGGCCCCTTCGGCGGCCTGCAGGATGTACCAGGCTTCCGTCTTGCCCCGTGGCAGGCCCTGGCGTCGCGCGACTTCATCCGACGGGTGCACCTGCACCGAGAGGATCTGCTCACTGTCCAGGAACTTCAGCAGCACCGGGAAGGTGGCGGCGCTGTAGCCGAGGATGTTGCCCGGACCGTCGAGCCAGCGGGCGAGGTCGGTGCCGCCGTTGGTGACGGCGGTGATCGCGCCGGGGTAGGTGCTGGCCAGCCACCACTCGCCGTAGGTGCGATCGTCACCCGGGTCCCAGCCGAACTGCTCGGTGATGCGCTTGCCGCCCCAGGGTCGGGCGACCGGGAGGGGTGTCAGCGGCAGGACGAGAGGGCGCGTGTTGACCACGGTGGGATGGGTCTCCGAGACCGACGGCGGGAGCCGGGCGGGCTGGAGCCGCGGCACGTCCCGCCGAGGGCGGGGCGCGATGGTGCCTGAGCGCGGCGCCGCTCGCCAGGGGCGGCAGGCCGGTGGGGCGGGATCCGCCGTCGGCGCCGCAGGCGCAGACCCGGCTCAGATCTCGTGGTGGATGAGCTCGAGCAGCTTGACCAGCTCCTCGTCGAGCTCTTCGTCGGGCATCTCATCCACCAGCTTGCGCCAGCGGGCGATGATTCGACGGGACTCCTCCTCCGGGTTCGGAGGCAGGCGAGCCGCCCTGCGGTCGAAGGGGTTCATCATGGTGGTCAGGCAGCGGTGTTGCTCCCCTCGAGGGGGAGTGAACCATGTATCGATGGCCGTTCATGAATTCTTGAAGGGAACTCATGGACGTACGTAGATGGCTACCGTGGAGCGCCCGTAGTGCTTGTGTCGCTCCAGGCGCCACTCCCCCAGATCGGGTGCCGGTGGTCGTTCCGAGGGGATGTGGAGCACCAGGACCGTCCCTGGGGTCCAGGGGCTGGGCTCGTGCGGAGCCGTGAGGGACCTGGGCAGCGAGTCGATCCGGGGGAAGGGCGGGTCGGCCAGGACCAGGTCGACGGGCTCGGGGGCCAGCTGCTCCAGAGGCAGGTCGTCGACCGGCACGGGTAGCAGGGTGAAGGCCTCGGGCGGCACGTGGCAGTGGGCCAGGTTCGCCCGCAGCGCCGCGAGCGCCGGCCGGTGTCGCTCGACGAAGGTACAGTGGAGGGCCCCCCGACTCAGCGCCTCCAGCCCGAGCAAGCCAGAGCCGGAGAAGATGTCCAGCACCCGGGCTCCCGGGACGCGGTCCGAGATGGCGTTGAACATCGCCTCACGCACCATGGCCCGCATGGGGCGCACCGTGCGCCCCGGCGGTACCGTGAGGCGGCGTCCGCGAAACTCCCCTGCAGTGATTGTGGGTGCTGAGCGGGGTTTCATCGGTGGCAGCTCGCCGTCATGCGTGGCGTCCTCCGTGCTGTTGTTTCAGTCGTTCCGTCGTCGGCTCTGTCCCGTTGTCCGGCTTCGGTCCGCCGATAGTATGCGGCGGGGCATCCGGCGAGGTTCATGGTCCAAGGCTCCGAGCATCAAGTCCAACCGTCCGGGCCCCGGCACGAGCGGCCGTTGCCGGCCGTGGTCGCCAGGACGCGGGCGGAGAAGCGCCGCGACGAGCGGCAGCGGCAGGCCCTGGGCTCGGCCAAGGGCCTGGTGCTGGCGGTGCTGTTGCACGGGGCGGTGGGGTACTGGCTGTGGACGATGCCGGTGAGCCTGTTCGGTGAGCCCGAGGACCTGCGCCTCGAGGCCACGCTGTCCGACTCGCTGGAGTTGCCCGACTACGTCGAGCCCGAACCGCGCGAGGAAGTGATCGAGGATCCCGACGAGCTGCTCGACGAGCCCGAGGTGAACCTGGATACCGAGCTCGTCGTGCCCGAGCAGGACGACATCGAGTTCGGCGAGGACATCCTCGGTCTGGGTGCCGGGGCGTTGGGGCTGGGACGCGGTGGGGGCGGCGGCCGCCGGGGCGCCCTGGGGGTGGACGGAGCCGACCTCGAAGGCGTCGCCCAGGTGGGCTCGCCGTTCCGCGACTTCGTCGAGGACCTGCGCCGCCGCGGGCTGGACCTGGTCTTCGTGGTGGACGCGACGGCGAGCATGGGCAAGTTCATCGCCCAGGCGCGGGTGACCATCGACGACGTGATCGGCGATCTCGCAGCCGTCGTGCCGAGCTTGCGCCTCGGGCTCGTCGCCTACCGCGACGAGACCGACACCTGGGTGTCGCGACGCGCCGCATTGTCCGCGGATCGCTACCTGATCCACAACTTCCTGCTGGACCTCACCGCGGTCGGCGGCGGTGATTTCGAGGAAGCCCTCGACGAGGGCCTGCGCGTCGCCATCGAGGAGCTCGACTGGCGCCCCGGCGCGCGGCGCGTGATCATCCTGGTGGGTGATGCGCCCATGCACCAGGAGGACGAGACCTCGACCATGGCGCTGATCCGCTCGTTCACGGGTGGGCGCGACTCGCTGGTCAACGTGCTCTACACGGGCGTGGACCCGACGCGCGAGGCGACCACCCGGGACAAGCAGACGCGCAAGATCATGGAGAAGCTCGCGCGGGCCGGTGGCGGACTGATGGTCGAGCTGCTGGCAGACGACGCGCGGCTGCGCGAGCGCATCACCGACGCCACCTTCGGCCGGGAGTGGAAGCAGGACATCGAACGGCTGCTCGCGACGACCGGTGAGGATCGCCGCCTGCGCATCGTGCGCTCGCGCGTCGATCAGGGCGATCGCGCCTGGCTGCGGCGCAACCTCGCGCGCGATCCGATCCACCCCGAGGTGGTCGAAGGCTGCCTGGCGCTGTTCGACAAGGAGATCGCCAACGAGGCCCTGCGCCTGTGTCTCGACGAGTCGAGGCCCCAGCCCACGCGCTCGGTCGCGCTCTACGTGCTCAAGCGGACCGTGGCGCCCAACGTGAGCATCGACGTCCAGCAGCCCCTCGCGGCCCAGGACTTCGAGGTGACCCGCCTGCGACGGCTGGTGGAGGGCCTGCGCCGCAAGGCGGCGCCCGTGCCGCCCGTGCCGACGGGACGGGGCGGCTGACGCCCGGGGCTGCTCAGTGCTCGGGCCCCCCGGGAGCCGGTGTGGCGAGAGGGCGGCTGCGCGAGCTGCGCGCGCGCCGTATTCTTGAGGGCGCATGAGAGACGTCCTCCCCGCGATCGTCGGCGGCTACCACCTCGAGTCGTTGTTGTCCGAGCACGCCGAAGGGCGTGTGCACCTGGCGCGGGACGAACACGGGCGCCGGGTGGCCTTCAAGCTCCACCAGCGCGGGGCGGGAGACGCCACGGGCCGGGCCGAACTCGCCGTGCTGGGGCTGGACCACCCGGGCCTGGCGCCGTGCCTGGACGCCAATCGCTGGCTGGGGGACGGGCGCTTGTACACCGTCTCCGAGTACGTCGACGGCGTGCCGCTGGGGCCCGACGCCCTGGCGGCCGACCCGTCCGGAGCCAGCGAGCGGCTCGCGCTCGCGATCCGGCTGCTGGGTGCGCTGGGCTTCCTCCACGATCAGGGACTGCTGCACCGGGACATCAAGGAGGACAACGTCTTCCTCTCGGCTGCGCGCGAGGTGGTGCTGCTCGACTTCGGCTTGTGCTGCCCACTGTCGGAAGCCGCGGCGCGGCCGCTGGCCGGGACACCGCGCGCCTTGTCGCCCGAGTTGCTCCAGGGCCAACCGGCCACGGTGGCGTCCGACCTCTGGGCGGCGGGGCTCGTGCTGGCCGAGTGCTTGTGCGGCCGGCGCATCTTCAGCGCAGGTGACAGCGCGGCCATGCTCGCGGAACGGGTCGCTTTCGAGTCCCTCACCGCGGCCGACGCCGAGCGCGTGGGTGACCCCGCACTCGTCGCGCTGATCGAACGGTTGTTGCAGCCCGACCCGGCCAGGCGACCGGCCGACGCGCAGGCTGCCTTCGCCACGCTCGAGCACCCCGAGGCGCTCACGGCCGTGCGCGTCGCCGCGTTGCGTGGGGGCCTCGGCGCGGCGCTCGCGCGGGTCGATCCGCGGCGCAGCATGTTGCTCGAGACGCTCGGGGCCGGCGCGAGTTGGGTCGATGCCCTGGGCCCGGCCGGGGCCACGGTCTCGGAGGCATTGGGCCGGGTTGCCGCCTGCGCCCGGTCGGTTCCCCATCCCAGCCAGCGCCTCTCGGCGAGGCTGGCGGCCTCGGAAGCGAAGCGCACCCGGGTGGTGGTCGCCGACGTGGCCGGGCTGCTCGAAGCCATGGCGGACGCGGGGAAGCTGGTGGTCTCGCTCGGCACGCCGTCGGCGGTGGACGAAGCCGGGCGCACGCTGCGCGAGGACCTCGCCCGTCAGCTCGAGGCTGTGCCCGGTGTGGAGACCGTGTTCGTGCCGGCGCCGGACCCCGCCCACGGGGCCGCGCTGATCGAGGCCTGGATCGGGGCGCGACCCGTGCTGGCCGAACGTCTCGCGGGGGCGCTGCCACCGAGTTTCGAGGAGCTGGGCGGTGCGCTCGGCGCGCTGCTTCGCGCCGAGGCCGTGGTGACGGGTCCCGAGGGTGTGGCGGTGCGCGAGGATCGCGTGCCGCCGAGCTGGCCCGTGGCGAGCGTCGGGGAACTCGAGACCGACCTGCCGCCGGAGGAGACCGACCTGCTGGCCGTGCTGTCGGTGTGCCCCCGCCCGCTGCCCGCGTCCATGTGCCGGGCCGTGATCGACCGCGACGTGGACCCGGCCCTGGCCCGGCTCGAGGAGCGCGGTCTCGTGCTGCGCGTGCGCTCCCACCCCGCCGATCTGTTCTCGCCCGCGGACGGTCGACTGCGCCGGCTGCTCGCCGCCCGCCTGCCGCTCTCCGCCGAGCGTCGCGTCGCGCTGGCGGGCAGGCTGGTGCCGGACGGCGAGTCGTTCGATCCGGCCTGGGCGTCCGACCTGGCCGACGTGCTCGGGACCCAGGTCGACGTCGGTCAGGACGCCGAGAGCACCAGCGAACTCGTGGCCCGGGCCGCCGACGCGTTGCGCCGGGCCGGTCGACTGGACCGCGCCGTGCTGCTGCTGCGTCGCGGGGTGGACGGCGCGAGCGTGAACTCGGCCAGCGCGGAGCGGCTGTGGCTCGACCTGATCGACGTGCTGATCCGCAACCGCGCCTACGACGAGGCCCGCGCCGCCATCGAGCAGGCCCGCGCCCGGTTGCCCGCCACCGCGGTGTGGGATGTGCGCGCGGCGCGTATCGACGTGCTCCGTGGTCGCTCTCCGGAAGCGCTGGCCACGCTCGAGCGCATCGACCTCGACACGCTGGCCGACGAGGACGCACTGCTCGCGCTTCAGACGCAGCTCGACGCGCTGCACGTGTCGGGGCGCTACGACGAAGCCCTGGTGGTCCTGCGGGAGGCGTTGCGCCGCCTCGGTGATCGACCTCACACGCGCGCGTTGGGCCTGCTCGAACGGGCGGGGCTGCTCGAGGAGAAGCTGGGGCACTACGACCAGGCCGTGCGGCACTTCGAGGCGGCGATCGCCATGGCGCAGAAGGTGGGCCAGGAGGTGCTCGTCGGCAGTCCCACCTACTACATGGGCCGGGCGATCCGCTCGCGCGGTGAGAAGCGACGCGGGCTGGCGCTGCAGGAAGAGGGCGCGCGGCAGATGGAGCTCGCCGGTCAGCGGGACGGTGTGCTCACGGCGCTCAACGGCCTCGGTGCGGGCTGGCTCACCATGGGGCAGGTGGACGCGGCGCGACGTCACCTCACCCGGGCCCTCGAGCTGGCTCGTCGTCTGGGAGACGTGGGTCAGCAGGCGGTGATCCTGAACAACACCGGTCGGGCGCTGTTCGCCGAAGGGCGCTGCGACGAGGCGGAGCACGCCTTCGCCGAGAGCATGGCGCTGCGAGCCGAACGCGGTGATCGTCGCGGCCAGGCCATCGTGGCCCTGACGCGCGGCCCGCTGCGCCTGCAGCGCGGTCGTGTCGACGGCGCGCGGGATGACGTGCGCCATGCGCGCGAGCTGCTGGAGGGCGTGACGGCGCCGGAGTGGGGCCTGGAGGCCGACCTGCTGCAGGCGCGCATCGCGCTGGTCGAGTCCGACACCGAGGGCGCCGCCGAAGCTGCGCACAGCGCGCGTCGCAGGGCCGAAGCACTGGGGCTGCGGCGCGAAGTGCTGATCGCCCGGGACCTGGCGTGTCGCGCCGGCGCCGACGACATGGGGGACCTGGACGGCGAGGCCGAGGAGCGTGGTCCGTGGCTGGCCGACGCCCTGTTCTCGCGGGCCGCGTGTCGCGAGCGCGCAAGCCGTGGGGACGACGCCGATCAGGACTACTCGCTGGCCCTGGCGATCCTGGGTGAGACCCCGGACGGCGCGGTCGAGGCGCGCGGCCTCGTGGGCCGTATCGGGGGAGACCTGCGACGTCTCGAAGAGATGCTCTCGGCTCGTGAACTGGACGGGGGCTCTCCGGACTACAGTGCGGTGGGTAAGCTGCTGTCGCGCGTGTCGCGTGACAGCGATCGGGCGCGGGTGCTCGTCAGCACCTACGCGCTCGGTCCTCTGGAGCAACAACTCAACGATCATGCCGAGCGGCTGGGACGGATCGAACACGAGGGACAGGACGTGAGCGGCCTCGCACGACTGGCCGAGCGCGTGACGACCCTCGAACGCCTCGCCGAGATCAACAAGATGCTCAACGGCGAGCGCGACACGCAGAAGCTGCTCGACATCATCGTCGACAGCGCGATCGAGCTCACGGGGGCGGCGCGCGGCTTCCTGATCCTGTTCGACGGCCGAGCGGAGGAGTTCCGCGCGGCACGCAACATCGACGAGAGCACGATCACCGACCCGCAATTCCAGGTGAGCCACTCCGTCGCGCGGGAGGTGATGAAGAGCAAGACCTCGATGCTGACGGCCAACGCGCTCGACGACCCGCGGCTCGCCAGCGCCTCGAGCATCTCGGAGCTGAAGCTGCTGTCGATCCTGTGCGTGCCCCTGGTGGTGCGCGATCGCAGCCTGGGCGCCATCTACCTCGACCATCCCCAGGTCGTGGCACGCTTTCGCGAGTCCCACCTCGAGACGGTGCTCAGCCTGGCCGAGCAGGCGGCGATCGCCCTCGAGAACGCGCGCCTGTCCGACGGCCTGACCCGGACCAACGACGACCTGCGTGACTCCCAGGTGGAGGTGGCGCGCCTCAACGAGGTCCTGCAGTCACGCCTCGATCAGCGCGAGGCCGAACTCGAAGAGGTGCGCGAGTCCCTGGACGCCAGTCGCAAGGCCCTGGGGCTCAAGTACGACTACGCGCGCATCATCACCCGCAGCCCGCGTATGCACGAGGTGCTCGACCTGATGGACCGGGTGATCGACACGCACGTGCCGGTCATCATCCAGGGTGACAGCGGAACCGGGAAGGAACTGATCGCCAACGCGATCCACTACAACGGCCCGCGCAGCGCGCAGAGCTTCGTGTCGATCAACTGCGCCGCCATCCCCGAGCCGCTGATCGAGAGCGAGCTGTTCGGGTCGGTGAAGGGCGCGTTCACCGGTGCCGACACGGATCGCAAGGGACTCTTCGAACAGGCCGACAAGGGCACGTTGTTCCTGGACGAGATCGGGGACATGAGTCTCGACGTGCAGAAGCGCCTGTTGCGCGTGCTCCAGGAGGGTGAGTTCCTGCCGGTCGGCGGCCGGCAGGTGCGTTCCGTCGACGTCCGCATCCTGTGTGCCACGCACCGCGACCTCACGCAGATGGTGTCGGAGGCGAGCTTCCGGGAGGACCTCTACTACCGCCTGGCGGTGGCGAAGATCCGCTTGCCCCCGCTCAAGGATCGCACCGAGGACATCGCCCTGCTGTTGCCGCACTTCATCGAGGCGCACGGCGGTGAAGCGCGCGCGGTGGATCCCGAGGCACTGGCCTTGCTCGAACGGCACGAGTGGCCCGGCAACATCCGTGAGTTCGACAACTTCGTGATGAACCTGCTGCTGCTCGACCGGGACGGTGCGCGCCTGACGCCGGAGCACGTCCGCCGCGTGCTGGGTGTGGGCGGAGCCGGTCGCGAACTCGAGATCGAGCCGGAAGGCGAGACGCTCAAGGCTCGCCTGGAAGCCTTCGAGCGGGTGCAGGTCGAGCAGGCCCTGGCGCGCACCGGGGGCAACAAGTCCGCGGCGGCGCGGGAACTCGGCGTGGGGATCCGCACCTTCTACAAGATGCTCGCGCGACTGGGCCTGTGAGGTCGATTCGCGGGGAGCGCGCGAGGTGCGTGGCCCGAGGACGCTGCGCGGCCGTGACCGGGAACGTGCAACCGACGTGCGCTGCGCACCGCCCGCGAGGGCCCGCAAAACGGGGGTGGCGGGGCCCCCTGTGCAGAATGGCTCGGAGCGGCCCTTTGGAGCGCGATCTCGACAGCCAATGAGCCACATCCGTCTCCCGACCCTGGTGTATACTGGGCGCCGTTCCCCCTGCCCGAGCTAATCCCGTGAGCACCAGGTTCCGAGTCCTTCGTTGCGTAGCGCTCTTGTCAGTCGTGGTGGCCCTCCTGGCTGTGCCCGCCTGGAGCTTCTTCGGACGCCTGACGGTCATCTTCCAGTCGTCGTTCGATGGCTACGCGAGTTCGGCCGGACACGGCAACGGTGGCATCCCGGTGCAGTTGTTCCCGGCCGAGGTCGGGCAGTTCGAGACCGACGCGCCGGATGGCGCGTTCGTGGTGGAGATCTCGCTCCTCGGTGACGGGCACCTCGTGGCGACGGACGTGAGTCCCTTCGAAGAGCTCGTGTTGCACGCGAGCTTCGCCGAGCCCTACACCGGCTTCAAGATGACGACCGCGGCGACCTTCGTTCCTCAGCAGCGCGACGCCGAGATGACGATGCGCATCGAGGACGAATCCGACACGCCGTTGATCGACGTGGGCTTCACGCCGGACGGCGACATCGCCGTGGACGGCGAACGCGTCATGCCCTACTCGCCCAACCTGAGCTACACGTTCGTGGTGGCCATCTCGAGCCCCTGGTTGGGGGCGCCGTCCTACAGCGTGGCGGTGACCGAGGGCGGGTCCGGGCAGCCGGCCCAGGTGTTCACCGGTCAGCTCGGCGTCCCGCCCGGTCCGTTCACCGTGGACGGGGTCGACCTCGTCCTGCCGGCGGGCGGTTTCGGGGGCGAGTTCGAGCTGGACGACCTCAAGGTCGTGGTGCCGACCAACTTCCAGGCCGTCGAGCACGCTGCGTCCGACTCCGACGGCTCCTGATCCCGACGATGCGGATCCTGGTGACCGCGGGCGGGACCCGCGAGCCGATCGACGACGTCCGTGTCGTGGCCAACAGCAGCACCGGGCGTCTCGGTGCACACGTCGTCGACGCCGCGCGTCAGGCGGGGCACGAGGTGATCCTGCTCCACGGCCAGGGCGCTGTGCAGCCCAGGTTGCCCGGCGAGTCCCACGAGTTCGGTCCCTCCGCGCAGCTGGGCGCCCTGCTGGAGCAGCACGTGCCGGGTTGTGACGCGGTCGTGCACGCCGCGGCGGTGTCCGACTACGTCCCCGAACGGATCGGCGGCAAGCTCTCGTCGGACGCGTCGGAACTCGTGTTGCGTCTGCGGCGGGCTCCCAAGTTGATCGACGGACTGCGCCGGCTCGCCCCCGCGGCGGTGCTGGTGGGTTTCAAGCTGACCTCCGATCCCTCCGAGGCCGAACGGCTGACGCTCGCCGAGCGGCTGCTGCGCCGCGCGTCGCTGGACCTGGTGGTCGTGAACGACATCTCGCACGTCGGCGAGCGCGACCACGAGGCGGTGCTCCTGGGGCCCGAAGGGGTCGTGTGCCGTGCCCGGGGCAAGGCTGGAGTGGCCGCGGCGATCGTCGAACGACTCGTGCCGTCTTCGGCCCGGGAGGTCGCTGCGCCGTGAAGGTCCTGCTCGGAGTGAGCGGCGGGATCGCCGCGTACAAGGCCTGCGAGGTCGTCCGCCGGCTGCGGGACGGCGGCGGCGCGCCGGGTGCCTCGGGTCACGAGGTGCAGGTGGTCATGACCGAGGCGGCGACCCGGTTCGTCACCGCGATGACCTTCGAGGTGCTCTCGGGGAATCCGGTGGCCACGGCGCTCTTCCGCACCGACGACCCGCGCATCGAGCACATCCACCTCGCCCGTTGGCCCGACGTGATCGCGATCGTCCCGGCGACGGCGAACACGCTGGCGCGGCTCGCCCACGGCTTCGCCGACGACCTGCTCTCGACGGTCGTGCTGGCGGCCCGGCCCGAGGTGCCGGTGGTGCTGGCGCCGGCCATGAACACGGTCATGTGGGACAGCCACGCGGTGCGTGCGAACGTCGCCACCCTGCAGGATCAAGACCGCTTCCGGTTCGTCGAACCGGCGGCCAAGGCGCTGGCCTGCGGTGAGGTGGGAGTGGGCGCCCTGGCCGACGAAGGGGCGATCCTCGGCGCGATCGTCGAGGCCCTGGGCTGACCGCCGCGGGGGCCCTTGAGCCCCTCGTGAATGGCACGGGCGCGCGCGAGGATGCCTCGGTCCCGTGCCATTTCCAGGTCCGCCCCAAGCCCGGCTCAAGAAGAGGCTGGGCGTTGCCGACGAAGGCAGCTCGCCGGCACGAGGGGCCGGCGACGCTCTCTCCTGTCGTGCGGCTGGGCTGTCCCTCGTCGATTCAGCAACCAGGATGCACCAGCCAACGTCTACGGCCCAGCCGCACTCTTGAGAGCACCGACGCCGTGAGCGCGTCGCCACGGGGAATCGCGCCGCATCCGATCGGCGTGTGGGGACAGGCGCAGGCGGGACCCGAGCGGTGCGCCCCGTCCGAGGGCTCGCCGCGGGAAGCCGCTGGCCGACCAGGGCAGTCGGGCCCCGTTCCGCGACCGCGCGTATGGAAGCGGGGGCGGGCTGCGGGCTAGAATCGACGGTTTCGCCGCTCCCCTGCAAAGAGATGATCCATGGCCCTCGACGACGTTCGGACTCGCGCTACGGACATCCGCCGCCGCCTCAACCAAATCGACGACTCTCTTTGACAAGCCCGGGCTGACGGGACGCCTCAACGAACTCGAAGTGGCCATGGCGGCCAACGATTTCTGGAACGACCAGGATCGCGCCCAGGGTGTCGTTGCGGAACTGAAGCGCGTGAAGGCCTCGCTGGGGCCGCTGATCGACATGAGCGACCGGCTCGACGAACTCGACGTGATGATCGAGCTCGCCGAGGAGGACAGCGGCGCCGACTCGGCTGGCGAAGCGGAACAGATGCTCGCGGACGTGGACGCCGCCATGGAGCGGCTCGAGTTCCGGGTGATGCTCGACGGGCAGTACGACCTGCGCCCGGCGTACCTGTCGATCCAGGCGGGTGCCGGCGGCACCGAGTCCTGCGACTGGGCCGCCATGCTGATGCGCATGTACACGCGTTGGTGTGAGCGCAGCGGCTACGAGGTCGGCATCGTCGACAAGCTCGACGACGAGGAGGCGGGCATCAAGTCGGTGACGCTGCTGGTCAAGGGCGACTGGGCCTACGGCTACCTGCGCGCCGAGCACGGCGTGCACCGGCTCGTGCGCTTGTCGCCCTTCGATGCGCAGAACCGGCGCCAGACGTCCTTCGCCGCCGTGGAGGTGATGCCCGAACTCGACGAAGCGGAGGTGACCGACATCCGCCCCGACGACCTGCGCGTCGACACCTTCCGTGCGGGTGGGGCGGGCGGTCAGCACGTCAACAAGACTGACTCGGCAATCCGCATCACGCACCTGCCCACGGGGATCATCGTGGCCTGCCAGAGCGAGCGCAGTCAGCACAAGAACCGCAACACCGCGCTCAAGATGCTCGCCGCCAAACTCGCCACCAAGGCCGAGGAGGAACGCAGCGCCGAGCTCGAGGGGTTGGCCGGCGATCGGGGCGACATCGGCTGGGGGCACCAGATCCGCAGCTACGTCCTGCACCCGTACCAGATGGTCAAGGACCATCGCACCGACCACGAGGTCGGCAACACGACCGCCGTCCTGGACGGTGACATCCAGCAGTTCATCGAGACCTATCTGCGGAGTCGCAAGCGATGACCACGTTCCACCGACGGAACGCTCCCGGGGGCGCGCCCTCGGCGAGGTCGCCGGCATGACACCCGCAGGAGCCACCCCGGGAGACGCCCCCGTGCGACGACGCGCCCTGCTGTCCGTGACCGACAAGACCGGGATCGAGGCCTTCGGCCGCGGCCTGGCCGACCGGGACTTCGAACTGCTCTCCACCGGCGGCACGGCGCGCGCGCTGCGTGAGGCCGGCCTCGAGGTGACCGACGTGGCCGACGTCACCGGCTTCCCCGAGATGATGGATGGTCGGCTCAAGACGCTGCACCCGGCGGTGCACGGCGGCCTGCTCGCCCTGCGCGACGTGGAGGGCCACCGGGACGCGATGGAGCAGCACGGCATCGGCGCCATCGACGTCGTCGCGGTGAACCTGTACGCCTTCCGCGAGACCGTCGCGCGCCCCGGCGTGACCGACGCCGACGCGATCGAGAACATCGACATCGGCGGGCCGAGCATGATCCGCTCGGCTGCCAAGAACCATCGCTTCGTGTGGGTCGTCACCGATCCCACCGACTACGACGCGGTGCTGTCGGGCCTGGATGCCGAGCGCGACGAGGGCGGCGGTGAGCAGAGCACGAGCGCGCGCCGGGCGCTGGCGACCAAGGCGTTCCTCACCACCGCCGCGTACGACGCGGCGATCGGCAACTGGTTCAGCGCCCGACAGGGCGGGTTGCCCGAAGTGCTGGTGCGCGAGGGCGGCCACGGCAGCGAATTGCGCTACGGCGAGAACCCCAAGCAGCGCGCGGCCTTCTACCGCGTGCCGGGCGCCCCGGGCGCTTCGATCGCGGCCGCCGAGCAGCTCAACGGCAAGGCGCTGTCCTACAACAACATCATGGATGCCGACGCGGCGCTGGAACTCGTACGCGAGTTCGATGAGCCGGCGGTGGCGGTGATCAAGCACACCAATCCCTGCGGCTGCGGCACCGCCGGCGACCTGGCGACGGCCTTCCGACGCGCGTGGAGCGGGGATCCCCAGTCTGCGTTCGGCGGCATCGTGGCGGTGAACCGACCGGTGGACATCCCCCTGGCCGAGACGATCGCCCAGCCCGACACCTTCCTCGAGGTGATCGTCGCGCCGTCGTTCGAGGACGGGGCCGTCGAGGTGCTCACGTCGCGGGTGAAGTGGGGCAAGAACGTGCGCCTGCTGGCCTGCGGTGACCTGGGTGCCCCGGCCGGCGACGACCTGGTGGTCCGTCAGGTGACGAGCGGCTACCTGCTGCAGCAGCGCGACGACGGTTTCGACGACGAACAGCGCGAGGTGGTGACCGAGCGCCAGCCCTCACGGGCCGAGCGGGCCGACCTCGAGTTCGCCTGGCGGGTCTGCAAGCACGTCAAGAGCAACGCCATCGTGCTGGTCAAGGAGGGCACGGTGGTGGGCGTCGGGGCCGGGCAGATGAGCCGCGTCGACTCGGCCCACATGGCGGCGCGCAAGGCCGGCGACCGGGCGCGGGGCAGCGTGATGGCCTCGGACGCGTTCTTCCCCTTCCGCGATTCGATCGACGAGGCCGCCGGTGTGGGCGTGCGCGCGGTGATCCAGCCCGGCGGCTCGATCCGGGACAAGGAGAGCGTGGCCGCCGCGAACCTGCACGACATGGCCATGGTCTTCACCGGGGCGCGCCACTTCCGGCACTAGGCTTCCGGCGCGGACTGGCGCCCGCTAGGCGGAGCGGATGATCCAGGCCACGGCGAACGCGAAGACCAGCGCTGCGGCGAACAACACCCAGCGCCCGTCCAGTCGCCACGGCGCGGGTTCGCCGAACTCGCGCTCGACGAACGCGTCGTAGTCGAAGTCGTCGTCGCCCTCGTGGCCGGGGAGGTCCTCGTACCACATGTCGCCGGCGTCGTCGGCCCAGCCGGTGGAACGATCCGAACCGCACGAGGGGCAGGCCAGCGCGGTGCGCTTCACCCGGGCCTCGCAGTTGGGACACGTGAACGTCCGGTTGTCTCGCGCCATGTCGGTCGACCTCAGTCCACGCCCGTGGTGATGGCCGCGAGGCGCTGGGTGCACTTGTCGATCTCGCCCTGGATCTCGGCCGGCACGCCGGCGTCCCCCCCGGCGAGCAGGTCCAGTTCGCGCAAGTGCTCGAACACCGCCAGGCTGCGTTCGAACCACCGACGCCCTTCGGTGCAGGCCGCGCGGCGGTCGTCCCGTGAACGCTGCGTGTCACCCGCCTCGGCGTAGCCGAGTTCACCGAACTTGAACAGCGCCACGCCGTGCCGACGCTGGTAGGTGCCGTGGTCGGCGTTCTGTTCGGCCATCGGTCGGGTGAGTTCGACGGCGGCCTGGAAGGCCCCCCGGGCGGCGTCGAGGCGTCCCTCGGCCAGGGCCAGTTCGCCGCTGTGGATGTGGCTGCCGGCGAGGTCGTAGCGCGCGTTGGCATTCTCCGGTTCGAGTGCGACGCGCTGCAGGTTGATGGCGCGGGCCGCCTCGTGGTGCTCGCGCGACGTCTCGGGATGTCCCATGGCCTGCAGCAGCTTGGTCAGCCGGGCGTGTCCCGTGGTCAGGTCGCGCTTGGCCACGACGTTGGTCGGGTCGCGCTCGGCCAGTTCCCGGGCGAGCTCCATGTAGGCCTCGTAGGCGGCCAGGGCCCGCTCGCGGTCGGCGCCGCTCTCGTGGAACACGGCCAGCTTGAAGTGGGCGACCATCAGGTCGCGGCGGGCGCGAACGTCGTCGGGCTCGCGCGCCAGCAACTCCCGGCTGCTGCGCATGGCGTCTTCGTACATGACGCGCGCCTGCTCCCGGTGGCCTGTCGTGAGCAGCATGCCCGCCACGCGATTGGCGGCGGTGACCCGCTCGCGTTGGGCCTGCGGGTCGTCGGGATGGCGCGCGAGGATCTGCTCGGCGGCCTGCAGCGCGCGGTTGTAGTGGTCGGTTGCTTCCTGGTGGCGGCCCGTGTCGGCCGCGAGGTCCCCCAGGCGGTTGTCCACCAGGGCGACGTCGTTGTGCACGTTGCGATCTCCGGGGCGCTCGGCGTGGAGTCCCGCGAGCAGTTCGCGGGCCCGCAGGTAGCTCTCCCGAGCGCCTGCGGTGTCACCCGTGTTGGGCAGGTGGGGGGCGCCCTGGATGTCGCCGATCTTCGCGTAGGCGCTGGCCAGTTCGCGGCGCATGTCCACGTCGTCGCCAGCCTCGGCGGCGAGCCGGTCGAGGTACTCGAGTGCGGTGCTGACGGCCAGGCGCCGGGCCGGCAGGCTGCCCACCAGATGGCGGATCGAGTTGTCGAAGTCGAAGATGAAGCGCCGCGCCAGGTCGCGTACGTCGCCGAAGCGGCGCTCGGCCAGTCGGCGCTGGGTGGCTTCGGCGTCGCGCGCCGCGGCCTCCAGCTCCCGCGCTCGTTCGGCCTCGAGCCGGGCGGCGCGCTCCTCCCGCCCCGCCTGTTCGGCCGAGAGGCGCGCGTCGCGCTCGCTGGTGCGTAGGCGTTCGGCCTGCAGCCACTGCCAGCTCGTCGTGAGCAGGCCCAGGACCAGGGACACGAAGACCGCGCCCACGAGGGCCACCAGCATGCGGTTGCGACGCGCGAACTTGGCCAGCTGGTAGGCCGTGCTGGGCGGATGGGCGACGATCGGTTCGTGCGCCAGGAAGCGCAGGATGTCGGCGGCCAGGTCGGCCGCGGTCTGGTAGCGGCGGTCGGGGTCCTTCTCGAGCGCCTTGAGCAGCACGGTGTTCACGTCCCCGCGCAACGCCGGGACATGGGTGCTGATGGGCCGCGGGTCCTCGGTCTGGATGGCGCCCACCGCCTCGTGGACCATGCCGTTGCCGAGGTCGTAGGGCAGCTCGCCGCACAGCAGCTCGTAGAGGATCACCCCCAGGGCGTACACGTCGGAGCGGGCGTCGAGGTGGTCCGGGTCGCCGGCCGCCTGCTCGGGGCTCATGTACTGCACGGTGCCGAGCAGTTGGCCCAGCGACGTGTGCATGGTCGTGACCAGCAGGTCCTTGTCGGTCACCCGCGCCACGCCGAAGTCGAGGATCTTGGCCTGGTGCGGTGAGCTGCCCACCGCTGAGCGGCGCTCACCGGTGCCGGTCGTGGGCGGGTCCTGGCCGACTTCCACCAGGATGTTGCCGGGCTTGAGATCGCGGTGGATCACGCCGCGGCCGTGTGCGTGCTGGACGGCATCGCAGATCTTCACGAACAGCTCGAGCCGTTGCCGCGTGTCGAGCCGCTCCTCGTCGACGAACTGCAGCAGCGGGCGACCGTCCACGAACTCCATGGCGATCCACGCGCGCCCGTCGTCGTGGACGCCGGCTGCGTGCACGTGGGCGATCCCCGCGTGGCGCAAGCGTCCGAGGATCTGTGCCTCGTGCTCGAAGCGGCGCAGCATCTGCTCCGAGGCCAGCTCGGCGCGGATCATCTTGAGCGCGACGGTGCGACGCGGATGGTCCTGCTCGGCCAGGTAGACGACGCCCATGCCGCCCTCGCCCAGCGGGCGCAGGATGCGGTAGGGGCCGACGCGTTCCGGGTGGTACGCGGGCGCCGGGACGCCGTCGATCGAGTCGACGCGGAAACCGCTGCCGAGCGCGGGGGTGCCCAGGAACTCGCCGTCGTGCGCTTGCAGCAGCGCCTCCACTTCCTGCCGCAGCTCGTCGTCAGCGGCGCAGGACTCGGCCAGCCAGGTGGCCCGTTCGCCCGGCTCCATGCGCCGCGCGCGCTGGAACAGTCGCTCCACCGCCGCGAATCGCTGTTCGGCGGAGTCGGTCATCGTCCGCCGTGCTCGCCGAGCTGGCGTGCCAACCACGAGCGCGCGAAGGCCCAGTCGTCCTCGACGGTGGTGGTGCCCACGTCCAGGGTGCGGGCCGTCTCCTCGATGGTCAGTCCGCCGAAGTAGCGCAGCTCGACCACGCGTGCCTTGCGCCCGTCCAGTTCGGCCAGACGGCCCAGGGCTTCGTCCAGCGCCAGCACGTCGAGCTCCCAGTGCTGGGGTGTGCCGCCGCCCTGGCCGTCCACGGCGCTGAGCGTGATGCGGGACGCGTTGCCGCCGCGCTTGGCGGTGTTCTTGGCGCGCGCGCTGTCCACCAGGACCCGGCGGATCGCCCCGGCGCCGGCCACCAGGAAGTGCGTCTTGTCCTTCCAGCGGATGCGGTCCAGTTGGGCCAGGCGCATGTAGGCCTCGTGGACCAGCGCCGTGGGCTGGAGCGTGTGGCCGCGGCGCTCGTGGCGCAGGGACTCGGCCGCGAGCGCCCTCAACTCGTCGTAGACGAGGGGCAGCAGGTCGTCCGCGTCGCTGGGACGATCGTCGCGTGACGGCTCTGGAGGGCTTGGATCCATGGGTCCCGGGCTCATTGTCCCCTCGGGACCCACCGGGGGCAAACCGGGCGTTTCGTGCCGGAATCGGGGTGTGTGGCCCCGTGTCGCCGTCGGCTGCGGGGGTAGGCCGCGACGGGCCCCTCGCCGCCGCGAGAAAAACACCGAAAAAGGGGAGGGCATTGCGGCCCGGTTTCGCGCTGATGGAGGAGAAGACGTCCCCCGGGGTGCTCGCACGCTGCGGGGCGGCTTGGAGAAGAGCGCCTGATGAGGGCAGCCCCCCGGCTGCAATGGTCGCTCGGGCCCGCGCCTCTCCACCGGTGGTTCAGGGGACCGCCGGCGGGGCGGCGCGGGCGCCTGTTCCCCCGCGTCGGTGTCTGCCGGATCGGTGCCTGTGGTGGAGGCCGGGTGGCGGGGGCCGGCCGGACGGCGTTCAACCGTCCTGGAGTGAGGCTTCGTACGCGGCGCGATGGCGGGCTGCTTCGGCGCTCTGACCCAGCGCCTCCAGGCAGGTCGCCAGGTGCAGGTGGCACTCGTCGTAGTCCGGCTGGAGCACCAGCGTGCGCAGGAAGTGGTCCACCGCCTCCCCATGGGCACCCTGCTCCATCAGCGCATAGGCGAGGTTGAAGTAGGTCTGGGCGTAGTCCGGGTCGCTCTCGAGCGCGCGCCGGTACGACACGATGGCGTCGCCGTTGCGCCCCAGGCGCTGCAGGCCGAGGCCCTCCAGGAAGCGCGACTGCTCGAACGCATCCTGGAGGCTGTGCAGCTGGGCCAGGTGCTGGACCACCGCGAGGTGGTCGCCGCGGCCGCGGGCGGCCCAGGCGGCCTGGTACAGCGTCGACACGAGCTGCTCCTCGTTCTGGGGCGTGGCGTCGAGTCGCACGCGCAGGGCCATGAACTGCGCCAGTTGGTCGAGGTCGTCGCGCGCTCGCGCGTCCTTGATGCCCGAGCGCACCACGGACTCGGCGTATTCGCGGTAGAGCGGACGGCGCGGGTCGAGCTCCACGGCGCGCACCGCCGAGGGGCCTGCGTCGGCGATGCGCTTGGCGTTGATCATGCCCTTGGCGCGCCAGTAGTGGGCGTCGGCCCAGGTGTCGCCCATGCGCACGGCGTCGTCGAGACTGGCGATCCCCGTGTCCACGTCGCCGGTGCGGATCTCGAGCAGCCCGAGGTTGATGTGGGCCACCACGTTGCGCGGGTCGAGGTCGATCGCCTCGGTCAGGTAGCGGTGGGCCGTCTCGTCGTCCACGCCGAACTGGCTGCGCGCGTAGTTGACCATGCCCATGGGGCGCGCGCCGTACTTCACGCTCTGTTCCCAGAAGGTGGCGTCGGTGCGCCAGATCGTGTTGTGCCACAAGGACGAACCGGCCGCGTACAGCAGGGCCGCGGCGAAGACCAGTCGCCGGCTCTTCGCACCCAAGCGCCCGTGCAGCACCAGGCACACGGCGAGGAACAGGTACGGCAGCGACGGGTAGCCGCGGTAGTCCACGGCCAGGTAGCGGAAGGGGGCGATCGACGACGTGGGCGCGAACATGATCCAGTAGGCCAGGATCGCGAACGTGATCGCGGCGGCGCCGCGTCGCCGGCGCCAGGCGAACTCGAGCGAACCAGCCACGACCAGCAGGCCGAAGAGCATCGCCGGGTCGAGCCAGCTCTGCACTTCGGCCACGGCCGGCAGCGGCCGCATGAAGAACGGCCACAGGACGTTGCGCAGGTAGTAGAAGCTGTGCACCTTCAGCATCGTGCGGCCGTACTCGGCGCGGTCGCCCCAGGTCGTCTTGTCCATGCCGAGCTGCTCGACGTCGGAGAAGTCGAGCACCTCGCGGGTGAAGACGAAGAAGCCGACGGCCAGGGCCGCGAAGGGCACCACGCGCAGCCACGTGCGCAGGCTGAACAAACGGCGCTGCCCGAGCGTCAGCTCATACGCCAGCACGAGGGCGGGGAAGGCCACGCCGTTGGTCTTGGACGCCATCGACAGGGCGTAGCAACCCAGGATCAACGGCCAGCGCCACCAGCCGCCGCCGCTCCGGGTCCAACCGACGTAGGTCCAGAACGAGGTGAGCAGGAAGACCTGCATCAGCAGCAGGTCCCGCGCGCAGATGTAGTTGACCGGCACGCCGGACACGGGGTGCACGGCGTACAGCAGGGTCACGGCGAGGGCCAGCCAGCCGTGGTGCGCGGGGGCCACCGTGGTGGCTGCCCAACCAGGAGTCGCTGCCGGCCGTCCGTCGGCGGGTGTCGCCCCACGGGAGCCGCCGCGCAACAGCGACAGCACCAATCCGTAGAAGACGATGCACGAAAGCAGGTGCAGGAGGATGTTGCCCGCGTGATAGGCCACCACACTGTGCCCGCCGGCCAGGGCGTAGCTGATCGACATGCTCAGCGGCAGCAGGGGGCGGTACTGGACCAGGCGCGGCAGGGTGGCGCTCGTGCGCGGGTCCACGAAGTGGCGGCCCATGGGGTGCAGCTGCTCGATCGCCGGGTTGCCGGGCACCCGGTAGTGGTCGTCGAGGTGGTAGGCGTTCTCGAGCGCGGTCCAGAACACGGCCACGGTGAGGCCGGTGATGAGCAGCACGGCCAGCACGTGGAAGCGGGCCCGGATCCCTGGAGCTGCCGGCGGGTCGGCGGCGGGGAGCGCGGGGCTGGGCGAGTCATCCATGGGCATCTGCCGATGGAAGGCTTTGCGCAATCCAGAATCCAGCCTGATCCTGGGGAAGCACGTGATTCTCGGGAGCCCGCGAAGTTCCCGGATCAAGCCCGCGAGCCGGCCCGGCCGATCGCCGCGGGTCGACTCGTCTCGCAGGGAGCGCCATGACCTCGGACCCCTTCCTCCTCGCGGCCGCGGCCATCCCGGCTGGTCAGACGCGGTCCTTCAAGCAACTGGCCGCCATGGCGGGGCGGCCGGGGGCTGCGCGGGCGGCGGGGCGGGCCCTGGCCGGGGTCCCGTTGCCGGTCTCGCTCGAGCCGAGTTGGCGGAGCATGCCGACCCATCTCGGCCGTGTGGACGACGAGGGGTCGGGAGCCGCGGTGCCCTGGCATCGGGTCGTGAGTTCGCGCGGGGCTCTGGCCCGCGACCCGCAGCGCGCCGCCGTGCAGCTGGCGCGGTTGCGGGCCGAACACGCCCGGCCGGCGCAGGACGAGAGCGTGCCGGCCTGGGCAGCCCGGGTGGCGACGCCCTTCGTGGGTCAGCTGGCGACGGGTGAGTTCGCCGCCGCGGACGATGCGGTCGTGGCCGCCTGGCCCGCCGAACTGGTCGAGGCCTTGCCGGACGTCGCCGCGGCACGCGAACGGGGGCTCGCCGCGGTCGCGGCGCTGCGCGATGAGCTGGTGCAGGACGGCGATCCGGGCAGTGTTCCCGATGCCGCCGTGCCTGCGCTGGCCGACTGGAAGCGCCCCGGCGGCCTCGCCGCCCAGACCACACCTCTCGCCCAACGCCTGGAGCGGCAGGACTGGGCCGGACTGCGGGGCGACCTGCTCGGTCGCGGCCTGGCCCGGGTCCCGTCACTGTTCAGTCCCGCCGAGTGCGCCGACCTGCTCGCCTCGCTGGCGGAGATCGAACGCGGAGGCGGCTTCGAGCGCTCGGTGCAGATGGCGCCCCACGGCTTCGGCGTGGGTGCCTACCACTACCTGTCCGAGCCGTTGCTCGATCCCGCCGCTGCCTTGCGCACCGACCTGTACGCGCGCCTCGCGCCCGCCGGGCTGGAGGTGCGCGGTCGCGTGTACCCGCCGGACCTGGACACGTTCTGGGCGCACTGCCGCCGGGGGGGCCAGCGTCGCGCGTCGTCGATCGTGCTCTGTTACGGCGCAGGCGGGGTGAACCACCCGCACCGTGACCTCTACGGCGAGGTGTGGTTCCCGTTCCAGGCCCTGCTGGTGCTCAGTCGCCACGGCCGCGACTTCGAGGGCGGCGAGTTCGTGCTCGTCGAGGACGCTGCCTCGGGAGGCCGCGAGACCGAGCACGTCGTCCCGGCCACCGAAGGCGACCTGCTGCTGTTCGCCAGTCGCTGTCGCGTCGAACTCGACGGCCGTCGCCGGAAGCGGGTGTTCCTGCGGCACGGCATGCGCCCGGTCACGCGCGGGATGCGCTTCGGCCTGGGGATCGTGTTCCACCTCGCGCGCTGACGCTCCGTCGCCGCTCGGCGGGGTTGTCGGCACGCTTGGCAGTGGGAGCGAACGTCCGCGGACGAATCGCTATCCTGAGCCCATGCGCATCGTCACCTGGAACGTGAACTCGGTCCGCGCGCGGTTGCCGCGGGTGCTCGCCTGGCTCGAGAAGCACCGGCCCGAGGTCGTCTGCCTGCAGGAACTCAAGTGTGTCGACGAGCAGTTCCCGCTCGAGGAGATCGGGGCGCTCGGGTACCACGTCGAGACCTACGGACAGAAGACCTACAACGGCGTGGCGATCCTGTCGACGCGCAGCCTCGAGGACGTTACCCGGGACTTCCCCGGCAACCCGGACGAGAGCCAGCACCGGGTGATCGGCGCCCAGGTGGGCGATGTCCTGCTGCTCAACCTGTACGTGGTCAACGGTCGCGCCGTCGGTGACGTGAAGTACGACTTCAAGCTGGAGTGGATGGCGCGCCTGGCCGACTTCGTGCACGAGCGCTACGACCTGGGCGAGAAGGTGGTCATCACGGGTGACTTCAACTGCACTTTCGACGACCGTGACGTCTACGACCCCGACGGCTGGCGCGACAAGATCCTGTGCAGCACGCCCGAACGCGAGGCGCTGCTGCGGCTGATGGAGCCGGGCTACGTCGACGCCCTGCGCAAGTTCCACGAAGAGGGCGAGATCTACACCTGGTGGGACTTCCGCACCCGGGGCTTCCCCCGCAACCGGGGCCTGCGCATCGACCACTTCCTGATGAGCCCGCCGGCCCTCGAAGCCTGCACCGGGGTGGAGGTGGACACCGAGGAGCGCGGCGGCGAGAAGCCGTCGGACCACGCCCCGGTGATCGCCACGCTCTCCGACTGAGAGAGGCACCCGTGGGCCGAGCGACGGACGGATTGCCTCGGTCGGGCGGGACGACGCTGCTCGCCTGGGTCGGCTTCCTGTTGCTGCTGGTGCTGCACCTCGATTCCTGGCGCGCCCAGCGCGACGTGATCTACTTCGGCTGGATGCCGGAGGAGCTGGCCTACCGGCTGGCGTGGATGGTCCTGGCGTGGGCCTACCTGTTGTGGTTCTGCAGTCGCGTGTGGCGGGACGAGCCGGCGTGAGCGCGGTGCAGAGCGTCGGTGTCGCCATCGCGGTGTACGTGATCGCGGTGCTCGTGGTGGGCGTCGTGGCCACGCGCCGTGCGACCCGTTCGCCCGACGAGTACTTCCTCGCGGGCCGGGGTCTGGGCACGCTGGTGCTGTTCATGGCGCTGTTCGGCACGAACGCAACGTCGTTCGTGCTGGTGGGCATTCCCGGTCGGGCCTACACCGACGGCATCGGCACCTTCGGCCTGAACGCGCCGATCATCGCGCTGGGCATCCCGCTGACCTTCTGGCTGATCGGCTCGCCGGCTCGACGCATGGCCGCCCGCCTGGGCGCGCTCACGCCGGCCGAACTCTACGCGCGTCGCTTCGGTTCCCGCGCCGTCGGGTTGCTGCTGTTCGCCTTCTTCACGCTCTACACCGTGCCGTACATGGTGCAGGCGGTGGTCGGCGTGTCGGTGGCCCTGGAGCAGGCGAGCGAGGGCGCCGTGGCGCCGTGGCAGGGTGGGCTGGGCGTCGTGCTGGTCTCGCTCGTCTACACGAGCCTCGGCGGCATGCGGGCGACGGCCTGGACCAACGTCTTGCAGGGCGCGGTGTTCCTGGTCTTCATGACGGCCGGCTTCTTCTTCATCTCGTCCTCGCTGGGGGGGCTCGAGGCGGCGACAGACGCGGTGCGTCGCGAGGCGCCGGAGCTGTTGCGCATCGAACGTCGGGGGCTGTTCGAACCCCGCGCGTGGGCGTCGTGGGGCATGGTCATCTCGCTCACGGTGATCGGCTTCCCGCACATGTTCGCGCGGATCATGGCCGCCCGCAGTCAGCGTTCGTTGCGCGCGGTGTGTCGGCTGTACCCGTTGGCGCTGTTGATGCTCTGGGTGCCCGCCGTGCTGATCGGCGTGTGGGGGGCCGCGGCGCTCCCCGGGTTGGAGCGCCCGGACGCGGTGTTGCCGCTGATGGCGAAGGAGCACATGCCGGCGCTGCTCGCTCCCCTGGGCGTCCTGGCCGTGCTGGCCGCCGTCATGTCCACGCTCGATGCGCAGTTGTTGACGCTCAGCTCGATGCTCGTGCGCGACGTGCTCGACGCGTTCCGTCCTCAGGGCGCGCACGCCGCCCGCAACGAGGCCGCGACCAGGGCCGGGACCGAGGCTGCACCCGGGGCCGCGGCCGATGCTGCAACCGAGGCCGCCGGTCGACGCGACATCGTGGCGGGCCGCGCCTTCGTGGTGACCTGCGCGGCCCTGGTCTACACGCTGGCCCAGTTCTGGGACGAGTCGGTGTTCGAGATCTCCAAGCGGGCCTTCGAGGGTTACACGACCCTGGTGCCCACGCTGTTCCTCGGAGTGCGCTGGCGACGCTTCAACGGCTTCGGTGCGCTGTCCTCGATCCTGGCCGGCAATGCAGTGCTGGCCTGGGGTTGGAGCGGCGACATGCCC